>CAYZYG010000179.1:0-6097 GCA_964481395.1 uncultured Vicinamibacterales bacterium
CAGGTACAGCTCGCTGTTCCAGACGGGCAGCTCGCCGCCGCTCTCCGCTTCCAGCCGGCGAAAGAAGTCGATGACCCGCCCCTGCACTACGCGGGGCAGGCCGGGGAAGTGGCGCAGGAGGGCGGCGTTCTCGTTCATCTCACGCGTGGGGCCGCCGCCGCCGTCGCCATAGCCGTAGGCCATGAGCATGGTGCGCTGCGTCGCCTTGTGCTTCAGCTTGACCCAAGAGCCGAGGGCGGCGAAGGGGGTCAGGTTGGCGTTGTAGGTGGCCGTGGCAAGCAAGTTGGGGGCGCGGCCGGCGTCGCCGGGGCCGTCGGGGGTGGTGCTGAAGTGGGTCAGCACCCGCGTGCCGTCCAGCCCCTGCCACCAGAAGGAGTCGAAGGGCATCTGGTTGGTCTGGTTCCAGCCGATCTTGATGGTGAAGAAGTACTCCAGCCCCGCCTCGCGGATGAGTTGGGGCAGGTTCCAGGCGTAGCCGAAGACGTCGGGCAGCCAGAGGACGGGCGATTCGGCCGCCGGCCCGAACCGGTCGCGGAAGAAGCGGCGACCGAGGACGAGCTGGCGGGCCAATGACTCCGGGCCGCTGATGTTGCAGTCGGCCTCCACCCACATGCCGCCAATCGGCTCCCAGCGCCCCTCGGCCACGCGGGCGGCGACCTGGTCGAACAGGGCGGGCTGGTCGGCGCGCAGGAAGTCGTAGAGTTGGGGCTGGCTCTGGGTGAAGTGGAAGTCGGGGAACTGCTCCATGAGGCGCAGGACGGTGGCGAAGGTGCGGGCGGCCTTGCCGCGCGTCTGGCCCAGCGTCCACAGCCAGGCCACGTCGATGTGGGCGTGGCCGGCGGCGATGAGGTCGAGGTCGAGCGGCGGCCCGGCCGCGGCCACGCCGGCGCGCAAGGCGTCGAGGGCGGGCAGAATGGCGACGGATGAAGACGGAGAAGATGGATGGAGCAGGCGCAAGGCGTCGTCGAGGGCGGTCAGCAGGCGGGCGCGGGCGGGGTCGCGCTCGTCGAGCAGCTCGGCCGTCTGCAGGGCGGCGCGGCCGAGGGTCAACAGGTCGCGCGCCGGCGGGTCGATCTGGACGAGGGCGCACTGGCCCATGAACAGCCGCCGGGCGGGGTCGGCGTCGTGGCTGCCCAGGAGGCCCGTCCAGCCGTGAAGGAGGAGGTTGTAACGCGGGGTGGTATCCCGCCTATGCGTTGTAGCGTCGGATGGTATTGCGCTTCCGGGAGCCGAAGAGGCGGGATGCCATCCCGCGCTACAAGGGAGGGGGATTTCCTGGTGGTGGCGGTCAACCCCGGCCCAGGGGACGCCGTTGAGGTAGACGAGGGCCTCGGGGTGGGAGAAGTCGCCGGCCTCGCCGAGGGGCAGATGGAGGGCCAGGGGGCCGGCGGCGGGGTCGATATCGGCCGGAATGGTGACGACGCCGCGCAGAAGGAAGTTGACGTTGGGGCCGCCCCAATAGGTTCCGGGGGGAATCGGCTCGCCTGGATCGCCGGCCGCCGGAGCCGGCGGCGATCCGAATGGAGGGCCGCTCAGGCGGGTGAAGCGCAGCGGCTCCAGGGGGACGCGGCGGCGATAGACGAGCGCGGCCAGCCGGTCGAGGGCGCGGGCGAGTTGGAGGGGGGTGGGATGGAGGAAGTGGCGCATGGGAGAACTTTACCAAGTCATCCCGTTTATCTTCAAGCACTTCGGGGGTGAAAGGAGACGGTTGGACAAAGTTCTTATCTCCCCTGCCCCCTGCTCCCCCTGGGGTGCTTCCCCCACCCCCAAAATACTCCCTCCACCCAATAGACACGCACCCGCCTCGGGCTTATTCTATAGTTAGGCCGGTCTAGACCTGACAAGTCTACTGGGCAAAAGCAGGACAGGTGACGTAATCATGGCAGGTTGCCTAATAATCTGCGTAATCTGCGAAATCTGTGGATGCTTCCGAGGTATGTGATGAACGAATTTCAGGGTATTACCGTCGTGGTGGCGCTCTTCGCGCTGCGGTGCATCGTCCCGCTGGCGGTGGTGCTGGTCATTGGCTACGCCATGAACCGGCTGGTGGCGCGCTGGGACGCGGAAGAGGTGGCCCAGGCCAACCAACCGGCGGCGAAGCCCTCGATCTCGCTGACGATGGCTGCCCGCTCGGCTGCCCTGTCCGTCCCCTGTTGGGTGTACAAGAACTGCGACGAGACGACGCGCGCCGGCTGCCCCGCCTACCAGAATCCGGCGCTGGCCTGCTGGACGGCCCTGACCCGCGCCGAGGGGCGGCTGCCGGCCAAGTGCGCCACCTGCGCCCGCTACACCGGCGCGCCCGCCTTCGCCGCCGCCGACTAGCCCAACCCGGCCTCGCCCCCGCTCCCAGGCCGCGCCTCCCCGCGCGGCCTTTGACTTCCCCGCCCGCATCTGAGGATGCAGACTCCGCATCTCCCCTGCTCCCCCGCTCCCCTGCATTCCCATGACATCTGTCACACCCAACCCATGATCTTTGTGCTGGCTATCCATCCATTGTCGTCTATAATAGGATAGTTGTGAGGGGCGCCGGACGATGAGTTCGGCGTTTCCTTAATATCGCTGCCCACACGGGGCGGCGCGCGCTATAATTCTCAATGCAACGTAAGGATGGCAGGCCGATCGATCATGGACAACAACAACACATTCCCCCTATCTGAGCCAAACGACGCCGACAGCGCCCCCTCCGGCGACGCCCAACAGGTGCAGTGGGTCGTCGTCGAGCAGACTTCGGGCGTGATGGCGGCCGAGATCATCGCCGGACGCTTGCAGGCCGAGGGCATCCCCGCCCGGGCCTACCAAGAGGGCGCGGGCGAGGCCATCGGGCTGATCGTCGGGTTGCTCGGTACGGGCCACGTCGCCGTGCCGGAAGAGTTCGCCGAGCAGGCGCGGGCCATCCTGGAGGCCATCGAGGCCGAGGCGGAAGCCGCCGAAGAAGAAGAGTAGGCTTAGGGCCACAAGGAGAGAGACATGGCAGATGTTTCCTGGCAGAACAACAACGAAAGCCTGATTCTGGAGAAACCCCGCCGGAATCGCCTGTTGTTCGTCATCGGCGGCCTGGTATTGATCTCGGCCGTCGTGTTTCTCGTCGTCAACGCCATGAGCGGCAACACGCAGCTCTACAAGACGGTCGGCGAATTCTACGCCGAGCAGGATCGCCTGGTCGGGCGCGACCTGCGCGTGGCCGGCTGGGTCATCGGCGACTCGATCATCTATACTCAGATCGACGCCCAGACCTCGCGGCTGGAGTTCGACATCGTTGACGACCTGAACAATCCCACCCAGCGCCTCCACATCGTCGCCATGAACGAACCGAAGCCCGACCTGTTGCAAGGTCAGGCCCAGGCCCTGGTCGAGGGCAGCGCCGGCGCGGACGGCGTCTTCATGTCCAACCCCGGCGGGCTGATGCTCAAGTGCCCGACGCGCTACGAAGAAATGGACGCCTCGGGGCATCCGACCGCGGTGCCGATGTTCGATCAAACGGAGTATTAGTCTGTTCTGCGATCGGATCACAACGCCGGACACACGCCAAGGCTAAGGCGCGAGGACGCTAGGGTTGTTTCTTTGCGTCTCCGCGTCTTTGCGTTTTGTATCGAGTAAAAGCCTATGATCGCTGATGTCGGTTTCATCACCCTCGGTCTGGCCATGCTCTGCGCGGTTTATGCCATCGCCGCCGCCTATTACGGCGCGCGCCGCAAGGACGACCGCTGGGTGCGCAGCGGCCGCAACGCCATTGTCGCCCTCTTCCCGCTCGTCGCGCTGGCCTGCGGCCTGATCATCACAGCCCTGGTCACGGGCGACTTCTCCATCGCCTACGTCTCCCACGTCAGCAGCCGCGGCATGCCCACCTATCTGAAGGTGACGGCGCTGTGGGGCGGCCAGGCGGGGTCGCTGCTGTTCTGGAACGTGCTGCTGTCGGCCTTCACCTGCGCGGCCATGCTCAGCAAGTGGCGGCAGCAGAAAGAGTTGATGCCCTACGTCATCATCGTCACCGGCATGACCCAGCTCTTCTTCCTGTTCATCTCCACGGTCATCGAGAACCCGTTCGCGCGCAACCTGGTTGTGCCGGTCGACGGCAACGGCCTGAACCCGCTGCTGCGCCATCCCGGCATGATCATCCACCCGCCGATGCTCTACCTGGGCTTCGTCGGCTTCACCATCCCCTACGCCTTCGCCATGGCCGCGCTCATCTCCAACCAGCCGGGCGATAACTGGATCCGCACCAGCCGGCGCTGGACGCTGGTGGCGTGGCTCTTCCTGAGCCTGGGGCTGATCCTGGGCGGGCGCTGGGCCTACGACGTGCTGGGCTGGGGCGGCTACTGGGGCTGGGACCCGGTGGAGAACGCCTCGCTGATGCCCTGGCTGGCCGGCACGGCCTTCCTGCACTCGGTCATGATCCAGGAAAAGATGCGCATGTTCAAGATGTGGAACATGTTCCTCATCGTGCTGACCTACTGTCTGGTCATACTGGGCACGTTCATCGTCCGCAGCGGCGTCATCTCGTCCGTCCATGCCTTTGCCCAGTCGGCCATCGGCCCGCTGTTCTTCGGCTTCATCGTGATCATGTTCGTCTTCTCGGCCTACTGGATCACGGTGCGGCGCGACAGTCTGCGCTCGGAAAACGCGCTGGTTTCTTATCTGTCGCGCGAGGCGGCCTTTCTCTATAACAACTTCCTGATCATGGCCATCCTGGCCGTGGTCTTCCTGTTCACCTACTACCCCATCTTCTCCGAGCTGTTTACCGGGGAGAAGGGTTTCGTCGGGCCGCCCGTCTATGAGCGGGCGCTGGCGCCGCTGTTCGCCGCGCTGGTGCTGCTGATGGGCGTGGCCCCGCTGACGATGTGGTACCGAACGAGCATGCAGCGCCTCGGCCGCGCCGTATTGTGGCCGGCCGTGGCCGCCACGGTCTTTATCGTCGTCCTGTTCGCCCTGGGCGTGCGGCTGTGGCCGGCGCTGCTGGGCTTCTGGCTGGTCGGCTTCTCGACGGTGCTGACGCTGCTGGAGTTCGGCAAGGGCACGCGGGCGCGCATGCGCAAGGGGGAAGCCCCCTGGACAGCCTTCGCCACCCTGATGGCCCGCAACCGGCGGCGCTATGGCGGCTACTGGATCCACATGGGCGTGCTCATCATGGCCTTCGGCATCGTCGCCGATGGGCTGTACCAGACTGAGACACAGATTCGCCTGAACGCCGGCGAGAGCGTCCAGATCGGCGACTTCGAGATGGTCTTCAACAACGTCACCCGCGAGCCAGGGGCCGATGACCTGCTCATCACGCGGGCCGACCTCGACCTGTACAAAAATGGCGAGTTCATGCGCAAGCTGAACCCGCTCATTGAGTTCTACCAACGCTCCGGCCAGCCGATGACCATCCCGTCGGCCCGCTCGACCATCACCGAGGACTTCTACGTCATCCTGGTCAACTGGGAGCCGACTTCGGCCGACGCGGCGACGTTCCGCATCTTCCTGAACCCGCTCATCAACTGGGTGTGGGCGGGCGGGGTCATCTTCGTGCTGGGCACGCTGATCGCCGCCTGGCCCGACCGGGAGAAAGCGCCCGCGCGCGCCCGCCGGCCGGCGGTGGCCGCGGCGGGAGATTAGTCATGCGCAAGTACACAGTCATTCGTTGGCTCATCCTGGCTCTCCTGCTGGCCCTCTTGCCGGCAATGGCCTTGGCCCAGGAGGAGATCACCGACGACGAAGTGAACGAGGTCGCCAAAGACCTCTACTGCCCGGTGTGCGAGAGCACGCCGTTGGACGTTTGCCCGACGCAGGCCTGCGCCGACTGGCGCGAACTGATCCGCACCAAGCTGAGCGCGGGCGACAGCCGCCAGGACGTGCTGGACTACTTCGCCCGGCAGTACGGCGATGGGGTGCTGGCGAACCCGCCCCGCCGCGGCGTCAGCCTGGTCGTGTTGTGGCTGCTGCCGGTGGTGGGCGTCCTGTTGGGAGCGCTGCTCTTCGCCCGCATGCTGCGCGGCCTGCGCACCGCCGCCCCGGCCGCGTCTTCCGCTCCCCCGCCCCCCAGCACCCCCGCTCCCCTGCCGCCGTCATCTGACCCCTCGCTTGACGACTATATCGCCCGCGTCGAGCGAGAAGTGAA
>CAYZYG010000180.1:0-5964 GCA_964481395.1 uncultured Vicinamibacterales bacterium
GACCCCGCCGCCGCTCGCGCCGCGGATGGTCTCCGCCAGCGCGCTCTCGCTGCTGAGTTCGCTGGCAGGAGCGGAGGGAACCTCGTCGGGTCTCGAGCTGCAGCTGTATCCGCACTTCGCGCTCGCGGACGGCCGATCGGCCAACAACGGCTGGCTGAACGAGCTGCCCGATCCGATCACGCGCCTCACCTGGGGCGGCGCCCTCTCGATCGCGCCGCGCCGGTTCGACGAGATGGGCCTCGCCAACGGCGATCTCGTCGAAGTCGATGCCGGCCATACGAAGCTGGTGGTCCCCGCGTACCGCCATGCCGGCATGCACGACGATCAAGTCGCCCTGCCGCTCGGCCTCGGACGGACGGCGTGCGGCGTCATCGGGGCCGGCGTCGGGCACAACGCCTTCCCGCTTCGCGCGCTCGACGGCCGTCGGTTGATCTCGGCCGGGCTGCCGGTGACGGTCCGCCGGGCGGCCGGCCACGAGGCACTCGCCTTCGCGCAGGGCTCGGATGTCATCGATCGCGATCGCCGGCCGCTCGTGCCCGTGACGACGCTGTCGGCGTACGAGAAGAATGCGAAGTCGGGCACCGAGCAGATGCATGGCGGCCCGTCGATCTGGCCGGAGCACGAGTACCCCAAGGCCCGCTGGGCGATGGCGATCGACCTCAGCAAGTGCACGGGCTGCGGCAAGTGCGTCATCGGCTGCCAGGCGGAGAACAACATCCCGGTCGTCGGTCGGGACGGCATCATCGCCGGCCGCGAGATGTCGTGGATGCGGATCGACCGCTACTTCGACGCGCCGAGGAAGGACGGCCAGTGGGACGCGGAGGTCTGGGACGGTCCGCTGGAGGTCGTCGAAGAACCGCAGACGCTCTTCCAGCCGATGCTGTGCCAGCACTGCGAAAACGCGCCGTGCGAGACGGTGTGCCCCTTCGTCGCGACCATGCACAGTGCTGACGGGCTGAACCAGCAGGTCTACAACCGGTGCGTCGGCACGCGGTACTGCGCGAACAACTGCCCGTTCAAAGTCCGGCGCTTCAATTTCTGGGAGTACAGCAAGGCTCAGGAAAGCGCCTTCTTCCGCTGGCTGCTGCCGACCATCGGCCGCAACGCCGAGTTGAACACGCGCGGTCCGATGCAGATGAAGAACAACCCCGAGGTCACGGTGCGGAGCCGGGGCGTCATGGAGAAGTGCTCGTTCTGCATCCAGCGCGTCCGCGCCGCCGTGTCGGCCGCGATCCGGGACGGCCGGTCGAAGGATCACTTCCCTGATGGTGCCGTGGTGCCGGCGTGCATGGAGGCCTGCCCGACGGGCGCCATCACGTTCGGCGACGTGAACAACCCCGAGTCGCGTGTGGCGGCGCTGGCCGCCCACCCGCGCGCGATGCGGCTCCTCGACGCGCTGGGCGTCAAGCCGTCCATCTCCTATCTGACGAAGGTGCGTCATGACAAGGCATGAGGCGAGTCCCTACGCCACGGTGATGGACGACCGCCAGCTCACCGGCCGGCCGATCGTCGTGCCCGGCGCCGGCCCGTACGGCGGCGACCTCGAGGTGCCGGAGCCGCTCGTCACCGGGGGCAAGAAGTGGATCGACGTCGACCGCGACATCTGCATGCACGCCGAGCAGTTCCCCACGAAACGGTGGTGGATCGCCTTCGGCGTCGCGCTCGCGTTTCTGAGTCTGCTGGGCTTCGCGCTCGTCACGCTCGTCTACGCCGGCATGGGCATCGTCGGCGTGAACCAGCCCGTGGGCTGGGGCTCGTTCATCATCAACTTCGTCTTCTGGATCGGCATCGGCCACGCCGGGACCCTGATCTCCGCGGTGCTCTTCCTCTTCCGGCAGCAGTGGAGGACCGGCATCAACCGGGCGGCCGAGGCGATGACGCTCTTCGCCGTCGCCTGCGCCGGCATCTTCCCGATCATCCACCTCGGCCGGCCGTGGTTCGCCTACTGGCTCATCCCGTATCCCAACGCGCGCGGGCCGCTCTGGGTGAACTTCAACTCGGCGCTGGCGTGGGACATCTTCGCGATCTCGACGTACGGCCTCGTCTCGCTCGCGTTCTGGTACGTCGGGCTGCTGCCGGACCTCGCGACCGTGCGCGACCGGGCCACGCACCCCTGGCGCAAGGCGCTGTACAACGCCATGAGCTTCGGGTGGAACGGGTCGCACCGGGCGTGGCGGCACTACGAGTCGGCCTACATGATCCTGGCCGCGCTCGCGACGCCGCTGGTCTTCTCGGTCCACACGATCGTGTCGTTCGACTTCGCCACGTCGGTCATGCCCGGCTGGCACACGACGATCTTCCCGCCCTACTTCGTCGTCGGCGCCATCTTCTCGGGGTTCGCCATGGTCATCACGCTGATGACCTTCATGCGCGGCTACTTCGGGATGAAGCACTACATCACGACGAACCACATGGAGGCGATGGCCAAGATCCTGATGTTCACCGGGATGATGGTCGGCTTCGCCTACTCCACCGAGTTCTTCATGGCGTGGTACTCGGGGAGCGAATGGGAAGGGTTCGTCTTCAAGAACCGGGCGTTCGGGCCGTACGGATGGGCCTACGCGATCATGTTCACCTGCAACGCCATCATCCCGCAGCTGTTCTGGTGGAAGTCGATGCGGCGCCACACCTGGGTGCTGTTCGTCGTGTCGATCCTCGTGAACGTCGGGATGTGGTTCGAGCGCTACGTCATCGTCGTGACGTCGCTCCATCGCGACTTCCTGCCCTCGTCGTGGGGCATGTACGCGCTGACCTTCTGGGACTACGCCATCCTCCTTGGATCCTTCGGCCTGTTCTTCACGCTGTTCCTCCTCTTCGTCCGCGTCCTGCCGGTCGTGGCGATTTCGGAGGTGAAGGGCGTGATGGATCCGAAGGTGGCGAAGAGCTCTCCCACCCCTGCCGCCTCGGCGGCCATTCAGGAGGCGTGATCCATGACGCCGACATCGACGACTGGCATCCTGGGCCACTTCTACGAGCCTGCTGACGCGCTCACCGCGGCCGCGAAGGTCCGCGACGCGGGCTGGACCCACTTCGACTTCCTGACCCCGTTCCCCATCCACGGGATGGAAGACGCGATGGGGCAGAAGCGATCGTGGATCCCGTACGTCACGGCCGTGCTGGCGCTGTGCGGCATCCTCTTCGCCCAGGGCCTGCAGAACTACGTGATGATCTGGGACTGGCCCATGAACTTCGGCGGCAAGCCCTACTGGGCTTGGCCCGCGTTCATTCCCATTACCTTCGAAGCCATGGTCTTCTGGGCGGCGCTCGGCAGCGCCATCGTCGCCATCATCGCCGGCAAGCGGGACACCGTGCCGCAGCCTCCTCCGATGCTCATCAAGACGGGGGCGACCATCGACCGGTTCGTCCTGTGGATTTCGGCGACGGATCCGAAGTGGGACGCGGCGCGGGCCGAGTCGTTCGTCCGGTCGCTCGGCGCCGACGGCGTGACCCTGGTTGATCTCGCCCCTCGACCGCCCTACCTGACGCCAGGGCGCTCGGGGCGCCCGGCGCATAACCGCACTGGCGAGGGAGGCCGTCATGCGTAACGTCCCCCACGCGCTCGTCGTCGCGGCCGCGGCCGTGCTGCTCTCCGGGTGCGACCTCGGCCTGCCGGCCGGCCGCACGCCGCACCGCGAGGGCAACCGCCTCGACATGGGCGACCAGCCGAAGCTGAAGCCCCAGCGCAAGGACATCTTTCTCGCGCGGGCCACCGGCCTTATGGAGCCCCAGCCGGGCACCGTCGCCGTCGGCGAGGTGCCGTATCCCTACGCCCAGAACGAAGCCGATCGGGCCGGCGCGGAGTTGGTGAACCCCCTCCAGCCCACGCCCGACGTCATCGCCCACGGGAAGTTCGTCTACGAACAGGTGTGCATCACGTGCCACGGCCCGAAAGGCGCCGGCGACGGCACGGTGACGGCGCTGTTTCCGAAGCCGCCCAGCCTGATGACGCAGAAGGTGCGCGACTGGCCGGACGGGCAGTTGTTCCACCGGCCGATGCGGGGACAGAACTCGATGCCGAGTCACGCGCGGCAGGTCGATCAGCGCGACGCGTGGTCGGTGATCCACTACATCCGCGAGATGCAGAAGACCGAGCCGGTGGCGCCTCCACCACCGACGGCGGCACCACCCGTGGCCCCGGGCTCCGGCGCCACTGCGGCAGGGCAGGAAGGGAAGTGACGCCATGAGCCATCCTCATCAGCACGCATATCCCGAGGCCCCTGGTCGTGTCGCGCTACCCGGAAGCGTCATGGGCGTGTCGGCCGTGGCCGTCCTCGCAGGTGCCGGCGCGCTCGCCTGGGCGTTCACCAGCGGCGACGCGCCGCTGGCATGGAGCTCGTATCTGATTGGCGTCTTCTACGCTCTCGGTCTTGGCGTATTCGGCGCCTCGTGGCTCGCGATCCTGTACCTCTCCCGCGGCCACTGGTCCGTCTCGATGCGCCGCATCCCCGAGGCCATGACCGCCTGGCTGCTGCCGGGCGGCGTGCTCGCCATGCTCGTGGGCCTGGGCGCGCACACGCTCTATCACTGGTCGCACGCCGAGGTCGTCGCCGAGGATCCGATCCTGGCCCACAAGGCGCCGTTCCTCAACCTGACGATGTTCGTGGCGCTGGTGGGCGTCAGCCTTGTGGTGTGGATGGTGTTCGCCTGGCTCATGGTGGGCACGTCGCACCGGCAGGACCGCGACGGTGGCATCGGCCCGACGCGGAGGAATCGCACGCTCTCGGCCATCTTCCTCGTCATCTTTTCGCTGACCTTCAGCGTCGTCAGTTTCTATTTCCTGATGTCGCTCGACGCGCACTGGTTCTCGACGATGTTCGCCGTGCTGACGTTTACGGACATCGTCCAGACCGGGACCGCGTTCATCGCCGTGGTGGCCGGCGTGCTCATGATGGCGGGGAAGTTGAAGGGCTTCCTCAACGAGAATCATCTGCATAGCCTCGGGAAGATGGTGTTCGCCTGGACCGGCTTCTGGGCGTACATCTACTTCTGCCAGCACATGCTGATCTGGTACGCGAACATTCCCGAGGAGACGATCTACTTCATCAAGCGGATGGAGAACGGGTGGCTGCCGTACATCGTCCTGCTGCCTGTGCTGAAGTTCGTCGTGCCGTTCCTGCTGCTGGTGCCGCGCGAGGCCAAGCGGAATCCGCGGCGGCTGGTGCCCGTGTCGCTGCTGATTCTCTTCGCGCAGTTCTGGGAGCTGTACGTGATGGTCGGCCCGGCCGTCGGTCACGGGAACGAGGCCGCGCACGGCCATCTGCCGATCGTCGAGTTCGTCGTCACGCTCGGCTTCGTCGGCCTCTTCACGCTGGTGTTCGGGTGGTTCCTCTCGCGGCACGATGCCGTGCCGTTGAAGGACCCGGCCATCGCGGCGTGCCTGGAATACCACACGTAGGAGGGCAGGGGCCGGGGATCGGGGACCGGGGACCAGTGATGGAATCCCCAGTCCCCATTCGATGTCACGGCAGGGCGCGGTCAGATCGACGCGCCGTAGCCCGACGAGCGAGGTCGGGCCGAGCGCGCCGAGACGCCAGGCGACGGGCGCATCAACGAGAGCGGCACCATGAAGAACCGGGACGTGATCGTCGGCATACTCCTCGTGGCGCTGATCGCGGCCGGGGTGTTCTTCGTCCGCTCCCGATCGGCACCCACCGAGGTGCCTGCCGGGCAGGCGGCGGCAGGGAGCGCTGAGCAGGCGGCCGCCGACGATGCGCTGCCCGACGCCACGACTGCCGATGCGACCGCCGACCTCGGGGGCCTCCGGCTGACGCTGTCGCTGACGCCGAAGCCACCCGTCGTGCTCGAAACGTTCCAGGTTCGGGTGCGGGTCCGGGCGGGTGGGACGCCGGCCAGCCTCGACAACGGCCGCGTCTCGTTCGAGATGGTCATGCCGATGGGCGACCACCGGTACACGCTCGTGCCTGGCGAGGATGGCTGGCACGAGGCCGCGGTCGTGCTGCCGAC
>CAYZYG010000181.1:0-5857 GCA_964481395.1 uncultured Vicinamibacterales bacterium
GATGCTGATCGAGGAGATCAAGCGCCAGAACCGGCCGTTCGGCATGATCTTCACGGACATCTCGGGCGGCTTCACGCAGACGAGCGCGTTCGGCGCACAGGCCTTCAAGGTCAAGCCCGTGATGGCGTACCGGCTGTATCCCGACGGTCGTCGCGAGCTGGTTCGCGGCATCGACATCTCGGGCACGCCGCTCGTCGCGCTGCAGTCGATCCGCGCGGCGAGCCGCGAGATCGAGACCTTCAACGGCGTCTGCGGTGCGGAGTCCGGCTGGGTGCCGGTCTCGGCGTCGGCGCCGTCGCTGCTGCTCGAGAAGATCGAGGTCGAGAAGGGCTACATCCCGCCCGACCGGCCGCCGGTGCTCGAGCCGCCCTCGATCAAGAAGGTGACGCCATGAAGCGCGCGTTCGTGCTCCCGCTGCTGTTCGTCCCCGCGTTCGTCCAGGCGGAGGCCAAGCCGGCGCCGCCCGCGCTCGGCCCGTCGTCGAAGGCGGTCACGGAGGAGATCGTCGACGCGATCGCCGAGGAGATGAACCGGCAGATGACCGACCTCCAGATCCCCGGTCAGCCGAAGCCGTACCACATCGCGTACAAGGTCACCGAGGTCGATGTCAACGACGCCGCCGCCTCGCTCGGTCACACGACGAGCAAGCGCAACCGGCACTTCGTCAACATCGAGGCGCGCGTCCGCGTCGGCTCGCCGCAGTTCGACAACACGAACTTCGTCGTGCCGCAGGCCGACGAGCTCGACGGCGTGGTCGCGCTCAACCTGCCGCTCGAGGCGACGCCGCGGATCGCGAAGCGCGCCGCCTGGCTCGTCACCGACGCCGCCTACAAGGAGGCGCTGATCCAGCTCCGCGCCAAGCTCGAGGCGCGGCGCGCCGGCGCGGCGAGCCGGCCGGCCGACGTGCCGTCGTTCAGCCCGCTCGACGGCCAGGCGCCGACCGGGAAGGACCCGAAGAAGGCGCCGCCGCCGGGACCGTACGTCGTCGTCAACGACGCGCCGGTGCTGGTGCCCGTGCTCGAGTCGCTCGACGACCTCGAGGGCCGCGCGAAGATGCTCTCGGCGCTGTTCCGCGACCAGCCCCACATCCGCGACTCGCGCGTCGCCGTGACGAGTTACCTCGAGCGCCGCTGGTACATCACGACCGAGGGCACGAGCGCCACCGACACCCGCCGCGCGTCCGGCGTGCTGCTCGTCGCGAGCGGCCGCGCCGACGACGGCCAGGCGCTGTCGCAGTACTTCCTCCGCTACGGCCACACCGCAAAGGACCTGCCGACCGACGACGAGCTGAAGGCCGAGGCCAAGCAGCTCTCGCAGACCATCGCCGCGCTCGCGAAGGCGCCGCTGATGGAGCGCTACGCGGGCCCGGTGCTGTTCGAGGGCGAGGGCGCCGTCGGCGTCATCCGGTTCACGCTCGCGCCGCACCTCGGCGGCACGCCGGTGCCCGAGGGCCTGTCGCCGCAGGAGGTCAAGACGTTCGGCGGCGCGCTCACCGACAAGGTCGGGCTGCGGCCGCTGTCGCCGCTGCTGTCGATCGTCGACGATCCGACGGCGCACACCGGCGCCGGCAAGGCGCTGATCGGGGGCTACAACATCGACGACGAGGGCGTGCCCGCCCAGCGCGTCGAGGTCGTCAAGGACGGCACGCTGAAGACGCTGCTCACGAGCCGCACGCCGTCGCACAAGGGCCAGCAGTCGAACGGGCACGCGCGCCGCACCGGCGAGGGCGGCTCGTTCCACGGCTCGGCGACGAACCTGTTCGTCACCGGCAAGGGCGCCGTTCCGCGCAAGCAACTCGAGCAGAAGCTGGTCGCGGCCGCGCGCGCCGACGGCCTCAAGTACGGCCTGCTCGTCAAGCGCATCGACGACGCGGCGGTCACGTCCGCCCCCGAGTTCTCGCGCCGCGAGCTCGTGCAGATGATCAAGAGCACCGATCCGGCGCTGCCGCCCCCGACGGTCCTCGCCTACCGCGTGTACCCCAACGGCAAGCAGGAGCTCGTGCGCGGCGTGCAGCTCGCCGAGATCCCGATGCGCGCCTGGAAGGACGTCATCGGCGTGTCGAGAGAGCTCACGGCGTACAACTTCCTCGCGGCGACCGAGAGCCAGCTCGCGCTGCGCCTCACCGGCGGCACCGACGACGGCTTCGTACCGTCGGGCGGCATCGAGAGCGGCGTGATCACGCCCGACCTCCTGTTCAAGGAGATCGACGTCACGACCGCCACCGTCGAGCGCCCCGCCCCCGTGGTCCCCAAGCCGATCAAGTGATCCGCGTCCACGCGATCGAGCCGCGCAGCCGGGCGAACGGTCCCGGCGCGCGGTGCGTCGTGTGGCTGCAGGGTTGCACGCTGGGCTGCCCGGGCTGCTTCAACCCGGCCACGCACGCCGCCGGCGGCACGCCGATGACCGTGGAGGAGATCCTGGCGCGCGTGCCGGCCGACTGCGACGGGCTGTCGCTGTCGGGCGGCGAGCCGCTGCAGCAGGCCGCCGCGATCATGCCGCTGCTCGACGGCGCCCGCGCACGCGGCCTGTCGACGCTCGCGTTCTCGGGCTACACGCGCGAGGAGATCGAGGCGCTACCGTCGGGACCGGAGGTGCTCGCGCGCCTCGACGTGCTGATCGATGGCCGCTACGTGGCCGCCGAGCGCCTCGCGACCGGGCTCCGCGGCTCGGCGAATCAGCGCATCCTGCTGCTCACGGATCGCCACACGTGTGCCGAGGTCGAGGCGACGCCGCCCGCGGAGATCCGGATCTCGCCCACCGGCGAGGTGATCCTGACCGGCGTGGACCCCCTGAAGGCGAGGACGTTGCGATGAGCGAGCTGCCCCCACCCGACCTGATCGACGCACGCGGCCGGCTGCGCCGGCTCGTGCTCGCGTTCGTGATCGCGGCCGCGTGCGCCGCGACCGCCTACCTGATCGCGGACGGGCTCGCCAAGCCCGAGGAGATGCCGGGCGGCTTCGACGGTGGATCGAAGAGCCGGGCGTTCGGCTTCGTGTTCTACATGACCGGGTTCACGTTCGCCGGCACCTTCGCGCTCGCGCTCGTGGTCCAGAACCACCTCGCAAAGCGTAAGGCCCGACACGAGCAAATTCCGGAAGCTCGGATCAAGCGCTAGGCGGGCCAACACACACACCTAGCCGTGGTGCGATGGGGCATGCGGATCATCGTCCTCTCGATCATCCTCGCGCTCGCCGCCACCGCGCACGCGCAGCGCGCACCCGACATGGCCACGCTCGACCGCGGCGACGGCATCTCGAAGCTCGGCATCGACGGCGCGTTCAGCTCGATCGACACGCCGTTCTACGACGCCGCGCTGCGGTTCGAGCTCTACGGCCAGTACGTGCTGCGCAGCGGCCTCGGCTTCTACGGCGCGCTGCCGCTCGCACGCTCGTTCGGCGACGCACCGGAGCCGATGCCGCAGCCCGCGACCGCGCTCGGAAACCTCGACCTCGGCCTGCTCTACACGATCACGAAGTCACCGCGGCTGTCGTGGGTGTTCCGCGGCGGTGTCGCCCTGCCGACCGCCTCCGACAGCGGCGACGCCGCCACGACCAACGTCTTCGCGACCTGGCCGCGGCTGACCGACCTCGCACTGACCGTGCCCGACGCCTGGTACGTCCGTGTCGGGTTCTCGCCGCTGATCCACGTCCACAAGCTGTTCCTGCGGATCGACCTCGGCCTCGACCTCGGCAGCGACGACGCGGATGCGGCCGACGAGCTCCTGCGCCTGAACGTCGGCGGCGGCGTCGACCTCGGCACCGTCGCGCTCGGCCTCGAGCTCGTCAACACGTACTCGTTCGACGACGACGACGACGACTTCGTCCACACGCTCGCGTTCACGCTCCGGTTCATGCTCGCGCAGTACCAGCCGTTCATCGCGATCGGCATGCCGCTCGACGACGCGCGCGACGCGATCCCGTTCTTCTTCGCCGCCGGATTCCAGGTCGCCCCGTAACGCCTGATCGCCTGCGCCGCGGTCGCACGACCACGCGCCCGTGCTCGGCCCCACCCGTGCGCTCTACGCGCTCGAATCGCACACACTGACGCCGCGATTCGACCGGATCGCGTGCGCCGCGCGCGCTCGACCACGCGCGGCTGCCCGTGCTCTCCCCACCCGTGCGCTCGATCCGCACACACTGACGCCGCGCCATGGCCCGAATTGGATCGCCTCGCCAGATCGCGTGCGCCGCGCGCGCACGACCACGCGCGGCTGCCCGTGCTCTCCCCACCCGTGCGCTCTACGCGCTCGATCCGTACACACTCACGCCGCGCCCTGGTCCGAACCGGATCGCGTCGCCAGATCGCGTGCGCCGCGCTCGCTCGACCACGCGCGGCTGCCTCCCGCATGCGAGCTCACCCCCCGCGGCTCGCACCGGGGCGAAGCGGTCGGGAGATCGTCGACGGCAGTGGAGCCTGGACGTGTGCCTTATGCTCGCGCGGAGGGTGGCTCGCCATGCGGGGGCGCGCCGCGCGTTGACGAGAACGCGTGGCCTCCGGACTGACCGCAGGATCATCTCCGACCCATCGTCGTGCCCTGATCGAATCAACGGCACACAGACGTCGGGCTCCTCGCCCGCGCCGGACGCACGGTGTCGCTGGACCTCTCGTTCGACGCGGCGTGAACGCGCGAGGCGATGTTGCTCGCGCGCGAGCGCGTCGCGCGACATGCTCGAACCGCGCGACGCTGGACCTGCGCGACCTGTCCTACGGAGAGGCGGCGCACGGGGCGCCTGCGATCGTACTCCCCACGACGACACACTTCACGCACCACGGCTCGTGCCGCGAGATGCAGTCGACGGTGATCTGATTTGCGCTGAAGGTGGCGCGAGCGCGGCCGCGTTCTCGACGATGCACGCGTACGCTCGACAACAACACCTCGGAGTGCGCGCTCCGGCGCGTCGCGCTCGGCCACTACGTCTTCGCCGGCCACGTCGAGGCTGGCGCGAGCATCGCCGACGAGCTGCTGCCCGACCCGTGGGCGCGCAATCGCACCGACGCCCTCGGGGACCACTCCCGGTCCAGAACTGGCAATCGCGAGTTAACGGTCGCGGCAACGCGGCCTTGATGTGGCAGCCACGCGAACGATACCGTCCGCGGGTGCGCGCCCTGCTACTGATCCTGGTCGCTGCGGCTTGCTCCAAGACGTCCAACAGCGAAGGCGCAGGATCTGGCGCCGAGTGTCCCGCCCTCAGCGTGACCGCCAACGGCGTCCCACTGCCCGCGTTGACGAACGGCCTCGCGTTCTCGTACCGAGTGAACGGCATCGTCACGTGGCACGTCGATCTATCCGATCACGCGAGCACGTGCGAGCGCTACATGGGGAAGGACGGGCGCATTCTTCAACCCGGCGAGGAGACCGTGAGCGCGTCTACGGGCGGCTTGCGGAGCGTTGGTATCGGCAACGAACTACGGGGCCACCACGAGGTGGAGATCGTCGGCGCCCCGCCGAGCAAGCCGGGCGACAAGCTCACGCTCTGCGTCACCGAAGCTTCGTTCACGACAGATGCCGACACCCACAAGGGCGAGAACATCGTGATGGATGGCAAGCTCGAGGGCACGTACTGCGGAGAACAGAAGAAGATCTAGCCAAGCCGATCGTCGGTGCCTTCGGCAACGACGACGTACCCGGTGCCCCGTTCTGATGCAGGGTGCGGCGACGACCGCGCGACGCGAGACGACCACCGCGATCGCGCCACCGGCGTGATCGCCAGCAACGCCGAGCTCCGAGGCCGCGCGATCTCGTCAACGCGCGGCGCGCCCCTGCATGGCGAGCATAGAGCACACGTCCAAGCTCCACCGTCCTCGACGATCTCCCGACCGCTTCGCCCCGGTGCGAGCCGCGGGGGGTGAGCTCGCA
>CAYZYG010000182.1:0-5764 GCA_964481395.1 uncultured Vicinamibacterales bacterium
GCCAAGGACACCTACGAGGGTCGCGACCGAAAGACCGGCGAGGTCAAGTGGCGCGGCAGCCGGGCAGACCTCGTCTTCGGATCGAATTCGCAGCTCCGCGCGCTCGCGGAGGTCTACGCGTGCGACGACGCCAAAGAACAGTTCGTGCGCGACTTCGCGGCCGCGTGGAACAAGGTCATGAACCTCGACCGGTTCGACCTGAAGTAGTCCGGACGACGCAGCCCGGTCTCCGTGGGCCGGGCTGCGTTCCGTCTCCTCTATCCTCCCTGCGTCTGGCTCGCTCCAACTCGCTCGGGCCGACGCGAGAGCGCCAGCACCAGCGCCGCGCCGCCGGCCGCGAACGACAGCAGGGTGATGGGCGGCAGGTACCCGGGCCACGTGGACGGCGTCAGCCAGCCCGGGTATCCGTAGCACGCCGCGTGCAGTCCGGCCGCGAACGCGGCCCACCCCATCCAGCGCATGGCGGCTCGGGGCTCCCGGGCTCCTCCCCCACCCGTCTGCAGGATCACCATCGTGGCAACCCCGACCAGCAGCGACATGCTGCCCGGCCACGACAGCCGGTCGCCATCGAAGAACGCGGGGTAGTAGGTCGGTCCCAGGAGCGCGAGCGAGCACACCACGTGGGCCACGGCGGCCCGCGCGCCCAGCGTCGCCAGCACGGCCTGGCGCCCGGTCGCGCCGCCCCGTGCCGACCACACCCACGCCAGGCACGCCAGAAGGCTCGTCATCGCCAGCGCTTTGTTCAGGACGAACACCGGCCAGTCGCTCCAGGGCACGGTCCCGAACACGTGGTAGCGCAGCGTCGCGTAGGTCACGGCGATCACAGCCACGCCCCACGCGGGCCCCGTCTCGCGAGCCGGACTCGTCTGCCGGTCCTCGGAAGTCATCGGATACCTTCTGTCTGCCGCAGCGTCGGACGTGGGAGGGCAGGATCACGGTCGAGGCGACACCGGATTGTACGCAGAGCCTCCGGAATCGGTCAAAGCCCTCCGCCCGCGCGTCACCTTTCCCGGCACCGACGCGTCTGTAACAGAGGGAGAGACGGCGCCTCACGTCGGGAACGCGCCTCACACGAACGATGGAACCGACCCAATCGACAGAAGCCACCGCCCGTTCACTCGTGCGCACAGCCTGGCGGTTCAGGGAACCGGTAATCTGGATTGGTCTGATCGCCGTCGTCCTGACGGTGCAGTGGCCCATGCTGAAGGGCTGGGTCTACCGGGCCACGGGCGCGCAGGCCCCCGCGTCGGGCATCGTGTGGCGGACCGACGTCGACGCGGCGCTGGCCGAAGCCCGCGCGACCAACAAGCGCGTGGTCATCGACTTCACGGCGTCATGGTGCCCGCCGTGCATCACCATGAAACACGACGTCTGGCCCAATTCCGAGGTCGTCCGTCTCGTCGAGGCCGGGTTCGTCCCGGTGCTCATCGACACGGATCGCGACACCGTCTTCTCCGCCCGCTACGGCGTGGATTCCATCCCGACCGTGCTCCTGCTCGATCCGGATGGCCGGGTCGTCAAGCGCGAGGGGTACCTGCCGCGCTCGGGCATGCTCCGGTTCCTGACCGAACCCGCCGAATGAGGCCTTCGGTGCCAACTGGCGGGTCGAGGCACTGAACCAGAGGGAACCTCGGCGCCGCCGGCCTCGTCACCTCTACAGGACGCGTTCGCGCCCGCTCGGAGGTGATCAGTGGGCCTGTTCGTTCGGGACGTCCGCCACGCCTGTCGCCTGCTCGTGAAGAACCCCGGCTTCACGGCGACCGCACTGCTCTCGCTCTCGCTCGGCATCGGCGCGACCAGCGCCCTGTTCAGCACGTTCAACAGCCTGCTCTGGCGTCCGCTGCCGGCCGCCGACCCCGAGCAGCTCGTGGTGCTCTACTCAAGACTCGAGGGCCAGGCGTTCTCGGAAGGGTTGTCGTATCCGGAATACCTGGACTATCAGGACCAGATGTCCGCCCTTTCGGGCCTGGCGGCATTCAGGCCGGCAGCGTTCGGGTTGGCCATCGACGGCGGCGATGCGACGCGCGCGTACGCCGAGGCCGTCACGGGCAACTACTTCCAGTTGCTCGGCGTGAGCCCGGTACTCGGTCGCGCGTTCCTGCCGGATGAAAGCCGTGACGCGAACGCCAAGCCGGTGGCCATCCTCAACTACCGGTTCTGGCAACGGCGGTTCAACGCAGATCCCTCCATCGTCGGACGCACGATCACGCTGAACGGCCACGCCGTGACCGTCGTCGGCGTCGCGCCCCGTGGGTTCAATGGCACCTACGCCATTTACTTCGCGCCCAACCTGTGGGTCCCGATCGGTGTGCTGCCGCAGATTGGCGCGGCGAGCGCCGGCCTCCTCGAAAACCGAACCTCCCGCGGCATCCGCCCGATCGGCCGCCTGGCTCCAGGGGCGACCCTGGCACGCGCCCAGGCCGAGGCGGCCACGATCGCCGGCCGCCTGGCGCTTGCGTATCCGGACGTCAGTCAGGACCGAACCGCCGCCGTGTACCGCGAGCTGGACACACGGCCCGAAGTGGAGATCTCGCGGGCGACGAACGTCATCGCGCTCATCTTCATCGGGCTGGCCGCGCTCGTGCTGCTCATTGCCTGCGCGAACGTCGCCAACCTGCTGCTCGCGCGTTCGGCCGCCCGACGACGTGAGATCGCGATGCGCCTCGCGCTGGGCGCTCGACGGGGACACCTGGTACGCCAACTGCTGACCGAGTCGCTCCTGTTGGCCATGGCCGCCGGGACTCTCGGACTCGCCGTGAGCTGGATCGCTACCCGGCTGCTCCAGTCGATCCGTGTCCCCACCGACATCCCGCTGAACCTCGAGGTCCACACGGACCCGCGCGTGGCGCTCTTCACCCTGGGCGTCTCGGTCATCGCGAGCCTGGGGTTCGGCCTGATCCCCGCGCTGCAGGCCTCACGCCCGAGTCTGGTTCCCGCGCTCAAGGGTGATGGGCCGAATGTGGCGCGTGGCGCCAGATGGCTCTCACTGAGAAACGTCCTCGTCGTCGCGCAGGTGGCCGTGTCGCTCGTCCTGCTCGTGACCGCCGGTCTGTTCCTGCGCAGCGTGTCCGGCGCCCGCACCATCAGCCCCGGGTTCGCGATCGACGACCGCCTCGTGATGGCGTTCGATCCGGGGCTGATCGGCTACGACCGCGAACGTACGCAGTCCTTCTACCGACTGCTCGGCGACCGCCTGAAGGTGGCACCGGGGATCGAGGCCGCGGCATTCGCCGCGTTCGTACCGCTCGACTTCAGCTCGGGTACCCAGAACGTGATCATCGAGGGACGCGTGGCCGAACCCGGGCAGGACACGGTCCAGATCATGGACAGCGTGGTCGATCCCGACTACTTCACGGCACTCGACAGCCGGATCGTCGCCGGCCGGGCGTTCACCGACCGCGACACCGCGGACGCCTCACCCGTCCTCATCATCAACGAGACGATGGCCCGGACCTACTGGCCCGGCCAGGATCCCATCGGCCGCCGGCTCCGATTCAGCGGCCCCGATGAGCCCCTGCGGCAGGTCGTCGGCGTGGCGGCCGACGGCAAGTACCGACAACTGACCGAGCGGCCACGTCCCTACATGTTCCTGCCCTTCGCGCAGCACTACCGGTCGGCCCGGAGTCTGGTCGTCAGGAGCGCCGACGCCGCCGGCGCGGTCGCGACCGTCCGTCGCGAGGTCAGGGCCCTCGACCCGGCCATGCCGATCCTCGAGACGAAGACCATGGCCCAGCACATGGAGCGCGCGTACCTGGGCCCGCGCCTGTCGGCGATGCTGATCGGCCCCGCGGCGATCCTGGCGCTCATCATCGCGGCGATCGGCCTGTACGGCGTCATGGCGTACGCCGTCAGTCAGCGCACCCGTGAACTCGGCATCCGCATGGCCATTGGCGCCAGCCCTCGCGAGATCGTCGGGCTCGTCCTGCGGCAGGGTCTCGTGCTGACCGGGATCGGTCTGGCGCTCGGCCTGCTGGGGGCGGCGGCGGCCGCGCGGCTGGTCGCCAATCTACTGTTCGGCGTGTCACCGTCCGATCCAGCGACGTTCGTGCTCGTCCCGGCGGTCCTGCTCGGCGTCGCGGCATTGGCCACGTACGTGCCAGCTCGGCGGGCTCTCGCCGTCGATCCGCTCGTGGCCTTCAAGGCGGAGTGACCGGGGCGCTGCTGGCGAGTGTTACCGTAACTCAGCCCTGACCACCAACAGCCGCTGGTAGACTGGTCCCGGCATTCCGCCCGAGAGCGCGCCCTCCACGCTCCAAGCGGTATTCAGGAGGCGGCTGAAATGAACCGACTGCTCTTCTTGGCGCTCTGCGTGTCCGTGGCCCTTCCCGCATCAGCACAGACACCCCTTCAGGAAGACACGGTCACCACCTCAGGCGGCAATCTGACGATCACCTGCATCGGTCACGGGACGCTGATGTTCACCTTCGGCGGGAAAACGATCCATGTCGACCCGATGTCGCGCTATGCGGACTACGCCACGCTCCCAAAGGCCGACGTGATCCTCATCACCCACGAGCACGGCGATCATCTCGACGCCAAGGCCATTCAACTGATCAGCACGGACAAGACGGCCCTGGTGGTAAATCAGGGTTCCTCCAGTGCCCTGCCTGCCGCGACCGTGATGAAGAACGGGGAGACTCGGACCTTCGCCGGATTCCAGGTTGAAGCCGTGCCCGCCTACAACCCGGCCAAGGCATTTCACCCGAAGGGCAATGGGAATGGCTATGTCGTGACCTTCGCCGACAAGCGTGTCTACGTGGCCGGTGATACCGAGAACATCCCGGAGATGAGTGATCTGAAACAGATCGACGTGGCGTTCCTGCCCATGAACCTGCCGTACACGATGACTCCGGAGCAGGTAGCCGACGCCGCCAGGGCCTTTCGCCCCAAGGTCCTGTACCCGTATCACTTCGGCAACACGGACACCGCGGCACTGGTCACCCTCTTGAAGGACGAGAAGGGCATCGAGGTCCGGATTCGTGACATGAAGTAGAGCCGTTGCTGTGTCGAGAGGCGGCGGCACCCACGCAGGTCTTAGATCCCCGAGGGAGGACGCTCCATGCCGCTCGCGGCTCCCGGACCGGCGGGGCCGCGAAGGGAATGCCGAAGTAGACCCGCAGCCCGGACTGCAGGTGGGTGCCAGATACCAGCCCTCCATCGACCGCAAGCGGATCCCCTTCTATCGGACGATAGGTCACCTGAACGCCGGCCGCCATGACGAAGGCTGACGCCCCGAGGACCACCGCAGCGACCAGGAAGCGCGTGACCGACCTCTGCTCACGCATGAACAAGCCTCCTCGATGCACGACGCTCGTCTGTGATCCCTGCCCGGATCGTCATTCCGGGGCCGCTGGAGGCCGGGGCCCCAGCCCCGGCGTCAGTCTCTGACACCGCGCCTGGCGCCGCCCGGGGGCATGGGCGGCGGCCGGTGCGCGGCCATGAAGGTCAGCCGCGCGCGGTTGACGGCTTCGAGCGCGATGCGGTCGCCGAAGTCGACGTACTGCTCGTTCGTCGACGACCAGGCTGGCCACGGCACGTCGGCGGTCGCCGGATTCCCCGTGTTGGCGAACGCGATGAGCGCCGCCGTCATCTTCTGCGAGAGGTCTCGGTCCCACGCGGTCCAGTTCCGCGTCGGGCGGAACATGTTGTACGCGTCCTGCGTGCCGAAGTAGTACGGCACCTCCGACGTGTGGTACGCGCCGATCGTCGCCGGGTCCTGGTCGGCAATCTGCACGCCCGGCACATCCGGGTGCTTGCGCGAATA
>CAYZYG010000183.1:0-5742 GCA_964481395.1 uncultured Vicinamibacterales bacterium
CCCTCGAGCCCCTCGAGCACGCGCGCCTTGTCGCGTTCGGTCTGCAGACGCCCCAGCAACCACGTCCCGGCATTCGAGAGCCCCTTGTAGTCGAGGTCCACCGGGTTCTGGGTGGCCAGGAGCGCGCCGACGCCAAAGGCGCGGCCCTGCTTGAGCAGCGTCAGCATGGGCGTCTTCGATGGGGGGTTGGCGACCGGCGGGAAGTAGCCGAACACTTCGTCCATGTAGACGAGGGCCCGGAGGCTCGTCGTCCCCGGCTGCGCGCGCATCCAGCCCAGGATTTCGTTGAACAGCAGCGACACGATGAACATCCGCTCACGGTCGCCGAGGTGCGCAATCGAGATGATCGACACGCGAGGCTGACCCGCCTCCGTGTAGAGCAGGCGATCCACCGCCAGCGCGTCGCCCTCCATCCAAGCCTCGAATCCAGGCGCGGCCAGGAGGGCGTTGAAGGCCGTCGCGAGCTGGAAGCGATCTCCGGCGGGAAAGAACGACTCGAGTTCGAGCACGCCGATGCGCTGCACCGGTGGCTGCTGGACCGCGTGAATCAGGCCCGGCAGGTCGAGGCTGCGGCCGCGGCCCCACGCATGGCGGAGGATGGTGCTCACCAGGATGTGCTCGCGGCTGCGCATCGGCTCGACGTTCAGGCCCGCGAGCGTGAGCAGGCTCGTCGCGGTGGTGCTGACGCGCTCCCCCAGCAGTTCGGGATCGTCGGCGACGGCCGGCGGAGGGGAGTCGAGCGACTTCAGAATCGACAGTGGCAGACCCGCCGAACTGCCCGGCGTATAGATGGCGAGGTCGGCCGCGGCGCGGAGGCGGGCGATGCGCGCGCCGTCCTCGCCCCACTCCCCCAGCCCCTTCTTCCACCGCGCGGCCTGGTCTGCCGCATAGTCGTCGGGGCTCAGGCCCTTGCGGCGCGCATCGTCCTCGTTGATCCATGGACGGAAATCCGCGGGCGCGAGGTCGGGAAACGTCAGGAGCAGGTTGCCCAGGTCACCTTTCGGATCGATGGCGATGACCGGAATGCCATCGATAGCCGCTTCTTCGAGGATAGACAGGCAGAGGCCCGTCTTGCCGCTGCCGGTCATGCCGACGCAGACCCCGTGCGTGACCAGGTCACGCGAGTCGTACAGCACGAGGTCGCTTCCGCGGGTCCCCGACGCGAGGTCGAAGGTCTTTCCCAGATAGAACGCGCCCAGCTTTTCGAAGTCCATCATCGGTGCTCCCGCGAGACTCGGCTAGTGTAGCGCAGCCGGCGGCCGGCGGCCGGGAACCACACCGCGGCCCAAGGCCCGTAGGATCCCGGCAACCACTCGCGAGGCTCCGCTGCTGGACGGTCAAGATGGGGGCAGCGGGCGAGCCAAGCGAATCCGGATGAATTCCGTCGCGTCACGCACGCCGGCCAGTCGGCCACCCGTGCCCGGGTAGTTGTTGTCGTTGGCCACGATGAGCGTGTCGCCCGCCTCGGCCCACACCGCTTCCGTCGTGATGAAGGGGAAGCGGAACCGAGGCTCGCTCCCGCCGATCCGGCCCGGGTCAGCGATGTAGAGCAGGTCCGCGACCTCGCTCTTGGCGACCAGGCCGCCGGCCTCGCCAAGCTCGATCGCGAAGACGCGTTTGAAACGCGCGGCGGGACCGTGGGCATTGTCCCGCTCGATCACCAGGAAGCGGCTGGGGCCGTAGGCCACGAGTTCGGTCGCGGAGTACTCGGGCGACTCGAGACGATACCGCCACTCCCGTCCGGTGAAGCGCCCGGTTGTCGGTTCGAACTCCAGGATCCGCGCCTCGTCCGGCGGATCGGCCACCGTGGGCCCTTCGAGCATGGCGTACAGCCGGTCGCCGGTCGGGCTGATCGCGAGGCCTTCGAAGCCCCGCGAGCGGCGCACGTTGGCATCGTTGGGCCGGCCGGCGTCTGGTGCCGTCGTCCCCGGCGTATCCGGCGTCTTGAGGCCGTCGACGCGGAACGGGGGCGCCAGCAGCCGCCCCTCGGCATCGACGTGCAGGAGGAACGGGCCGAACTCGTCGCCGATCCACCACGTCCCGTCCGGCGCGCGTACGAACGCCTCGGGGTCGAAGTCCCCGCCCGTCAACCAGCGTTCGGGCGTGCCCTCCCGCGTGATGGGGAACGGCACCAGGCTGCGCGGGTCGGAGAGCGGAACGAACGTGCCCACGTTCACCGATCCTGTGCCCCCGGCTGCGGAACGCCAGTTCGGACGCAGCCGGTAGATGCGCAGCAGGTAGTCAGACGAATTCAGACGGATGCCGAAGCCGTTGTCGCTGAGGCAGAACCACCAGCCGCCGCCGGCCGGATCGGGCCACATCGCCGACACGCCCTGCACGGGCTGGGACGGAAACGCGTCGCCCCGCACACCGTTCAGCCGGAATCGGCCCGACGGCGGCCCTTCGGCGAACGTATCGGCGGGCAGGACCGCGACAGCCGTGAGGGACGACTGAGGGGGGATCTCCTGCGCGGTGGGCGCGGACATCCCTCCGGGCATACCGCACGTCGCCGCCACCAGGACCGCGGCGGCGCCTCGGAACCACGACGATCCGGGCATGATCCCTCCCAGCGACTCACAGATTGAAGCAGACCACCCGTGTCTCGGTCATGTCCTTCAGGGCGAAGCGAATCCCCTCGCGCCCGATGCCGCTCAGCTTCGTTCCGCCGAACGGCATGATGTCCAGCCGGTAATCGGTCGAGTCGTTGACGATGACGCCGCCGACGTGCAGGTGCCGGACGGCGTGGAACGCATCGCGCAGGCTCTCCGTAAAGATCGCGGCGTGGAGGCCGTAGTCGACGCGGTTGGCCCGGCCGACGGCGTCATCGAGGGAGGCGGCTTCGTAGAGAGACACCACCGGACCGTAGACTTCGTCGCAGTCGAGCCGGCAGCCGTCGGGCACTCGCTCGAGCACGCTCGGCCACACGAGCGCGCCTTCCCGCCGCCCTCCCGTGAGCAACTGTGCGCCGCCTTCGACCGCTTCTCTGATCCACCGCTCGACGCGTTCGGCCTGTGCGAGCGAGATCATCGCGCAGACGTCGGTGGTCTCATCCAGCGACGAGCCCGCGCGGAGACCCGACACGTGCGCCACGAACCGATCGCGGAACGGCGCGTACGCCTCACGGTGCACGATGACGCGCTGCACGCCGAGGCAGTTCTGCCCGGCCTGCGCGAACGCCCCGGCGGCGATCGCAGGCACGGCCCGGTCCAGATCCGCGTCCGGCATGACAATCACCGGCGAGTTGGACCCCAGCTCCATCGAGAGCTTCTTGATGCCCGCCGTCCTGGTGATGTGCTCGCCGGTCTCGACGCCACCGGTGAAGGTGATCATCCGCACGCGCCGATCGCGGACGATGGCGTCGCCCAATTCCTGCCCTCGCCCCGTCACCACATTGAGCCGTCCCGGCGGAAGCCCTGCGTCCACAAGGTCGCGCGCCAGGCGCAGCGCAGAGAGCGGCGTGGCCGTGCCGGGTTTGAGCACCACGACGTTGCCGCCAGCCAGGGCGGGGCCGACCTTATGGCACGCCATGGAGAGGGGATCGTTGAATGGCGTGATGGCGCCAATCACGCCCACGGGAAACCGGAAGTAGTAGCCCACGCGATTCTCGGACCCCGGGCGGCTGTCGAACGGCAGCGTCTCGCCTGCCAGGCTTCGCCCCTCCTCAGCCGCAAGTCGCAGCAGCGTGACGCATCGCACCGGCTCGCGCCGTGCCTCGCGAATCGCCTTGCTGCCCTCGGCCGCGATGATGCGCGCGTACGAATCCTGATCGGCCTCGAGACGGGCCGCGGCCCGCATCAGCACGTCGTATCGTGCGTGCGCCGGCCACGGCTCCCGCAGCGCCTGCTCGGCCGACCGAATCGCAGCATCCACGTCGGCAGCGGTCCCGTGCGGCACGGTATCGACGAGCCGGCCATCCATCGGATTGCGGACGTCGATGGACGCGGCCCCGGCCAGCCAACGTCCCCCAATCAGCATCCGTGCGCCGTGCCCGTCTCCGGCACGACCCGTCGAGTCATCACCCTCAGCCATGCGCCTCGTCCTGTGTCGTCAGCGACCCCACGTCCGACTCGCCTGTCACGTCAGCGTCGGGGATTGGCGATTGGGGAACGGGGATGCGTTCCGGCTTTCCGTCTCGGCGCGGTCGGCCCGCCTTCGCCCTGACGGGCTACGGCACGGCACGCTGACCGCGCCCTACCACACGGAGTACGGCTGGGCGGGCTCGCCGAGCCGGCCGGACACCGAACCGACGCCCGCCGACAGAACCGGTCCCCGGTCCCCGATCCTTGCACGGATCAAGCGTTCGCCTCTCCCCGCCCCCGCTTCCTCCAGTACCTCGCCAGCCCCAGCCAGCAATGCTCGTAGGAGATCGTCGCGGCGTACGTCTCCGCCGCCTCACCTCCGACTCGCTCCAGAACTCGGCGGCCCAGCGCCTCCACGAAACGCGCGCCGGGATCCCGCCCCGCCGGCCCCTCCAGGCTCTCCGCGCTCATCCGGCCCCATGCGGCGATCTCCTCGGCGACCAGGTCGAGATGAGCGCTCACATCGGACTTGAGTCCGAAATGGGTGACGAGCACGCCCGCAGGCTTCCAGTCCCGGATCAGGTTGAGGCTCCTCTGCCACGCCTCGAGGTCGATGTCCGGCGGCGGCGTCGGCGGCAGCACGTACGGCAACGCCCCGATGCGGATACCGGCCGTATCGCCCGTGTAGGCGATCCCCGTGTTAGCGTCGAGGTAGCTCACGTGATGCGAGGCGTGTCCTGGCGTGTACGCCACAGGTATCCGCAGCGGCCCGAAGGCGAGTTCCTCGCCGCCGGTGAGCGCGCGGATGCGCTCGCCGGGCACCGGAGCAATCTCCCCCCAGAACCGCTCCATGTCCGCGCCGTACAGCCGTTCAGCGGACGACACGAGCTTGGACGGATCGGCCATGTGCGGCGCGCCCCGTTCGTGCACGTAGACCGCCAGATGGGGGTACTTGCGCACCAGGCTGCCGGAGGCACCGGCATGGTCGAGGTGGATGTGCGTCAGGAGCAGCCCGTGCAGGTCGCGGGACGCGATCCCGGCCGCCCGCAGGCCGGCTTCGAGCGCGTCGAGACACGTCGAAGGGCCCGGGTCCACCAGCAGCGCCCCGAGGGTCGTCTCGATGACGGCCGTCCCGATGACCCCAGGTCGCCCGAGAAAATGGAGATCGATCAAGCGTGTCGTGTCGTGCAGTCTGTCCATCGCGCCTCGCTCTGTCGGACACGGCATTGTACCGCCCGGCACCTGGCCTTCGCTATACTGTGAAGAGCGCACACGTCGCGGCCGCGCTTCGCGGCAGGCCCTTGCCGGCGCCCGCCTGCACGACCGGGCGTGACCGCTCCCGACGCCATGGCTGATGAACGCCCGAAGACCGACCGTTCGGTGGCGGAGAAGGCCCGCGAGCAGCTCGCGGAGCCGGATCTGTTCCACGTCATCCTGCTGAACGACGATTACACGACGATGGAATTCGTGGTGCAGGTGCTCGAATCGGTGTTCGACAAGGGGCCAGCCGAGGCGTTCCGGATCATGATGCAGGTCCATACCCAGGGCCAGGGCATCTGCGGCGTCTATCCGTGGGACGTGGCCGAGACGAAGGTCCACACGGTTCACGAACTCGCCCGCGATCACGGTTTCCCGCTGCGCGCGACCATCGAGAGGGCGGGGATATACTAGGCGACAGGCGATAGGCGACAGGCGATAGGCGACAGGGGAAGAGCGGGGATCA
>CAYZYG010000184.1:0-5649 GCA_964481395.1 uncultured Vicinamibacterales bacterium
TCGCATCTGATGGCTATGGTGTCGGCGCTGGCCGAGCACGCGGACCTGGCGCCCTCCGTGCGCCATCCGGATGTGCGCATGGCCGTCAGCGCGGTGGCCGGTCGCTTCAAGGTGCTGCGCAGCGAGATCGGCGGCGTGGAAAAGAGCCTGCGCGATATCGTGCTGGACGAGATCGAGCTGTTTTTCGAGGATCTGGGCATCGCCTACAGCTTCCCGCCGGCCAGCCAGGTCAGCAACAACAAGCAATCCCTGGTGGAGGCCATGGCCTTGTTCAGCGGCCGCTTCCCCGGCCAGGGCTTCCTGCTGGTGTTGGACGAGCTGCTGGACTACCTGCGCACCCGGGAGGAACGCGCCCTGATCCTGGACCTGGGCTTCCTGCGCGAGCTGGGCGAGATCGTGGAGCTGACCCCCTTTCGCTTCATGGCCGGCGTGCAGGAGACGCTGTTCGACAACCCCCGCTTCAGCTTCGTGGCCGATCAGTTGCGCCGGGTGCGCGACCGTTTCGAGCAGGTGCGCATCGCGCGCGACGACATCGCCTACGTGGTGGCCGAGCGGCTGTTGCGCAAGAGCGACGCACAGAAGGCGGCTGTCGCCGAGCACTTGCAGCGCTTCACCGGCTTCTACCCGCCCCTGGCCGAGCGCATGGGCGAGTTTGCCGGCCTCTTTCCCATCCACCCGGCCTACATCGACACCTTCGAGCGGGTCTACATCGCCGAGAAGCGCGAGGTGCTCAAGACCTTCAGCTTGGCCATCCGCGGCCTGCTGGACCAGGAGGTGCCGCTCGACCGGCCGGGGCTGATCTCTTACGACCACTACTGGGGGGTGCTGGCCGACAACCCCAGCCTGCGCACCCTGCCCGGGGTGGCCAGGGTGGTGGAGGCCCACGGCGTGCTGGCCGGCCGCGTGCGCAACGCCTACACCCGACCGGCTCTGCAAGCGCTGGCCCTGCGCATCGTCGACGCGCTGAGTGTCCATCGTCTGACCACCAGCGACATCCACAGCCCGCTGGGCGTGACAGTGGAGGAGCTGCGCGATACGCTGTTCCTCTGGACGGCCATGCCCGACGCGGTGGCCGACGCCGAGTTTCTGGCCAACACCGTGCAGACCGCGCTGCGCGAGACCATGCGCACGGTCAGCGGCCAGTTCATCTCGCACAACGAGGCCAACGGCCAGTACTACCTGGACCCGGCCAAGGTGATCGACTTCGACGCGCAGATCGCCGAGCGGGGCGAGTTCATGTCCGAAGCCGACCTGAACCGCTACTTCTTCGACGGCCTGCAGACGCTGCTGGGGCTGCCCTCCAGCGTCTACGTAGCCGGCTTCAAGATCTGGCCCTACGAGCTGCCCTGGGCCGAGCGCAACGTCACCCGGCCCGGCTACCTCTTCTTCGGCGCGCCCAACGAGCGCAGCACGGCCCAGCCGCCGCGCGATTTCTACCTCTACATCCTGCCGCCCTTCCCGCGCCACGACGGACGGCCCGCGCCGGACGGCGAGCCGCAAGCGGACGAGGTGCTGCTGGCGCTGCACGGCCTGGGCGACGACTTCGAGCAGATCGTGCGCCAGTACGCCGGCGCGCGGCTGCTGAGCATGACCGCCTCGGAGCACCGCGCCACCTACGAAGACCGGGCCGAGCGGCATCTGCGCAGCCTGCTCAAGTGGCTGCGCGACCATCTGGCCAGCCGGCTGCGCATCACCTACCGCGGCGCGCCGCGCACCGTGGCCGAGGTGCTGGCGCAGACGAGGAGCAGCGCCAGCCGCGACCCGGAGGAGCTGCTGCGGGTGATCGGCGCGACCCTGCTGACGCCCTATTTCGGCGACATCTATCCCGCCTACCCGCGCTTCAGCCGGCTGGCGCAGCCGATCAGCGAGGCGGCCCGGCCGGCCAGCGCGCAGGACGCCATCCGCATGATCGCGCTGCGCACCCGCACCAACCTGGCCGTGGGCGTGCTGGCCGGCCTGCGCCTGTTGGACGACGACGAGACGCTCAAGCCGCTCAACTCGCCCTACGCCCGCCGCCTGCTGGACACCCTGCACGCCAAGCCCGACCCCAACCAGGTGGTCAACCAGGGCGAGGTGCTGGTGCAGGTGGCCACCACCACGCATCCGGTGTTCAAGGAGCAGCAGAGCAAGCTGGAGCCGGAGTGGGTGGCCGTGTTGCTGGCCGCGCTGGTCTACGACGGCCAGATCACCCTGGCGCTGCCGGGCAACGTCACCCTGGACGCGGGCAATGTGGAGCGGGCGGCGACCCTGGCCGTGGCCGACCTGGCCAACTTCCGCCACTACGGCCGGCCCAAGGACCTGCCGCTGGCGGCCTGGAAGCGCATCTTCGAGGGACTGGACCTGCAAGGCGGGCTGTTGCAAAGCGAGACGACGCGCGTCCAGGCTGTACAAGAGCTGCAAGGGAGGGTGCAGGCCGAGCTGGCTCAGGTGGCCACGTGGCAGAGCCAGGTGCAGAGCGGCCTGCGGCTGTGGAACCAGGCCCTGCTGACTGACCAGATCGCCTACAGCACCCAGGACGGCCAGCTTGCCAGCCACGAGGCGCTGCCGCAGACCAGCCTGGCGCGCGCCGACCTGCTGCCCAGCCTGCGGCAGAGCAAGGAGTTTCTGGAGACGCTGGCGCGCTTCAACACGCCCGGCAAGCTGCGCAACCTGCGCCTCACCGAGGCCGAGATTGCCACAGCCGTGCTGGCCCGCCGCGCCAGCCTACGCGTGCAGCAGATGTTGGAGGAAGTGGCCCTCTTGCAGGCGGCCGCCTCCTATCTGAGCGAGGCCCAGGCCAACCTGCCGGCCGAGCATCCCTGGTCGCAGCAGAGCGCGACGGTGCGCGGCGAACTGCTGGACAGCTTGCGGCGCCTGGCCAAGGGGGAGGCCAGCTTCGACCGGGCCGGCTGGCAGCGGCGGCTGGAGACCCTGCGCCAGGCCTACGTACAGGCTTACGCCGAGCTGCACCGCGCCCACGTGCTGGGGCCGGCCGACGACGTCCGCCGCGCCCGCATCATGGCCGACGCCCGCGTGGCGCAACTGCGCGACCTGGCCGCGATCGACATCCTCTCCAGCGCCGAGCGGGACGGCTGGATCGCAGCCATCAGCGGCGTGCGCACCTGCCGCGAGTTTCACGAGGGGCTGCTGGCCGACACGCCCACCTGCCGCTGCGGCTTCCGTCCGGTGCAGGCGTCGGTCGGGATGGCGGCCGGCCGGCAGTTGGATGCGTTGGACGAGCGGCTGGACACGATTCTGGCCCAATGGCACGCGGCCCTGGCCGACGCGCTGCGCAGCGAGACCGCCCAGCAGAGCATCGCGGCCATGACCGCCCAGGAGCGCCAGCCGCTGGAGGCCTACCTGGCGCTGGCCGAGCCGGCCCACGCCGCGCTGCCGGCCAACCTGGCGGCCGCCGCCAACCAGGCGCTGCGCGGCATCACCACCGTCAGCCTGCACGAAGACGACCTGCTGGAGGCGCTGCGGGCCGGCGGGCTGCCCTGCACCGTGGAACAGCTCAACCAGCGATTTCACGCCTACGTGCAGAGCGTCATGCACGGCCGCGATGGGCGCAACACGCGACTTACCATCGACTAATGACCATTCAAGAGGACAATCGACATGAAAGCTCTAGATCGTACAGTTGCAGATTGGTTCACGCGCATACGGACGCGGCAGTTGACACTACCGCGGTTTCAGCGCCTGGAAGCTTGGGATCACAGCGGTGTTGCTGATCTGTTGACAACTGTTCTTCGTGAGTTGCCGGCAGGCGCGACTCTGATACTGGCCGTTGGAGACCAGGAGAAATTCCTGAGTCGCACCATGATTGACGCGCCAACCAAGGGGGAACGGGTCACTGAACAGCTTCTTGATGGTCAGCAACGTCTCACCGCGTTGTGGCGTAGTCTTAACGACAAATATGAGGACCGAACGTACCTGGTCGGTTTTGAGGAGGATCCCAATCACGAGGGACAGAAGCGACCATATGCCTTTGGCCAATCCCGGTGGTATCGGAATGGCCAGCGATATCCCCTGTGGGTTGACTTTCCGCAGGGGTGCTGGGAGCGTCAGTTCATCCCGGTATCCGTCCTCCATCCTGACGCTGAGCTTAGCAGTGTGCGCAGTTGGGTGAAGGCAGCGGTTCCGAACGGCGCTGAAGCAGACCGAGACGCGTTGTTTGATACAGTTGTTGACCTGCAGCAAAGAGTTCGCCATTATAACCTTCCCTATCTGGCGCTGCCAGTGGAGACGCCGCGTGAAGTAGCGCTGGAGGTGTTCGTCAAGATGAACACCAGTTCAGTGCGCCTCACCATGTTTGATATCATAGTGGCATTGGTTGAAGAGGCTGCTGGTCAATCACTTCACAAGCTTGTCGATCGGGTCAGAGAACGCGTACCGCGGGCCGACTCATATGCCGATCTGCCAAACCTGGTTCTTGACGTTGCAGCGCTCAGGCAAAACCGCACTCCCAACAACGCTGGCTACAAGGGCATCGACTTCAAAAAGATGATCTCAGAATGGGACGACTTGATTGATGGTATAGCCGGGATGGTGGAATTCTTGGAGCAGGAACGCGTATTTGACAAGGAACGGTTGCCCACTTACCCCGCTATTCCTGTGATCGCATCGGCATGGAAGTATCTGCCAACTAGGGCAGACGCTCTGGGTAACGCCTTCTATGTGCTACGAAAGTACCTATGGAGAGCGTTTCTGACATCAAGGTATGAGAGAACAACTGCCAACGCCTCGCTTCAGGACTTTCGCGGCATAAAGAGTTTCTTGCTGGGAGCGACGGATGAGACAGCGATTCCGGTCTTCAACGAGGCTCTTTACACCTTGCCGACGGCAGAGGAACTTGCCTATGCAGACTGGCCCGCACGCCGAACCACCCTGGGGCGTGGACTTCTGGCGTTGCAGATCAAATGTGGCGGCCTGGATATCGCCGATGGTGCAATAGCGATGGCAACGAACATCACGAAACGTGAGTATCACCACCTGTTTCCTGACTCATTGCTCAGGGACTGTGGGATCGAGCAACGTGAACGCTTTCGAGCTGTCAACTGTGCCCTGATCACCTGGCGAACCAATCGAACAATCTCGAATAAGCATCCTTTGGACTACCTTCGGGAGCGAGCAGATAACAACGCCCTCGGAGAAGAAGATCTGCGTTACAGGCTGCGCACTCACCTGATCCCCTATGACGAGCTCGCCCTCGGCGGTACCGTTGGGCAAGATGATGTTGAGAACTGCGAATGGCTCAAGCTTGCATACCAGGAATTCGTCCAGGCTCGGTCCAAACTGCTGCAGCGTGCTGCTACCCTGGCATACGAAGGCCGCCCGCTAGACTTGAAGGCTATCTATGATGGATAGGTTTCGGAGCTGAGCAATGATCGACTACGGATATCAACAGCGGGCACTCCTTTCTGGTGCTGGTGAGGCCGAGACTCGCGGTCCGATTACCTGCCTCGGCCTCACCTTCCCCGACGACGCCGCGCGCCGCGCGTATTTCAGCGACCGCCTGCGGGAACATCTGCAAGACCCCGCCTTCCGCCAGATCGAGGGCTTCCCCATCGGCGCGGACGAGGACATCCTGGCGCTGTCCGACCCGCCCTATTACACCGCCTGCCCCAATCCCTTCCTGGCGGAGATCATCGTCCAGTGGCAGGGGGAGCG
>CAYZYG010000185.1:0-5557 GCA_964481395.1 uncultured Vicinamibacterales bacterium
TGTTGCCCTCCTGGATGAGGTCCAGGAACTGCAGGCCGCGGTTCGTGTACTTCTTGGCGATCGAGACGACCAGCCGGAGATTGGCTTCGACCAGCTCCTTCTTCGCCTGCTCGGCCTGGGCTTCCCCTCGCCGGATGGTGTCCAGTGTCCGGCGCAGGTACTCCGGGGTCTCCTGGAGTTCGCTGGCCAGACGCCTGACCTCGGCCTTCTGCTCGCGCTGGCGCGAGAGGATCGTCTTACGCTCGTCTTCCTTGAGGCGAAGCTTGCGCGACTTCGCCGTCAGCTGCCGCTCGAGGCCGTCGACCTCCCGCTGGACCTTCTGCACGCGCTCGACGGCGTCCTTGATGTCGTCGATGAGGCGCCGCTTCACGCCCTCGGTGAACTCGATCTGCCTGATGAGCTGGGAGACCGCGATCCGGGCCCGCATCGCGCGCCAGCGCGCGCGGCGGTACTTGCGCTTGTCCTTCCTGGGCGTCGCTTCGAGCTTCTGCTCGACCTTCTCGTAGACGAGGCGGGCCTTGCGCACCGCGTCGATCTGACGCAGGACCTCGCGCGTCCGCTCTTCGAGACGTTCGTCGGTGATCTCCTCGTCGCTGAAGATTACCAGCTCGCGGATGGACCGGCCACCCGCCTTCAACTGATCCCCCATTTCGATGACGCGCTGGGCCACCGTCGGCGTCCGGGAGATCGACTTGATGACCGACAGCTTGCCGCGCTCGATGCGCTTGGCGATCTCGACCTCGCCCTCGCGGGTCAGCAGCGGCACGGTGCCCATTTCCCGCAGGTACATCCGCACCGGGTCGTTGGTCTTGTCCAGCGCGCCGGGCGTGAGGTCGAGCTCGAGCTCGTCGGATTCGGGCTTGTCCTCGCGGAACTTCTGATCCGAGTCGATGACCTCGATGCCTGCGCTGCCGAACGTGCTGAACAGGTCGTCCAGCTCCTCGGAGGACGTGATGTCAGAGCGCAGGAGATCGTTCACCTCGTCGTAGAGCAGGTAGCCCTTCTCCTTGCCAATGGAAATCAGCTGCTGGACTTCGTCGAACTTGTCCTCAATCGACAAGGCACTCCTCCCGTCAGGTTCCGGTCACACCCAGCGCCGACATGCGCTGAATCAGATCACGCTTCTGCTGCCAGAGCCGGTCGATGTCCGACCCGCTGCCCGCCTCCTGGAGGCGGTCGATCTCCCGCTGCACCCGGGCGCCCTCCCGTTCGTACCGCAGGCGCTTCAGGGCCCGGGCGCAGGCCACCGGCGCCGCCGGCGGGGCGGTCTCAGCGCCGATGCCGGTCGCCAGTTCGACCTCCCCCGTACTTAGACGCGCCAACAGGGCCGAAGGTGAGAGGACGCCCTCCTCGTCGCGCATCTGCAAGGCCTGCTCCAGGATGCCCGCCGTGGCCAGACCTTCGAGATCGGGGGTTTCCAGTTCTGCCAGACCCTGAACCGCATCCTCCGGCGTATTGAGCAGGGCCCAGACGAGGCCCCGCTCCGCCGGTTTGGCCTGACCGAACGTGGGCAGCTCCCGGTCGCCGACTTCCACGCGGCGGTCGACCGCCGCCTTTCGGATCTCGGCGCGGACGACCGATTCCGTGATCCGGGCCCGGTGGGCAATCCGGTCCGCGAACTGGTCCCGGGCCGCCGCATCCGGAATGCGGGCGGCGACCGCCAGCATCGTCTGCAGGAAGGTGCGGCGGCTGTCGTCGTTCCGCAGATCGTGTTCGGCCGCCGTCCGGTCCAGGAGGAACTCCAGATAGGGCTTCGACTGCTGCAGTTGGGCCGTGTACTGGCGGCCGCCCACCTTCCGGATGAAGGAATCCGGGTCCTCACCGCCAGGCAGGACCGCGACGTTGACCTGGAACCCCTCCGACACGAGCAGGTCGCACGATCGGGCCGCGGCTCCCTGTCCTGCCGCGTCCGGATCGAAGCTCAGAACGACTTTGGACACGAACCGGCGGAGCAGATACGCCTGCGACGAGGTCAGCGCCGTACCGCAGGTGGCGGCGACCGGCAGCCGACACTCCTGGAACACCTGCGCGAAGTCGAAGTACCCCTCCACGAGCACTACGAAGCCCGAGCGGCGCAGAAACGGCTTCGTGTGATTCAGCCCGTACAGCGTCCGACTCTTTGTGTAGATGGGAGTTTCGGGCGAGTTCAGGTACTTGGGTACCTGAACCGGATCCATGGCGCGGCCCGCAAAGGCAATGACCGATCCGGAATCCCGGGCAATGGGCACGATGAGCCGGTTGCGGAACCGATCGACCGTCTGGCCGCCTTCCCGCTCGGCCACGACCCCGGCGCGCACGATCAACGGCAGTGTGAATCCCTGCCCCAGCAGCCATCGCTTGAGGGCGTCGCGCGCAGGCGGGGCATATCCCAGCCCGAGCGCCTCGACCGTGTCCGGATGAATCCCGCGGTCCGCCAGTTGCCGCCGGGCCCGGCCGCCGTCGGGCGCTGCGAGCTGGCCGCGGAACCAGGCTGCGGCCGCCTCATGGATCTTGAGCAGGGTCTCGCGTTCCCGCGTGTCTGCCTCGGTGCCGCCCGCGCCCGTTTCGGGAATCTCCAGGCCGAACTTCCGCGCCAGCAGGCGGACGGCGTCGGCGAAGCCGACCTTCTCGTGCATCTCGACGAACTTGATGGCATCCCCGCCGACTCCGCATCCGAAGCAGTGGAAGAACCCCTTCTCGCGGTTCACGTGGAAGGACGGCGTTTTCTCCGCGTGGAAGGGGCAGAGCCCCTTGTAGGTCGCCCCGGACTTGCGCAGCGACACGTGCTCCTGTACGACCAGCACGATGTCGGCGCGGGTCCGCAGGTCCTCGATGAACGCGGCGGGGAAGATGGCCACTAGTCCTTCAGCTCCACCACCGTCACGCCGGACCCGCCCTGTTCCGGCGGCGCGGCCTGACAACGGGCCACCATCGGGTGCCGCTGGAGGTGCTCTCCGATGGCCCGTCGCAACTGGCCGGTCCCGTGTCCGTGGATGACCCGCACGACCCGTTCGTCGGCGAGGAGGATGCCGTCCAGGAACCGCTCCACCCGGCCGATGGCTTCGTCCACCGTGCAGCCGATGACGTTGATTTCCGTGGCGACGTGGTCCCGTGACTCGACTTGGACACTCACGCTGACGCGGGCCGGCGCAGCCTCGGCCAGCACCTGCAGTTCGGCGAACCTCGCGTGCAGGCGTTTTCCGCGGACTTCGACTTCCGCCGCCCCGCCCTGAACGGCCAGGACGCGGCCCTCGAGACCCAGCATCCGCATCAAGACCCGGTCCCCGGGCCTGGGCGTAGCGCCCGGAGGGGCCGCGGCCGTTGGCGGGTCGGCAGGAGCCGCGCCCTCCTGAAGATGCACCGCAACTCGATCGAGCGCGGCGCGTGCCGCGGCCCGGGCCGTCCCGGCCTCGCCCGTGGACAGACTTGCCCCCTGCTGGGCCCGCCTGGCGGCTTCCGCGCTCAGGCGCTCGACCTGCCGTCGGAGTTCGTCGACCACCCGGTCGATCTCCTGCCGGGCGCCTTTGAGCCGCGCGTCGATCTCTTCGCCGACGCGCTGGCGGAGGCGATCCTCTTTGTCCTTCAGCGCCTGCTCCCGCTGGCGGGCGCGCTCCTCGGCATCGGCGAGCGCCGCTCGTTCGCGGACCACCAGCCGGCGTTCGTGGTCGAGGTCGCGGAGATCGGCATCGACCTTGGCCAGGTGCTCGGCGAGCCGGGCCTCGCGTTCGGTCACGTTGCGGCGCGCTTCGTCCAGCACCGACGGGTTCATGCCCAGCCGGGCGGCGATTTCGAGCGCGAGGCTGCGGCCGGGGGTGCCGTAGAGGATCCGGTAGGTGGGGGCGTACGTGTCCGGATCGAACCCGAACGCCGCGCTGGCCACGCCGTCGGTCGTCGAGGCGTAAGTCTTGAGCTGTTCGTAGTGCGTGGTCGCCACGACGTGCGCCCCGCGTCGTCGCAGGTGATCGACGACGGCCAGGCCGAGCGCCCCGCCTTCGACCGGATCGGTGCCGACGCCGACCTCGTCGAGCAGCACGAGCGCCGGCAGCGTGAGCGCACGGTCCATGCGGACGATGTTGGAGACGTGCCACGAGAACGTGCTCAGGCTGGCGGCAATCGACTGCTCGTCGCCAATGTCGGCGAAGATCGATCGGAAGACCGGAAGGCGGGATCCTCCGGCCGCCGGCACGTGAAGACCCGACTGGGCCATGAGCGCCAGCAGGCCTGCGGTCTTCAGGGCGACGGTCTTTCCCCCGGTGTTCGGTCCGGTGATGACCAGCGTGGTGACGGGAGGCACGAGCCGGACGTCCACCGGGACGGGATCCCAGCTCCTCGGCCCCGCCCCTTCCGGCTCCGTTCCCTCGTCGCCGACAGGGCCTCTCGCGTGCTCCTGGCTCAGCCGTGCGCTGACGGCGGGGATCAGCAGAGGGTGACGGGCGGCCAGCAGCTCGAACGCGCCGTCGCCGCTGATGGCGGGTTCGGTGCCGTTCACCAGCGCCGAGAGGCGGGCCTTGGCCTGGATGACGTCCAGTTCGGTGGCGGCTTCGATCGTGCGCTGGAGATCGAGCGCTCGCCGGCGGAACTGATCGGTCAGGTGGAGGAGGATGCGGCGCACCTCCTCGGCTTCCTGCTGCTCGAGGGCGACGATGTCGTTGTTGATCTCGACCGTGCTGAGGGGTTCGAGAAACAAGCTCGCTCCGCTCGACGAGCTGCCGTGGACGATGCCGGGAATGGCCGTCCGGTGCTCGGCTCGCACCACGAGCACGAAGCGCCCGTTGCGGTCGGTGACGACCTGATCCTGCAGGTACTTGGCCGTGTCCTTGCTCCGGAGGAACGACTCGAGCGTGCCGCGCAGGCGGTTGCGCTGACGGCGCAGGCGCTCGCGGACTACCTTCAACTCATGGGACGCTTCGTCGACGACCTCCCCCGAGGGATCGATCGCGCGGCGGATCTCGGCGGTCTCGGATCGGAAGCTCGCGGCACCCTCGGCCAGCGTCCGGAGCGTCGGAAACGACTCGCCCGTTCGCTTGATGGCCGCCCGTGTCTCGTCCACGGAGTCGAGGAACCCTCCGAATCCGATGAGCCGGACCGGTTCGAGCGCGCGTCCCTCGATGGCCAGCACCGACAGGGTGGACGGCAGATCGGCCGGCGCCCGGAGCGCAAAACCGCCGGCCGCTTCGCTGAAGCGCACGCCTTCGGACGTGGCTGCGAGCCACTGGGCGATCCGGCGCGGGTCGGTGGCTGGACGCAGCGCCGCCAGCCGCTCGGCCCCCAGCGGGGTAGCCGCGAGTGAGCGGGCGACCTCGACGATGCGAGGGAACTCGAGCGCCTGTAGGACCGCTGGCTGCATCCTTCGGGGTCGTCGGGAGGAGTGGCGGGCAGCCGCACGGATCCAGCACCCGGCGGGCCCTGTTCGGCCAAGCCCTTTAAATTACCATGCCGAACGCCGATGTCGCAACACTTCCAATATGGGCGCGGGTGCGGCGGGTGTCAACCCGGACGGGGCAGGGGGGGCTGGCGACACGCGCCTAGCAGCCCGTGGTGCAAGTCGGTCGTCGCACCGAGACCGGCGATGCGCCCG
>CAYZYG010000186.1:0-5477 GCA_964481395.1 uncultured Vicinamibacterales bacterium
CCTCGCCCCTTCTCCTCGCCCCTTCTCCTCGCCCCTTCTCCTCGCCCCTTCTCCTCGCCCCTTCTCCTTCCCCTTGCTCCTCGGTCGCCAACGAGGCGCGGCTCGACCGAGCCGACAGCACTTGCGCTGCTCAGGTTGTTCGGGCGCGAGTCGAGCGGCGGCTACACCCTCGCCCTTGCTCCTCGGTCGCCGACAACGAGGGGCTCGGACGGAGACGAGATGCACTTGTACAGAACGTCGCCGAGCTGCTCGGGCTGGGCGCGAGTCGAGCGGCTACGCGGCGAGCGCGCTTTTGCATGATCACATCGAGCAGGATCCCGATTCCTGGGGCTCGGGCGCGGGTGGTCTCCTGGCGCGCTACACTCCGCAGCAGTGAAGGTCGCGACCCGGATCACCGTGGCGACCGCGGTCGTCGTGGCGATCGCGTCGGCGGGCTACGCGTACTTCGACCTGCGTGCGCGCACGTCCGAGCGACGGATGGCGCTCGAGCGCGAGGCGAAGGCGCTCGCGAGCACGCTGCGGTCGACGCTCGAGAGTCAGGAGGTCTACGACGAGCGCGAGGCGCGGTACCGTGCGGAGCAACTCCAGCGCGATGTCGAGGCGCTGGAGCGGCGTGCCGGTGATGCGAAGTTGCTGGATGCGACGACGGGGCCCGCGCCGTCGGCCGAGATCGAGGAGCTGCGTCGCGAGTACCGGGATCTCAAGCAGCGGTTGCTCTTGATGCGGCGCGCCGCCGGGCTGGAGACGCCCCTCGATCAGGCGCTGTCGTACCGGTCGCCGTCGGAGCTCCAGATCAAGGAGCTGACCCGGGCGACGGGGTGGAAGGTGGCCGTGGTGCCGCGGTCGCGCGCCAGCGAGCTGCCGTCGGTGGAGCTGAGTGCGGAGCAGCTCAAGCGGATCCGGACGCTGCTCGACGTGCCGCAGCTGGCGTTCAGCAACGTCGAGGCCGGGCAGTTCTACTATGCGGTGCCGCTGCGGCTGTCGTCGACACGCGAGGAGGGGCGGCTCGTGATGGGCATGCTCGAGCTGTGGCGGCCGGCGGATGCGCTCGGGACGACGAGCGATGACCTCGGGCGGGCCCTGTTGCTCGTGCTACTGATCGTCGCGGTGACGACGATCAGCGTCGCGGCGGTCGCGAGCCGGTTCGTCAGCCGGCCGATCACGAAGCTGCTGCGCGGCATCGACGACGTCGCGAAGGGTGACCTCAGCCACGTCATCCTGTCGGAGCACGACGACGAGATCGGCGCGATCGCGACCCGGTTCAACGAGATGACGTTCTCGCTGCGCGAGTCACGCGGCGAGACCCAGCGCCAGAACGAGGCGAAGCTGGCGCTCGAGCAGCGGCTCGGCCAGACCGAGAAGCTCGCGACGATCGGTCAGCTCGCCGCGGAGATCGCGCACGAGGTCGGGACGCCGCTCAACGTGATCGCGGGCCGCGCGCGGTCGATCCAGAAGAAGGCGAAGGACCCCGAGGTCGTGGAGAAGAACGCGGCCATCGTCGCCGAGCAGACCGCGCGCATCACCCGGATCATCCAGCGGCTGCTCGACTTCACCCGGCGCAAGGTGGGCTCGCCCGAGCACGCGGCCGTGAACCTCAACGAGCTCGCGCTGACGACGATGGAGCTGCTGGCCGGGCAGTTCTCGAACGCGAAGGTGAAGACCCGCCTCGACCGGGCGGAGGGGCTGCCGCGGATCGCGGGCGACCGCGACCGGCTCCAGCAGGTGCTCATCAACCTCCTCCTCAACGCGGTGCAGGCGATGCCCGATGGCGGCAAGCTGCGCGTCGAGACCCGCGCGACCCGCCGCACGCGGCCGGGGCTCGAGGGCAGCCCGGAGCAGGAGTTCGTGCAGCTGGCGGTGAGCGACACGGGTGTCGGCATCCCGCCGGACATCAAGGACCGGATCTTCGACCCGTTCTACACGACGAAAGAGGGCCAGGGTGGGACCGGGCTCGGGCTCGCCGTCGTGTCGGGCATCGTCAAGGAGCACGATGGCTGGATCGACGTCGAGGATGCCGCGGGTGGCGGGACCGTGTTCCGCGTGTACCTGCCCGCCTGACCGTTACTCGTAGAACCCGCCGCGGTACATGCCGTAGCCGTAGCCGCCGTAGATGTTCGGCGGCCCCGCGAGCGCGGTGACGGCCTTCTCCGTCGAGTCGTCGAGGTCGGTGCCGCGGCCGCGCAGCTGGTAGGCGGCGGCCTGCCGCAGCTCGGGCTTCGCGCTCGGGTCGTTGACGATCTGGGTCAGGGCCTGATCGGCCTCGGGGCCGGCGTTGTAGGAGGACTGGATCGCGGTCTGCGCGACCTGCGGATCGGGATCGCGCATCAGGGCGGCGAGCTGCTGGCTCGCGCGCGCGTCGTCCATGCTCGACAGGCCGCTGATCGCCGCGATCCGCTCCTCGGGCTTGCCGCTGCGCGTCGCCTCGATGATGGCGGCCTGCGCCTTCTCCGAGCCGAGCTGGCCGAGCGTCTGGAGTGCGGCCGCGCGGACCTGGCTGTCGCTGTCGCGGACGAGCCGCAGCAGCGTGTCGGTCGAGCGGTCGTCGGGGTTGGTCGCGAGCGTCGAGATCGCGGCCATCCGCACCGACTTGTCCCGCGAGTCGAGCGCGCGCTCGATCAGGCGCCTCGCCTCCGGCGTGCCCTGCTGCGCGAGCGCCCACACCGCCGAGCTCGCGCCGGCGATGTCCTTGCCGCTCAGCACCTCCTCCGCGAGGCGCAGCCCCTCGGGGGCGCCCGCGTTGATCAGCTGGTTCATCACCTGCATCCGGACCTGCGGGTTGTCGCGCGCGGCCGACAGCATCGCCGACTTCACGCGGTCCGACAGGCCCATCTGGCCGAGCGCGCCGGCCGCGGTGGCGGCGAGGTTCTGGTCCTTGTCGGCGAGCGCGGCGAGCAGCGCCTCGCGGGCGTCCTCGGTCCCGAGCCGGCCGAGCACGTTCGCGGCGTACGACGCCTCGTCGCGGCGCCCCGAGAACAGCGAGTCCGACAGCAGCTGGGACAGCGCGGGATCACTCGGGCGCACCTGCGCGAGCATGTCGAGCGCGTTGACGCGCGTCTGGCCGCGCGCCTTGCCCGCGAGGTCGACGAGCGCGTCGAACGCCTTCGGGACGCCCGAGTCCGCGAGCATGCGCATGGCCTCGTAGCGCTCGTTGCGCGAGCCCTTCTGGGCGAGATCGATCGCGAGCTGGAGCGCCTCGGGGTTCCCGGTCTTGATCAGGCGCGGCAGCGCGGCGCGGCGGTCGGCGCTCGTCCCGTCCTTGATGACGGCGAGCAGCGCCTGGTCGACGTCCTCGCCCTCCATGTTCGCGAGCTGGTTCAGCGCACCCGTGATCTGCGCGCGATCGGAGAGCGCCGCCTCGATCAGCAGGGCCCGCGCCTCCGGGCCACCGGCGTTCGCGAGCGCGGCGGCGGCGGTCATCGCGGCGTGGCGATCGCCGTGTTGCATGATCTCGCCGAGGAGCGCGATCGCCTTCGGCCCGGAGATCTCGCCGATCGCGGACACCGCGGACCACCGCGTGTACTGCGCGCCGTGCAGCGCGGCCTCGCGCAGCACCGGCAGCGCCGCCTCTCCGGCCTTGCCGAGCGCGGAGAGGGCGGCGCTCGCGAGCTGCGGATCGCCGGTCTTGACGATCTCGGTCAGCTTGGCCATCAGCGGCTCGTCGATCTCGTCGAGCGCGCCGAGCGCGGCGCCCGCGACGCGCGAGTCCGGCGCGTCGATCAGCTTGCGGACGGCCGCCCGCGCGGCCGGCGACCCGACCGCACCGAGGGCGTAGACCGCCATGCTCGCGGTGCTCGACTCGCCGGCCTCGGCGATCTCGACCAGCGCGCCGACCGCCCGCTCGCTGCCCATCTGGCCGAGCGCGGTGATCGCGACGTTCTGCGCCGGGTGCGCCGGCTTGTCCACGATCGCGAGCAGCACGGCCTCGCCGGCCTCGCTCTGCGTCGCGCCGAGCGCCGCGATCGCCGCGTTGCGGATCAGCGGCCGGTCGTCGCGCGTGTACGCGATCAGGATCTCGACCGCGTGCTCGGTACCGATCTGCCCGAACGCGCCGAGGATCGCCTCCGGCACCCCGCGCCGGCCGTCCTTCACGAGCGGCAGCACGGCGTCGATCATCGCGTCGTCGCCGACCGCGCCGAGCTTGTCCGCGAGCGTCGCGACGTCCCGCGCCGTCTTCGCGGCGAGCAGGCGCTCGACGAGCTCGGTGCGCGATACGCCGGCCGCAGCCGGGCTCACGCGGAGCGGACGGCGGAACTGGCGCGGCAACGAGCCGGCGCGAGCAGACGCGACCGTGACCGCGGGCGTGTTCGGCGTCTTCGCATCACCATCGAGGAACAGCCCCCAGCCGGCAATCGCAGCCATCAGGGCAGTCGCAAGCTTCCAGCGGGTCAGGGTGGTCACGTGGTCTCCTCGATCCGGTCCCAGGTGTCTGTGTCAAACGAACGCGGTTTGGTATCGATCCATTCCGCACCACCCTCGTGGTCATCGGCGGCAAGCCGGCCAAACTGCCGCGCGAACAGACGCCCGGGTCGGCGCGCGGCGCGGGTGTGGATGACGGAATAAAACCCGTCCGACGTATCGGCGACCGCCACATCGGTCCGGACGCGGTCACCCGGCCCGACGTCGCACGGAATTTTGGGATCGCCGGGCAGGCCCCGCGCGGAGTGTCGCCGAGATGAGATCGCGTCGCAAGCGCCCATCGAGCGCGCGCGCACGCACCCTGCGGCGCCGCCGATTGTTCGTCGTTGCCGTGCAAGCGCTCGTTGACGCGGTCGGGGCGGTTCGTAGACTGAGACCATGTTGACGGCTGAGCAGACCGAGCAGTTACGCGCTCGACTCGCGGCGGACCTGGCTCGCCTCGGCGACCACGCGCACTCCGCGCTCGAGTTCACGATGGACCGCGATCGCGACCGCATCGGCCGCGATTCCATGGACGAGTCGACCGAAGAGGAGATCTACTCGACGCAGCTCCGGCTCCACGACCGCGAGACGTTCTTGCTCGCCAAGATCCGCGAGGCGATGCAACGGCTCGACAACGGCACCGTGGACGAGTGCGAGGAGTGCAGCGAGCCGATCGGGTTCAAGCGCCTGATGGCGCGCCCGGTGACGACCCTGTGCTTCGAGTGCAAGTCAGCCCGCGAGCAGGTCGAGGCCGACGAGACGGGCGAGTAGCCCCCAAAGGGCTGGCACGGGCCTCCACCACCGGGGCCTTTCACTGCCCCACAGCGTTTGGTACCGATGGGTTACCTCTGGTAGTATCGGTTTCGTCGGGGATGCGCGACCGCTACACGATCACCGAACGACTCGACCACGGTGGTATGGCCGAGGTGTTCCGTGGTGTTGCGGAGTCGATGGAGGGGTTCAAGAAGTCGGTCGCGATCAAGCGCATCCTTCCGAACCTCACGAAGAACGACAAGTTCGTCTCGATGTTCCTCGACGAGGCGCGGCTGTCGCTGTTCCTCCAGCACGCGAACATCGTC
>CAYZYG010000187.1:0-5390 GCA_964481395.1 uncultured Vicinamibacterales bacterium
CCGGTCACCAAGATGCTGTTCGGCGACTCGAAGGACGCGATCGAGAAGGTCGTGGCCTCGCTCAAGGCCTGACCCGGAACGCGGCCGAGGTCGTGCACGACTCGCCGTTCGAGTTGTGATCCCACTGCGCCTGGTAGGTGCCGGGCGGCGCCGCGTCGTCGGTCAGGTGGGCCCAGCCGTTGCCGAACGTGACGTGGTCGTTCGTGAACGCGTTGCCGGCGTGGATGCCGGCGACCGTGGTCGCGACGATCGCGACCGACACCACGAACTCGCCGGGCGTGGTCGTCGTGATCGCCGCGCCGGTCGGGGTCGTCGACGGCGCCTGGTCGTCGACCTTCGCGACGCCGCCGAGCGGGTCGGTCGGATCGAGACCGGCGACCTCCCACATGACGATGGCGTAGATCGTCGCACCGGTCGCGGCCACGCGCGTCGCGCCCGCCTGCGCGGCCTTCGCGTACCAGAGCTCGACCCCGAAGTCCTCCCGATCGTCGATCGCGCGCGAGCCCGGGACGCGGACGTAGGTGTTGCCGCCGTTGTCGGTGACCTCGGTGACGGGCTCGGTGTCGGAGGTCTCGACGGCGACGACGAGCAGCGTCCCCGCGGTGGTCGCGGTGATCGGCGTGTCGTTGCCCATCCGCCCGCGCGTCTGCACGAGCGACCACCGGGGCGTCGCGCCGTCCGGGGTGTCGGGCGTGATCGCCGCATCGGCCGGCACGTCGGCGTCGGCCGGCGGGAGCTCGCTGACGCAGACGTGCTCGCCGCCGACGAGCGCGCAGTGCTGGCCGCGCGGGCAGTTGTCGGCGCCGGGCGTGCACGGCGTGCCGGTGACCGCCGTCGGCGAATAGCAGGCGGCGACGATCAGCAGGACCGAGCATCGCGCCCACATGCGGCCAGGGTATCAGAACGCGCGTGGCGGCGATCAATGCTTCGCCGAGCCCGGCTTGGCCTGCCTCGCGTGCAGCGCCGCCTTGGCCGGCTCGGGCAGGAGCTCGCCGACGAGCCCCTCGAGCTTGGCCTTGATCGACGCCGCGATGACCTTGTCCTTGCCCTTCATCATCGCCTCGAACCCCACCTTCGCGACCTCGGCCGGGTCGTCCTTCTTGCCGGCGGCGACCCTGGTGTCCATCATCTCGGCGCGCTCGAAGAACTCGGTGTCGGTCGCGCCGGGCTGGAGCGCGGTGACCGTGACGCCGGTCTCCTTCAGCTCGGCGCGCAGCGCCTCGGCGAACGACAGGTCGAAGGCCTTGCTCGCGCCGTAGACGGCGAGGTACGGCGCCGGGCTCGTGCTCTCGACCGACGCGGTGATCAGGATGTGGCCCTTGCCGCGCACGGCCATCTGCGGCACGACGCGCTTCGCGAGGTGGACGATGCTCGCGCAGTTGAGCGCGATCACGCGCAGCTCCTCGTCGAGCGGGGTCTCGATGAACGGCCCGTTGACACCGATGCCCGCGTTCAGGATCAGCGCGTCGACGTGGCGGCCCGTGCCGTCGATCTCGCGTGCGAGCTTCTCGACGCCCTCGTAGGTCGTCAGGTCCGCGGTGACCGGAATCACCGTCGCGCCGCTCGCGGCGAGGTGTGCGGCGGCCTCGTGGATTCCCCGAGCGTCATCGGCGCAGATCAGCGCGTCGAAGTTGTTCATGATGCACTGGCGCGCGAGCTCGAAGCCGATGCCCGTCGACGCACCGGTCACGACCGCGAACGGTCGCGGGTCCTGGGTTCCCATGATCGCAGTTCCTCGGTGATGTTCTCTCCCGAGGTGGTGCGAACCACGTGCCTTAGCGTTTCGGCGGCGGCCGGAAGCTGACGCCGGCGACCCCGTCGATGACGCAGGTCTTGCCGGGCTGGTCCTCGATCACGAGGCGATCGCGGAACCGCGCGGCGAGCACGTCGTCGAACCCGCGCGTGTGGCCGAGCGACGCGACGAACGTGCGCAGGCTCGGCAGCGTGACCACGAGCTGCACGAGCTCGGCGGACAGCTCGTCTCGCAGCCACTCGAGCGTCTCGAGCTGCTGCCCGATCGGCGATGCGGCGAGCCGCGCGAACGCACCAGGTGCCCGCGGCACGCCGAGCGCGAGGTGCGTGACCGCGCCGAGCGCCTCGGTCTTCGCGAGCGCGGCGAGCCCCGCGTCGCCGAGCTCGATGCCCGCGCGCAGCTCGGTGACGGCGGTCAGCCGCTTCGCCTTCGCGAGCACCTTGCCGACGAACGTGCCGCCGTCGCTCGCGATCCAGCCCGAGACCGCGAGCCGGGTCACGCGCTCGAGACCGGGCAGCGCGAGCAGCTGCGCGAGCAGGTCGGGATCGCAGCCCTCGAGCGCGAGCTCCGTGATCGGCTCGGCGGCGAGCACGGCCGCGACGTTGCGCGCGGTGCATCCCGCGTCGTTGCCGTCGAGGCGCAGCTCGCGCACCATGCCGTCCTCGATCCGCCACCGCGCGCGCCGCCCGAGCGCCCGCAACGGCTTCGTGCGATCCGGCGGCAGCGGGCGCGGCTTGGCGGCGGGCCGCGGCACGACGGCGCGTCCGGGGAGCGTTCCCGCACGCGGCTGCTTCCGGGGCGGCTTGGTCGCGTGCGGACCGACCAGCGTCGCGGCGGGCGACGGCGCCTCCTTCGCGGGCGGCTTGGTCGCGTGCGGGCCGATCATCGTCGTGGCCGGCGCGGGCGCGACCGGCGCATCCCCCGAGGGCTTCTTCACGCGCACCACCGCCACTCATCGTATGCCGGGTGGCTACGCGCGGGCGAGCTTCTTGACGATCTCGAGCGCCTCGTCGACGTGCTTCCCGAACCGGATCGCCGACTCGAACCGGTGGCGGAGCACGCCGCCCTGGTCGAACACGAACGTGACCCGGCCGGGCATCCCGAGCGGGCCCTTGACCTCCCAGGCATCGGCGACCCGGCCGCCCGGATCGCTGAGCAGCGTGAACGGCAGCCGGTGCTTGGTCTTGAACCGCGCGTGGGAGGCGGCGTCGTCGCGCGACACGCCGATCACGTCGGCGCCCGCGGCGATGAAGTCCTCGTAGGCGTCGCGGAACGAGCAGGCCTCCTTCGTACAGCCGTAGGTGTCGTCGGCCGGGTAGAAGTAGACGACGAGCGGCTTGCCGATCCGGTCGCGAAGCTCGGTCGGGTGGCCGTCGCCGTCGACGAGCGTGGTCGCGGGCATCGGGTCGCCGGTGTGCACGAAACCAGTCTACCCGAGGCCGGCGGCGAGACCGATGGCGACCGCGCCGGCCACGATCACGAGCGCACCGACGAGCGCGACCCGCTTGCCGAGCGCCCAGCCGCCGACGCCGATCGCGAGGCCGGTCTTGACGACGGTGTTGACGGCGATCGCGATCGCGATCGCGATGGTCGCGGTCAGCGCGGCGATGCCGTCCTTCGCGAGCCGCGCCGATGACAGCGTCACCGCATCGACGTCGGTGGTCCCGCCGAGCGCCGACGCCAGGTAGAGGCCCTGGTCCCCGGCGTAGGTCTGCGCGGCCTTCATCGCGAACAGCACGACGGCGAACACCAGCGTCACCTTGATCGCGCTGCCGAGCTCGAACGGGTTCTTGAGGTCGAGCTCGCCGGTGTGGCCGTCGACGCCGCGCCGGAACGTGACCGCGAGGCCGAGCAGCGCCGCGAGCGTCATCGCGCCGAGCGGGACCGCGAGCGTCTCGAGCAGCGCGACGTGGACGATGCCGACGAGCACGGCGACGCGGCCGAGCATGATCGTCCACGCGATCGCGATCGCCCCGGCGGCGACCGGCGCCAGCCGCGGCTCCTCCTTCGTGCGGCCCGCGAACGACAGCGTGACCGCCGTCGACGACACCAGCCCGCCGAGCGCGGCTCCGAGCAGCAGGCCGCGCTTCGCGCCGAACAGCTTCATCGCGACGTAGCCGACGAACGACAGCCCCGAGATCGTGACGACCAGCAGGCCGAGCGTGCGGGCGTTGATCGCGTCGAGCGGACCGAACGTGCGGTCGGGGAGCAGCGGCAGCACGATCACGGCCACGATCAGGAACTTGAGCGTCGCGTAGTAGTCCTCGCGGGACACCCGGCCCGCGAGCTTGTGGAAGAACTGCTTCGACGACAGCAGGAACGTGAGCGCGACCCCGAGGCCGGCGACCAGGATCAGCCGGTCGTGCATCGGCTCGACGACGCCGCGGCTGGTCGCGAGCGCACCGAGCAGGTAGGTCGCGACGACCGACGCCTCGGTCGTCATCCCGTGGTCGGCGTCGCGCCGGACCTCGCCGGCGTACGAGATCGCGACGAACACGATCACGCCGGCGAGCGCGACCAGCGGCAGCCACATCGACGCCGTCTCGAGCATCGTCGCGAGCGCGCCGATCAGCGCGAAGATCGGGTAGGTGCGGATCCCGCCGAGCTGCGAGCCGCCGCGCTCGGGCTTGGACTGCTCGCGCTCGAGGCCGACGAGCAGCCCCACCGCCAGCGCGGTCGCCAGCGAGAGGTGCGGCTCGTAGGGCTCCACACGGCGAATATGGTACGAATCAGCCGCGATGTGGCAGCCCCCCGAGCGCATCAAGCACGAGCTCCCCGCGCCGGCGTGGCCCACGGCGGAGGAGGCCGCCCACGCCATGCTGTTCGAGCCGATCGAGCTCGGCCCGCGCACGGCCTGCACGCGCACGTGGGTGCCGGCGATGGTGCCCTGGCGCGCGACCGAGGACGGCTTCGTCACCCAGGACGTGATCGACTGGTACCGGCGGTTCGCCGAGGGCAGGCCGGGCGTGCTCGTCGTCGAGGCGACCGGCATCCGCGACATCCCGTCGGGGCCGCTCCTGCGCATCGGCCACGATCGCTTCGTCGACGGGCTGCGCCGGCTCGTCGACGCCGTGCGCGAGGCATCGAACGGCCAGACGCTGCTGTTCATCCAGCTCATCGACTTCCTCTCGATCCGCCGCCGGCCCGAGCGCGCGAAGTACTTCGCACGGTTCCTCCAGCTCACGGAGCGCCACCGCGAGGCGCTGCGCGTGCTCGCGAACGACGCCGGCATCCGGCTGCTCTCCGACGACGACGTGCGCGCCCGGCTCGCCGCGCTGCCGGACGCCGACCTCCCGTACGTGCTCGACGCGCGCGAGCTCGAGGATCTCGAGCGCGGCTACCGCGAGCGCGTCACCGATCTGCACCTGCCGCACATCCGCGACCTGCCGCGCACGTTGCCGCCGCTGTTCGCCGACGCCGCGGCGCGCGCGCTCGAGGCCGGCTTCGACGGCATCGAGCTGCACTTCGCGCACGCGTACACGATGGCGTCGTTCCTGTCGGCGCTGAACACGCGCCCCGACGGCTACGGCGGGCCGCGCGAGCAGCGCGTGCGGCTGCCGCTCGAGGTCGTCGCCGCCGTGCGCGCGAAGGTCGGGCGGCGCAACATCCTCGGCTGCCACTACCTCGGCGACGACGT
>CAYZYG010000188.1:0-5354 GCA_964481395.1 uncultured Vicinamibacterales bacterium
CAGCTTCGCGGCCGCGGCCGCGCTCCTCCTCGTCGTCGCGCTCGTGGCCTGTGCGGTTCCCGCCCGCCGCGCCGCGCGCGTCGATCCGCAGCGCGTCCTGCGGTCGGAGTGACGCGTCGGCGCGGGCACGCGCCACGCGGGTTCTACTCCACGCGGAGCGCCACGATCGGATCGACGCGAAGCGCCCGCCATGACGGCAGCAGACAGGCCGCGAGCGCGACCAGCAGGAACACCGCCACCGTGAAAGCGTGCGTCTGGAGATCGGTGACCTGCACCTGGTAGAGTTCCAGCCGGATCCACCGCGTGCTGCCGGCAGCCGCGACGAGGCCGACGACCATGCCGGTCCCCACCAGCATGAGACCTCTCGCGGCGATGGTCCGGACGATGTGCCACGCCGACGCGCCCAGCGCGACACGCACGCCGATTTCGTGCGTCCGCTGGACCACCCAGTACGCCAGCACGCCGTAGAGGCCGATGGCCGCCAGCAGGAGCGCGATGACGGCGAACACCAGCAGGATGGCGCACACGACCCGCTGCGACGCGACAGACTCGGCCACCACCGCCCGCATCGAGATCACGTCCTCGACCGGGATGTCGCCGTTCAGTTTCCAGACGCGTTCGCGCAGCGCGGTGGTGATGGTCGTGGGATCGACGGCGGTGCGGAGGGCCAGGCGCATCCTGCCGTTCGGGAACTGGTAGAACGAGTGGTACATGGTCATCCGGGGCGCGCTGCCGAGCGACGAGACCCGGACGTCGCCCACGACGCCAGCCACTTCGAAGGCCTCGGGCTGGTCCCCGCCCATGTCCACCATCACCCTGCGGCCGACCGCGTGCTCGCCCGGAAAGAGCGTCTCCGCCATCGTTCGATTGATGACGATCACCTGCGGGGCCCCGCTGACGTCACCCTGAGTAACGTCCCGCCCAGCCAGGATCGGGATGCCCATCGTCTCGAAGTAGCCCGGCATGACCCGCCTGGTGTACGCCCATCTCGCATCCGACGGCTCGGCGGGCGGGCGCTCGGCCGCCCACACGTTGATGTTGTTGCCCGGATCGCGGATGGGCATCTGGCAGATGGCCGCCACGGCCGTCACGCCGGGAATCGACCGGACGTCCGCGCTGAGCGCGTCGAAGAACGCGACGGCTTTCGCCGGGTCGGGATGTCCCCGGCCGGGCAACTGGATCTGAGCCGTCAGCAGGTGGTCGGCGTCGAACCCCGGGTCCGTGCCGGCGAGCCGCAGGAAGCTCTTCACGAGGAGCCCGGAGGTGATCAGCAGGACCAACGACAGCGCCACCTGGGCCACGACGAGCGCGCCTCGCAGGCGCGTGCCGGATCCCGCGCCGGTCGTCCGGGTTCCGCTGCCCAGTCCGCCGAGCGGCGTGTGCGCGGCGCTGTGAATCGCGGGTGCGATCCCGAACAGGAGGCCCGTCAGCAGGGTGACGCCGGCGGCAAAGAGGATGACGGGGCCGTTGAAGCCGACATCGGTGACGCCCAGCGTGTCGAGGCCGACCATCATGGGCAGGCTCCTGTGCAGCCAGCCGGCGACGGCCGCGCCCAGAATCCCGCCGACGCCGGCGAGCACCAGGCTCTCGGTGAGGAACTGCCGCACGAGCCGGCTTCTCGATGCGCCGAGCGCGGCCCGTACGGCCGTCTCCGCGCGGCGGGCCGAACTGCGGGCGAGCAGCAATCCTGCGACGTTGCCGCACGTGATGAGCAGCACGACGGCCACGGCCGCCATCAGCAGCAGCAGACGCGGCGCATCGTCTTCGGCGATCGCGTCCTGGAGGATGTCGAGCCGGAGCGCCTTGCCGGTGTTCGAGTCGGGGTACTGGGCCTCGAGCCGGGCCGAGATGACGTCGATCTGTCCCTGCGCCTGCTCCAGCGAGACACCCGGCCTGAGCCGGCCCACCATCAGCCAGTTGTGGAACCGCCGCGCCTTGGCCCAGGGCCCGTTTCGCCGCATCGGGGCCCAGACGTCGACGTTCCACAGGAACCGGAAGCCCGCCGGCATGATGCCGACGATCGTGGACGGCACGCCGTTGACGACGAGCGGCCGGCCGATGGCGTCGGCCGCGCCGCCGAACCGGCGCTGCCAGTATCCGTAGCTGATGAGGACCACGTCGGGAGCCCCGAGCGTGCCCTCCGCCGGCCGGAAGTGGCGTCCGGCAACCGGATCGACGCCGAGCGTGCCGAACAGCTCGTACGACACGGTGGAGCTGACGAGCCGCTCGGGCGATTCGCCCCCGGTGATCGTCACGTCGACCGGGAATCCGGTGATCGCCGCGAATGACGAGAACACGTCGGCCTGCTCACGGTAGTCGAAGTAGTCGTGCGCCGACCCGACGGGGTTGATCCGGCCCTTGAACGTCGTGCGTCCCATGACGAGGCGCTGCGGGTCTTCGTACGGCAGCGCTTCGAACAACGCCGCGTGCAGCACGCTGAAGATGGCGGTATTGGCGCCAAGCCCGACGGCGAGGGTCAGGATGACGACGATGGTGAAGACCGGGTGGGTCTTCATCGTGCGGAAGGCGAAACGAACGTCGGAGCGCAGGTCGTTCAGCATGCGCGGTCTCCGTCAGCGGGAACCGAAGGGGGCGTCGGTTCCTTTGACGTGGGGGCCGGACGGATCGTGCACTTCGAATCGCCCGTCCTTTCCTCGGACCTTCACTGGCGCATGCCGCCGAACCGGACCGGCACCGCGCTCGTCCAATCCTGAAGGCACACTCGGGATGGGGGACCCGTATGTACAGCCTTCTGCACGACGTCCGGCTGGCCGTGCGCCTGCTGGCGGCGCGACCAGGATTCACCGCCGTGGCCGCTGCGACGCTGGCCATCGGGATCGGCGCCACCACGCTCATCTTCAGCATCGTCGAGGCGGTGCTCCTCACGCCGCCGCCGTTCGCGGACCCCGACCGCCTGGTGGTCGTCTGGGAGCACAACATCCCCCGCGACCGGAAGACGAACGTGGCCTCTCCGGCCAACGTCCTGGCCTGGCGCGATGCCCAGCAGTCGTTCACCGACCTCGGCGCCTTCTCGATCACCGCGACCGGCAGCGTGACGAGTCCAGGGCGGGAGCCCGAGCAGGTCAGCCTGCAGCTCGTGACAGCGCCGCTCTTCCCGATCCTCGGCGTTGAGGCCTTGCTCGGTCGCACGTTCACCCCGGAGGACGACCGTTCCGACAGCGAGGTCGCGCTGATCAGCCACCGCCTGTGGCAGCGGCGATTCGGCGCGGCACCATCGACGGTCGGTCAAACGGTCAGCGTGAGTGGTCGGGCGCGGACGATCGTCGGCGTCATGCCCGCGCGCTTCGATCTGTTCGACCGGAACGTCGACCTGTGGCTGCCAGCCGGGTTTGACGACGCGGCCCGCCAGGCGGGTGGACGATGGCTCGTTCCCGTGGCCCGTCTGAGGCCGAATGTGAGCCTGGCGCAGGCCAGAGCCGACATGGATCGGATCACGACGCGGCTCGCCTTGGAGTTTCCCGATCGGAACGCCGGCTGGACCTCGAACGTGGTGGCCCTCGATGACCAGCTCGTCGGGGGCGTCAGACCTGCCCTCGCGGTGCTCCTCGGCGCCGTCGGGTTCGTGCTGCTGATCGCGTGCGCGAACGTCGCGAACCTCCTGCTGGCCCGCGCGACGTCCCGACGGCGCGAGCTCGCCGTGCGGGCGGCGCTGGGCGCCGGCCGCGGCAGAATCGTCCGCCAGTTGCTTGTCGAGAGTGTCGGACTTGCCGTCATCGGCGGTGTGGGCGGCGTCCTCGTCGCGGCCTGGGGCCTCGAGGCGCTGCTCGCCGCGACGGCCGAGCAGTTTCCGATCCCGAGGCTCGACACGGCCTCGCTGGATGGCACCGTGCTGGGGTTCACGTTGCTCGTCTCGCTGGCCACGGCCGTCGTGTTCGGCCTCGCGCCCGCGCTCAGCGCCTCGCGCCTGGATCTGAACGCTGCGCTCAAGGAAGGCGCGCGCGGCACGAGCGTGGGACACGGGCGCCTGCGCGCGGTGCTGGTCGTGGCCGAAGTGGCAATGGCAGTCGTGCTGCTGGCCGGGGCCGGGCTGCTCGTCCGCAGCTTCCAGCATCTCGTCGCGGTGGACCCGGGGTTCGAGCCCCAGCAGGCGCTGGCGTTCCAGGTGTCGTTGCCAGGTGCGACCTACAGCGAACCATCCTCGCGCGTGACCTTCTTCCAGGAACTGCAGTCACGCCTGGCGCGACTGCCCGGCGTCGTGGCGGCGGGAGGCGTGAGCTTCCTGCCCCTCGACGGCATGGGAGCCGCGACGAGCTTTCGTGCGCTCGATCGGCCGAAACCCCAGAAGGGCCAGGAGCCAGTTGCGGATGTCCGGATGATCAGCGGCGCCTACTTCAGCGCGATGGGCATTCCACTCGTGCGTGGCCGGCTGTTTGCGGAGGCCGAGATGGCCGCCACATCGAGCACCGTGCTGTTCACCGAGTCGCCCCGCCCGGTGACGACCGGCGTGGTGGTCGTGAACGAGGCCATGGCTCGCGAGATGTGGCCGGGCGAGGACCCTATTGGAAAGCGCCTGCTCGTCAACTGGAGCGACCCGGACGTGACCGACGAGGTGATCGGGGTGGTGGGCGACGCGCGGCTCGTGGAGCTCGACGGCGAGATCCGGCCGACGGTGTACTATCCGCACAACCGGACGGCGTACACGACGATGAACCTCGTCGTTCGATCGGCCGTGGATCCGGCCTCGCTCGGACCAGCGGTCGTCGCGCAGGTGCGCGAGATGGACCCCCAGCAGCCCGTCGCAAAGCTCCGAACGCTGGAAACGGTCGTCGACACGTCCGTCGGCCAGCGCCGCATCGTTATGGTTCTGGCCGGGCTGTTCGCGTTCGTCGCCCTGCTGCTGGCCGCCATCGGTCTCTACGGCGTGATGGCGTACCTCGTGGCCGAACGCACGCGCGAGATCGGCGTGCGCGTCGCGCTTGGCGCGCAGCGTGCCGCGGTGCTGAGGATGGTCGTCCGGCGCGGGCTGGCGCTGGCGGTGCCGGGCGCGATCGCTGGCCTCGCTGGGGCACTGGCGCTCACACGCCTGATGCGGAGCCTGCTCTTCGAGGTGACGCCCGCGGATCCAGCCACTCACGCTGCGGTCGTCGCGGGGCTGATGGTCGTCGCCGTCCTCGCGTGCCTCGTTCCGGCTTGGCGCGCGACGCGCGTCGATCCGGTCGTGGCGCTGAGGCAGGACTGACAGAGCTGGGGATCCGCGATCGGCCCGCGCCAGATCACCCCGCGCCGAGATCGAGCGTCTGGGACTTCCAGTCGGGCTCGTCGATGAACTCCAGGCCGAGCCCGTTGTTGAGGCTCCGGTAGCTGGCCCACACCAGGCCTGCGCGGACGCCACC
>CAYZYG010000189.1:0-5344 GCA_964481395.1 uncultured Vicinamibacterales bacterium
GCCGCCACGCCCTGGCTGGCCAAGATGGCCTTGCGTCCGGTGGAGGACGCTTCTCGGTACGGGGTGGTGCACCTGGCCGGCGATCGGATCCAATCCTTTCTGCCCCGGGGCGCGGCGGCAGGACGCGGCGGTGCGCAGGCTGACGCCCCCGGTGCGGGAGGCGGTCGCGGCGGCGCGGCGACGAGCCCGTTCGGCGCGGGCTGCGGCACGGGCGGGGGCGGGTTCGGCGGCTTCGGTGGAGGCGGCGGAGCAGCCGGTCCGTTCGTGCTGCCCGGCACGTACAACGTGTCGCTCATCGTGGATGGAAAGACCGTCGAGAAGAAGCCGCTTCGGGTCGCGGCGGATCCCGAGGTCGGGCTGACCGCCGTCCAGCGCAAACAGATGTTCGACATGGCCATGGAGATGCACAAGCTCCAGGCCAGGGTGACCGAGGTTGGGAACGCCATCAGGCCGCTCACCACGCGGATGACTGAACTCGCAAAAGAAGCCGGCTCGCGGAGCGATCTCCCGGCAGACGTGAAGGCCTCGATCGAGGGTCTCAGCAAGGACCTGACGGCGATGGTACCGAAGTTTGCCGCTGCGGCCGGAGGCCGCGGCGGGTTCGGGGGCGGCGGAGCCGCACAGCCGAGCCTGGTCGCGTCGATCACCCAGGCCAAGAACGGCCTGATGAACGGCATCGGTATCACGGCGGCTGCCCAGAAAGCCTTCACGCAGGCCAAGGCCGATGCGCCAAAGGCCATGACCGATGCCCGCGCCCTGCTGACCAGGGCCACGGCGTTGAGCACGACCCTCACGAAGTACAACCTCAAGCTGGAGGTGCCCCAGCTCGAGAAGTAGGAGAAGAGAACACCGGGCTGCTGCTACGATGATCCCCTGATGTCAGCCTGGTGGAAGAAGCCTCAGGCGGCGCCGGTGCCCTCGCCGGCGCCGCCACGACTCTCGCCCATCGATGAGGCGTTCTGGATCCTGCTGCTCCGGGGACCGTCCCTGCAGGAGCGCCGCGAGCGCGCGCCGGCCGTCGAGTCCAGCCAGTCGAACGATCAACTGCTCCGCGCGCTCATCGCCTCACCTGAGTTCCGCCTAATCTACGACGCGCACGCCGGCCGGGGAGAGCGCGCGGGACGCAGGCCCGCTGAGGTCGAAGCCGGTCTCGAGAGGCTCGGCCCGCCCGAGCACTTCGTCGATCTCGCCTACCTCGTTCTGCTCGGCCGGCCGGCCGATCCGGAAGGCCGCGCCTACTACATCGCCCGCCTCGCCGACGGGGCTCCCCGACCGCGCGTGCTGCAGGCACTGGTCACCTCGGACGAGTTCGAGCGGCGTTTCCGCGAGATCTGCCCGGACATCGGCGTCCTGCCTCGCGACATCCAGCTTTGCGAACTGGCCAATCCAGCCAAGTGGGACAATCCGGAATGGGTGTCCCTGCTCGCCTCGCTGCATACGATGGCCATCGACAAGATGTCGATGCACCGCAAAGGCTACGAGTTCGCGCAGTTGCTGTTCGGCCTCGCCCGGCTCGGTCGGCTGCGTGACGACGCCCGCGTGCTCAGCGTCGGAGCCGGCCACGAGCCGCCGCTGTACTGGCTCGCCAACCGCACTCGGATCGTCGTCGCCACCGACATGTACGACACAGGATGGAAGGAGGCCTGGGCGTCGGAGGGAGACGACCGGGTCCTCGCGCGGCCAGAAGACTACGCCCCGTTTCCGTACGAGCGCGACCGCCTGGTGTTCCTCAGGATGGACGGCCGTCGGCTGGCCTTCAGGGATGCCTCGTTCGACATCGTCTATTCGCTCTCATCCATCGAACACTTCGGCGGGCTGGATGGCGCCATCGACGCCATGGACGACATGATCCGCGTGCTCCGGCCCGGCGGGGTCCTCGTCCTCGCCACGGAGTACTGCCTCTCCGGCCCTCCCCACCACGAGGCCTTCCAGCCAGGCGAGGTGAGACAGCTGCTCGCGCGCCAGGGTGTCCGCCTGATCGAACCGCTCGACGAAGCGGTGCATCACCGATACGAAATGGCGGCAGTGGATATCCGGAAGAACCCGTTCCAGACGCCCCACATGGCCGTGCGTGACGGCGACAGCGTGTTCACGTCGGTCGTGGCGTTCCTCGAGCGGACGGGCTGACACGCGTGCTGGCCAGCAGCCGGACGCGTCCCTGCGGTGGCGGCGACGGACGGCCGTACGAAAAATTGGGGTGGACAGTGGCAAGCTGACCACCCCCAGGAGGGAGATCGTTCTGCGGAGTATCCGCAGTGAATCGGTGCAGTTTGGCTGCCCGGTTCACTTGGAAAGATAGGCCGTTCTCGCCCTCCCGGGTATCCCATGATCACCCTATATACGCACGACTGGGCACCCTACTCCCGTGACATTCATGCGGGACGGCGGATCGGCCTGGAAAGCAGGGGAAGAAACAGCGAACATCGGCGCAACAAGGACAGAAAAACCGTCGCCCTTCCAGCCTGCCGGGCATTCGGTCTTCCCCGTCAATAGCGCCAACTCCGGAGATCCGCCCCCGGGGGCGCGGTCTTCAGGATCCGGCTCAGGATCTTCGGGGCGAACATCTGGTGGTACCGCAACCGCGAGATGGCGTTCGGCCGCGTGTGATCCCCGTTCCAGCAGTGCTCGGCCCGATCTCCGTAGTCGATTTCCCCCTCGAACGCCGGTTGGGCAGACTTCAGGAACTCTTCGACGAGGTAGACGGCGTTGTTCAGGTAGTAGTTGTCCATGTCGCCGACGTAGATGTGCAGCTTCCCGCGGAGCTTGGGCCCGAGCGTGGCCCAGTCGCGCCGCAGGATATGCGAGAGGTCGTAGTGCTCGCGCCAGTGGGCGGCCACCTCACGGTCGATCGCGCCGGTCCGCTTGTCCCAGATGGGCTTCGGATAGCCGTCCGGGCCCACCGGCGAGTAGACGGCCTGCCAGATGTCCCACTGTCCTCCCGATCGGCCCTTCGTCCCGAGCACGAGTTCGAGCCGGTTCATGTCTTCGAGGAGCGTGGAGACGTGGCCCAGGTAATTGCGGAGGCCTGGCCGCGGAACTCGCCGCCAGGGCCCTTCGACGTAGTAGGCGTTGGTGTCTTCGTAGATGTTCACGACGGTGAACGCGCGGAAGTCGATCGGATCGGGACACGCGATATACGCGCCGTTGTACTCGTCCGGGTAGAGCACCTGGGCGCCCATCGCTTCCCACCCGCCGGTCGACCCGCCGTACATGAACCGCGCCCAACCGGAACCGATGCCCCTGTACTCCTGCTCGATGGCGGGAATGAGTTCGTACGTGATGGCGTCCCCGTACGGCCCGAGGTTCTCGGAGTTCACCGCGTACGAATCGTCGTAGTACGGGTTCGCGTGCTGGATCTCGACGATGAGGAAGCGCGGGAAGTCAGGCCCCGTCCACGCTTTGTAGAACTCGTAGGCCCACTCCTGCTGGATCCGGTTGTAGCAGTCGAGATGGAACCGCGTGCTGTACTCGCACGGCACATTCGGGTCCGGCGGCTCTTCACGGAAACCGTCGAACGTGTAGGGAAAGTGGCCGTGGTTGATGACCAGGGGATAGCGCGCCTGCGGACGCGTGTCCCAGCCCTCGGGCACGAGCACGTGCGCCCCCAGGTACATGGGCCGCCCCCAGAACTTCGTGAGGCGCTCGCTCTGAATCCGGATGTGCTTGATGTACTTCGTCGTCGGCGGATCGGGAATCGGCTCGATGACCTTGTCGAGCTCGACCGCAACGACGCCCCCGGCCACCGGATCGACGCGCACCGTGCGCGGCGTGCTGTAGAGGTTGCCGGGCGCGCGGTTCCACTGCTGTCCCTCGCCTCGGTCCATCGGCAGCTTGACGACGTGGCCGTCGGCCCGCGTGAACGTCTCGTACCTATGCAGGAGCGCCTGCACGGTGTAAGTCGCCGGCGCCACGCCCGACAGTGACTCTCTCGGGTAGCCGAGCGTCGACGCGTCGATCACGGCCGGCTGTCCTGGCTTCAGCCCTTCGACATCCACGCCGAAGATCTGTTGCGTGCCCGAACTGTCGTTGATCTGAAACCGCGGCTCGCCCTTCTCCACGGTGGACAGCATGACGAGCACACGGCCGTCCAGCGCCTCCTGGCTGAGCGAAGCCGGAAACGACACGTCGATGCGCAAACCCGACGTGGCGTCGCGACCCGTCTGGCAGGCGCCAGCCGCCAGCAAGACCGCGATGCCGACGGCAACCGCCACGCCCCGCCCCAGCAGCCGGCCTCTCTCCAATCCCCACCCCCCGATCCCCAGTCCCCTCATGACGCCCCCTTGCTTCCGATGAACGTGAGCGCTCCGCGCCGGACGCGGATCGTGAACCGCGACGCCCGGCAGAGCAGGTCTCCCTCAGCCGTGAACGGCAACTCCCGATCGGACTCGATGACGACGCAACGCGCCCGCACGACCTCCAGTGCCCCGACCGGCACCCGCCATCCCTGCGCGAAGCACGCAAACGCCCACCACAATCGGTGGCGGGACATCTTCGGGATCACGGCGACCTCCATCAGGCCGTCCGTCTCGTCCGCGTCCAGCGGCAGCACGAGTCCGCCCCCAAGCACGCGCGTGTTGGCCACGAACACGCCGTGCGTCACAACCCGCCGGCGATCGGTGCCCGGGTCACCCGGCACCCGATCGGCCGCGATCTCCAGCGCCCAAGTCGCTCCGCCGCGCAGAGTCAGGTGCTGGAGCCCTGCCAAGCGATACGTCGCGCCGCCAAGCAGTCTGGCCAACGGCCTCGTCCACGACGAGGGCCGCGTCCACCGATCGACGCTCAGCGCCGCGTCGGCGGGAAGGCCCAGGAGACCTGCCGTGCAGAACAGGCGGCCATTGACCTCCAGCAGATCGACCGCGCGTACCTGCCCTTCGAGCAACTGCGCGGCTGCGGCGCCGGGATCGGAGGGGATGCCCATCGCACGGGCGAAGTCGTTTCCGGTTCCGAGGGGCAGCAACCCGATGGGCACCGCGTGGTCCCCGATGGCATTGACGACGCGATTGAGCGTCCCGTCGCCGCCGAGCACGATGATGCCGTCGTGCGATGAGGCGGCCACGCGGGCCGCCTCCGCGATGGCCGCCGGGTCGGCGAGCGACACGACATCCACGTCGAATCGCGTGCGCAGGGCGGCGGCGGCCGCTTCCAGGCGCCGGCGGTTGCCGGCCCTCCGGGCGACCGGATTGGCGAGGAGCGCGAGCCGTGCGCCCGGCAAGAGGGGGTCGTGCCCCTGGTCGGCCATGCCGGCAGAGGATCGCCGAAAGAGGCTGTCCGCGTCAAAGAGCAGGCGTTAGGCGACAGGCGACGGGCGACAGGGGAAGAGCAGGCGACAGGCGACAGGCGACAG
>CAYZYG010000190.1:0-5327 GCA_964481395.1 uncultured Vicinamibacterales bacterium
GCACCGTGGCCAACCTGGCTGGTTTCTCGGACATTCTCAGGACGCTCGCGCCGGGACAGGCCGTGGAGGCCGTCATCGATCGCGCGGGCTCGCGGGTCACCGTGACGGTGACCCTGACCGAACGGTAGGACGAATCGTGGCTGGAGGCAGCATGCACATGCGTTATGTCGCGGCGACAGCGCTCGTCGCCCTCGCCTTGGGGTGGCCGGGCGTCGCACAGGCGGAAGATCACTGGAGATTGCCGATCGGCGACCCCGCCCGCAAGGACCGGCAGGTGCCGATCGTCCTCGACGGCGTCACCGAGACGCTCAGCGGGAAGGTCCTGACGCCGGCGGATCTCGCGGCCCGGCTGGACGATGTGCGGGTGGTGTTCATCGGGGAGAGCCATACGGACATCGCGTTCCACCGGGTGCAGTTGCAGGTGCTGCAGGAGCTGCAGAAGCGCGGGCGCCCGATCCTCATCGGCCTGGAGATGTACCCGTACACCGAGCAGGCGGGCCTCGATCTGTGGAACCAGGGCCAGGTGAGTGAAGACGACTTCATCACGAAGTCGCAGTGGTACAAGAACTGGGGCTACCACTGGGGTTACTACCGGGACATCTTCCTGTTTGCGCGCCAGCACGGCATTCGGATGTTCGGCGTCAACACGCCGCGCGAGGTCGTGTCGGCCGTGCGCAAGAAGGGATTCCAGAACCTGACGCCCGAGGAGAGCGCGCGGATTCCGCCGAAGGTCGACACCTCCAGCGAAGAGCACAAGCGGCTGTTCCGCGCGTTCTTCGCCGGCGAAGGCGGCATGCACTCGGCGATGGAAGGCCCGATGTTCGACGGCATGTTCGCGGCGCAGTGCACGTGGGATGCGTCGATGGGCTACAACAGCGTGCAGGCGTTGAAACAGCATGGGGCCCCGAACGCGATCATGGTCGTGCTGATCGGGTCGGGGCACGTCGCGTACGGCCTCGGCATCCAGCGTCAGGCCGCGCTCTGGTTCGACGGGCGGATGGCTTCCATCATCCCCGTAGCCGTGGCCGACGCCGCGGGCAAGCCGATGAGCGACGTCCAGGCATCGTACGCGGACTTCCTGTGGGGTCTGCCGCAGGAAGCACCGTCGCTGTACCCCTCGCTCGGATTCTCCACACGCGACGGCGCGTCGGGAGGGCCGCTGACCGTGATCGACGTGCCGAAGACCTCGGTCGCGGGTGCTGCCGGATTTGCGGTGGGCGATGTGCTGCTCACGATGGACGGAACCCCGATCGGGAGTCGGGAGACGCTGAACCGGCTCGTGGCCGGCAAGCAGTGGGCGGACGCGGCCGTCTTCACCGTGAAACGTGGCGAGGAGACGGTCACGCTGACCGCGTACTTCCGCCGGCTGCCTCGGAAGACGGAATAGGATCGGGCACCAGCGAATACGGCCGAGAGTCTTCTGCCGCGGGTGGTGCCCGTCCGGCGCCACCCGCCTGAACCGACTCGCGACTCCCGACTCCCGAATCCCGATCCCCGATCCCCGGTCCCATCTTCTGTCTTCTGTCTGGATCCCCCCTTCCCGCCCCGGCGTCCTGAGTATGAGAGAATAGGCGCCGTCACCATGGCCAACTCAGACGTCCCGAACTCGTCTCCGTACTCCGCCACGCCGTCGCTGCCGGCGCGCCTGCCCATCATTCCGCTTCGCGAAACGGTCGTCTTCCCGCTCACGCTACAGCCCCTGGCCGTCAACCGTCCGGTGTCGGTGGAATCCGTGAACCGCGCGCTCGGGTCCGACCGCCTCGTCCTGCTGCTGCAGCAGACCGTGGATGTCGACGACCCGGACGCCGATGCCGTCCGCACCGTCGGCACCGCGGCCATCATCCGCCAGATGGCCAAGGGCCCCGGCGCCATCCACATCGTGGTCGAGGGTCTGGTGCGCGCTCGCGCGTCCGACATCCGGCGCCACGAGACGTCGTTCGACGCGGCGGTCGAGGCATGGCCCGACGAGCAGGCGGAAGGCATGGAGATCGACGCCTACGTCCGGCGGCTGCGCGAGCTGAGCGAGCGGGCCCTCTCGATGGCGACGGGCCTGTCGGCCGACATGAAGGCGATGATCGCGGCGATCGACAGCCCGCTTCGGCTCGGCTACGTCATCGCGAGCATGCTCGACGTGAAGGCCGACGACAAGCAGAAGCTGCTCGAGGAGGAGCACCTTCCGGGCAAGCTGAAGGCCATCGCCAAGGCCCTGGGGCAGGAGGTCTCCCTGCTCGAGCTGAAGCACAAGATCGAGTCCGAGACGCAGCAGGAGATGACCGACGCCCAGCGTCAGTACTACCTCCGGCAGCAGCTCAAGGCCATCCGTGAGGAACTGGGCGAGTCCGAGGGATCGGATGCCGCCGAACTCCACGGGCGCATCGCGAAGGCGAACCTCCCCGAGCACGTCCACAAGGCAGCCGAGCGCGAAGTGAAGCGACTCGACCGGATGACGCCGGCGTCGCCCGAGTACCAGATGATCCGGACGTACCTGGACTGGCTGCTCGAGGTGCCGTGGAGCGTCGTCACGGAAGACCGTCTCGACCCCGTCGAAGCCCGCTCGGTGCTCGACCAGGACCACTACGACCTCGAGAAGGTCAAGGATCGGATCGTCGAGTACCTGGCCGTCCGCAAGCTCAAAGGCGACATGAAGGGGCCCATCATCTGCTTCGTCGGGCCTCCCGGCGTCGGCAAAACGTCGCTCGGACAGTCGATCGCCCGGGCCATGAACCGCAAGTTCGTGCGCATCTCACTCGGCGGCGTGCGTGACGAGGCCGAGATCCGCGGTCACCGCCGGACCTACATCGGCTCGATCCCCGGGCGGATCGTGCAGGGCCTCAAGCAGGCGGGGTCGATGAACCCGGTGATGATGCTCGACGAGATCGACAAGATCAGCGTCAGCCATCACGGCGACCCGGCGTCGGCGCTGCTCGAGGTGCTCGACCCAGCCCAGAATCACACGTTCCGCGACCACTACCTGGAGGTCGCCTGCGATCTGTCGAAGGTGCTGTTCATCGCGAATGCGAACCAGCTGGGCACGATCCACCCGGCGCTGCGGGACCGCATGGAGGTCATCCCGTTGGCCGGCTATACAGACGAGGACAAGCAGCAGATCGCACGGCAGTACCTGATCCCGCGCCAGCTCACGGAACACGGCCTTCCCGACTCCTCCGTCGCGATCGCGGACGGGGCACTGCGGCTGATCATCGGTGAGTACACCCGGGAGGCTGGCGTGCGCAATCTCGAGCGCCAGCTTGGCACCGTGGCCAGAAAGGTGGCGGCGCGGATCGCGACGGACGCCATCGACGTGGCGGCGTTCGAATCGGGGCGGGTGATGGCCACCGTCGAGGAACCGGACCTGCAGACTTATCTCGGCCCTCCTCGGTTCCGCCGGGATCTGCAGTTCCGGACCTCGCGGCCGGGTGTCGCCACCGGCGTCGCATGGACCGAGAGCGGCGGCGATGTCCTCTTCATCGAGGCGACGCTCATGCCCATGGGCAACGGCCAGATCACGCTGACCGGACAGCTCGGATCCGTCATGCAGGAGTCGGCTCGCGCGGCCGTCAGCCACCTCCGCACGCACGCCGCGGAGCTGGGTCTTCCGGCCGACCTGTTTAAGAAGCACGACCTGCACATCCACGTGCCGGCCGGAGCGATTCCGAAGGACGGTCCATCAGCTGGCGTGACGATGGCGACGGCGATCCTGTCGGCGGTTCGGAAGCAGCCCGTTCAGTCCGATGTCGCCATGACAGGCGAGATTACGCTGACAGGGGCGGTGCTGCCCGTCGGCGGCATCCGCGAGAAGGCGCTGGCCGCACGCCGCTACGGGGTGAAGACGTTCATCCTCCCCGAGCGCAACGCCGTCGATCTTCCCGAGCTGCCGGAGGAGCTGCGGAACGACATGACATTCGTCCCCGCGTCGCAGCTCGAAGAAGTCCTCGCCTTGGCGTTGCCGCCGGGTGAGGCGCCGCCCGCGGCTGCCGGAGAGGCGGCCCCGGCCGATCCTGCGGCGGACACCACGTCGTTCGACGAGCAACCCGGCGCGCAGCCGGAGGTCTCCCCCGGACCCGTCACGGCGAAGACACCCGGTGCACCAGAGCCGGGCGCGACGTCGTGACGGTCGTCTTCTACATCTCGGGCCACGGCTTCGGTCACGCGTCCCGCAGCATCGAGATCATCAACGCCCTCGGCGCGATGGCCCCCGAGGCACGCATCCACGTCCGGACCTCAACGGCTCCGTGGCTGTTCGACGCGACGCTGCGTGTGCGCGCCACCCTCGAGCCTGTGGCATGCGATACGGGTGTCATCCAGGCCGACAGCCTGCGCCTCGATGAACGCGAGACGATTCGAGAGGCGGTGCGGTTTCAGGCCGGCTTCGACGCCCTCGCCAACCGGGAGACGGCGTTCCTGCGGCAGGTCGGCGCCTCGGCCGTCGTGGGCGACATCCCTCCCCTCGCGTTCGCGGCCGCCGCGAGAGGCGGCGTCCCGTCGGTCGCCATCAGCAACTTCGCCTGGGATTGGATCTACGAAGGCTATCCGGAAGCGCTCGAAGACGCGCCATGGCTGCCGGCAGCGATCCGCGACGCCTACGCGCAGGCCTCGCTGCTGCTGCGACTGCCGATGTGGGGAGGCCTCGCGTGGTGGCCGTGTCCCGCGGCGGACCTTCCGTTCGTCGCAAGGCATGCACGCAGCGACGCCGAGGACGTCCGTCGCTACCTGGGTGTCGCAGGCGGCCGACGCATCGCCCTCGCCTCGTTCGGCGGCCTGGGGATCAGGGGCTTGAATCTCGAGCCGCTCGCCCGCCTCCGCGACTGGGTCGTCGTGACGAGCGCACACGCCCTCGAGACGAGCAGCGCCATTCCGTCCGGCGTGGTGCTGCTGGACGACCGCGCCATCTACCGCGCCGGGTTTCGCTACGAGGATCTCGTCCGGACCTCGGACGTGGTCGTCACGAAGCCCGGGTACGGGATCATCGCCGAATGCCTCGCGAACGACACGGCGCTCCTCTACACGGCGCGCGGCCGGTTCGCGGAGTACGACGTGCTGGTCGCCCACATGCCTCGCTTCCTGCGATGCGCGTTCATCGGGCCGGACGACCTCCACGAAGGACGCTGGCGGGATCACCTCGACCGACTCGTGGACCAGCCGGCCCCGCCCGAGCAGCCGGCCACCGACGGCGCGGATGTGGCTGCGAGAGCCATCCTGCGTCTGGCCGGCGGAGAACCACCCGCCCGGATCGCGGCCACGCTCGGTCGGTAGAACCGGTGCCGCCCCGGCGCCCTGGCAGCCCGTGGTGCAAGTCTGTCTGCATTCGACCGACGCTGCATCCCGCC
>CAYZYG010000191.1:0-5226 GCA_964481395.1 uncultured Vicinamibacterales bacterium
TCTTCTTGAAGTCGCGCACGCTCCACACGAAGTCGTAGTTCGGGCTCGCCTGCAGGCCGCCGCCGCCCATCTGGAGCAGCGCCGGCACGCGGGCGTAGACGTACGGGAGCAGGTTCCACCAGTGGTTCTCGGCGCCGGGACCGGCCTGCCGCCGGCCCGGCGGCTGTGCCTTCAGGATGTCGATGACCTCGAACAGCTCGCGCTTCTGCTGGCCGGGGTGATCGGTCGGATAGTCGTCGAGCACCCACAGCCGCGACTCGAGCGCGGTCCACCCGGGCTGCACGACCATCACCGCGAGCCCGGTCGCGAGCGCGAAGATGCCGGTGCGCACGCCGTAGGCGGTGCCGAGCGCGCGCCACGCCGGCAGGTAGAGGATCGCGAGCGCCCCGACGAGCACGAGCGCGATCCACCGCGCCACCGCCCCGTCGAAGAGCCCGAACGTCAACCGCTCGGCGAGCTGCACCGCGGCGCCGGTCTCGGCACCGGTGGCGAGCTGCCAGACGATCGCGACGTGGACCGCGAGCGCGATCGCGGCGAGGCCGATCCGCACGCTCCAGAACAGCAGCGAGCCGCGCGGCGCGTTCCACATCGCGCGCCCGATCGCGACGACGCCGGCGCCGATCGCGAGCGCGTACAGCACCTGCATCGCGCCGAGGAACCGCACCGCCGGGAACAGGTCGTCGCCGGAGGTCTTGCCGACGTGCGGCCCGATGCCGAGCAGGAACGCGAACACGAGGGCGGGCGCCCACAGCCAGCGCAGGTAGCGCGCGCGCGCGAACACGAGCACCGGCACGAGCGCGCCCGTGAGCAGCGGCGCGTAGTGACCGTGATCGAGCAGCTTGCCGCTCGTATGCCAGGCGGCGAGCTGCGTGAAGCCGGGGCCGACCTCGTCGTTCACGCGGTGCGGGAACCCACCGAAGCCGTCGTAGTCGACGAGCAGCGGCAGGTAGACCGGCATCCACGCGACGAGCAGCGCGACGCCGACGATCACCGACCGGACGAGCTCGGGGACGATCGGCCGCGCGGGCGGCCGCTCCCAGCGCGCCGTCACGCGCGCGAGCGCGGCCTCGAGCGGTCCGGCGTTCGCCTCGAACGCGAGCGCGCGGCCGAGCCGGCGCAGCAGCCAGTCGAACCCGGGCAGCACGAGCAGCGCGCAGAACGCCGCGATCAGGATCAGGCCGAGCGAGATCCCCGCGAACGGGTGGCAGAGCCACACGAACGTGCCCCACGCGATCGCCGGCGCGAGCCCCTTCTGCTCCGTCACCCAGCGCACCGTGTGACCGAGCGCGAGCGGCAGCGCGGCGAGCGCCCACGACTGCGTGTACAGCCCGACCTGGTACGTGCCGGCTGCGCCCGCGCCCCACCGCGATTCGCCGTTCATGAACGCGATCACGCCGGCGGCGAGGAACGCCTCCCACGGCGTCGCGCCGAGGAGCCGCATCCCCCGGTAGGCCGCGGCGGGCGCGAGGATGTGCGGCAGCACGACCGAGAGCTGGAACCAGAACAGGTGGTGTCCGAACAACGCCGTCGGGATCGCCGACGCGAGCTGCGGCACGGCCTGGTAGTAGTAGAGCGACGCGAACCCGCCGTTCGCGCTCGGGTTCCAGAAGTCCCAGTCGCCGGCGCGCAGGCAGTCCGCGAGGCGCGCCGACTCCGCCATGTGGAACGTGAGGTCGTCACCGACGGTCTCGCCGCGGAACGTCTCGCGGTAGAGGATCGCCATCGCGATCGTGAGCAGGCCGAGCGCGTACGGCGCGCCGTGGCGCGCGAGCCACGCCGCCGCGCGATCCCAGGAGTCCGGCGGATCCTGCGTCTCGCCGGCATCGACGGGGGCGGTCACGCGAGCAGCTCCTCGATCGCCCGGTCGTCGAACACCGGCGTCGCGCCCCGTTCGCCCGCGACCGCCGCCGCCCACCGCGACGCCGCGCGCCCGCTCGCCTCGAGGTCCCAGCCGCTGGTCAGCCCGAGCACGAGGATCGCGAGGTACGCGTCGCCGCAGCCGACGTTGTCGCCGCCGGGCCGGGCCGCGAACGCCGGGACCTCGAGCGTCCGCTCGCCGTACAGCGTCGAGCCCGCGGCCCCGTGGGTGACCGCGACCGTGCGGCGGCCGCCGTCGCGCAGCTGCGCGATCGGATCGGGCCAGCCGTACCACTGGTGCAGGGTGGCGAGCTCGCGGTCGTTGACCTTCAGCACGTCGGCGGCGGCGATCGCGGCCTCGATCGCGGGCGCGTCCTGGTCCGTCGGCCGGAGGTTGAGATCGCAGACCTTCGTCGCGCGCGTGGCGGTGACCGCCTCGCGCCACGCGGCGAGCCCCTCGGGACGGCGCTGTGCGAGGGTCCCGTAGACGAACACGCCGGCCTCGTCGAGCGCAGCCCGGACCACGTCGGTGCACGCGATCCGCTCCCACGCGCGGCCGGCGTGCAGCGTGTAGCGGGGTTCGCCGGCCTCGAGCTGCACGGTGACCTCACCCGTAGCGCGCTCGGGATCGATCTGCACGAGCGAGGTGTCGACGACCAGCTCGAGCTTCTCGAGCGCGCGCCGGCCATCGGCGTCGTCCCCGACCCGGGTCACCAGCCGCGCCCAGCCGCCGGCCTGGCCGAGGTGCCATGCGACATTCGCGGGGGCCCCGCCGAGCCGATCGCCGTCGGGGAACCGGTCCCAGAGAACCTCACCCCAGATGATCACCGCGTCGCTTGACATCCCGAGACTTAGTGTAAAAACTACACCTAACCGTGAGCTCGCGAACGGACGGACTGGACGACCTGTACGGCGGCTCGCTGGCGCTGCTGACCGACTTGTACCAGCTGACCATGGCCGCCGGCTACTGGAAGACCGGCGTCGCCGATCGCGAGGCGGTGTTTCACCTGACGTATCGCCGGCCGCCGTTCGCGGGTGGCTACGCGGTGGCGGCGGGCATCGCGCCGGCGATCGCGTGGCTGCGCCGCCTGACGTTCACGCCCGACGACCTGGGCTACCTCGCCTCGCTCACGGACGCCAGGCACGAGCCGCTGTTCGAGCGCGCGTTCCTCGACTACCTCGGCGCGCTCCGGTTCGCGTGCACGATCGACGCCGTGCCGGAGGGCTCGCTCGTGTTCCCGCACGAGCCGATCGTCCGCGTCACCGGGCCGGTGCTGCAGGCGCAGATCGTCGAGACCGCCCTGCTCGCGATCGTCAACTACCAGACGCTGATCGCGACCAAGGCGGCGCGCGTGTGTCAGGCCGCGCGCGGCGCACCCGTCCTCGAGTTCGGCCTCCGGCGCGCGCACGGGCCCGACGGCGGCGTGTCGGGCTCGCGCGCGGCGTACATCGGCGGCGCCGCCGGCACCTCGAACGTGCTCGCCGGCAAGCTGCTCGGCATCCCCGTGCGCGGCACGCACGCGCACAGCTGGGTGATGTTCCACCCCGACGAGCTGTCGGCGTTTCGCGCCTACGCCGAGGCGATGCCCGGGAACTGCACGTTCCTCGTCGACACCTACGACACCCTCGATGGCGTGCGCCACGCGATCGCCGTCGGCCACGAGCTGCGCGCGCGGGGTTACGAGCTCGCGGGCATCCGGCTCGACTCGGGCGATCTCGCGCACCTCTCGATCGAGGCGCGCAAGCTCCTCGACGAGGCGGGGTTCCCGGCCGCGCGCATCGTCGCGTCGAACGACCTCGACGAGCACCTGATCGCGTCGCTCCACGACCAGGGCGCGCGCATCGACTCGTTCGGCGTCGGCACCAAGCTGGTGACCGCGTTCGACCAGCCCGCGCTCGGCGGCGTCTACAAGCTCGGCGCGACCAAGCAGGACGGCACCTGGCGCCCGGTGATCAAGCTCAGCGAGCAGCCGATCAAGATCTCGAACCCCGGCATCCTGCAGGTCAAGCGGCTGCGCCACGGCGGCGAGCTCGTCGGCGACGTCATCTACGACGAGACCCGCGGGTTCGCCGGCCCGACCCTGTACGACATCGAGGATCCGCTGCGCCCGCGGTGGACGCCGGCGTTCGACCGCGCCGACGACCTGCTCGTCACCTACCTCGCGCACGGCGAGCCGGTACGCACGCCCGACGACCTCGAGACCGCGCGGGCCCGTGCGGCCGCCGAGCTCGCGGCGCTGTCGCCGCGCACGCGCCGGTTCCTCAACCCGCAGCCGTACCCGGTCGGGCTCGACGAGCACGTCCACACCGAGAAGCAGCACCTGATCGCGGAGGCCCGCCGCCATGCATGAGCCGCTCGTGTTCTCGACGCGTGCGTACGAGTACCTCGCGCGCGACATCTCCACCGGCGCCGGCTGGGAGCTCGGTGCGATCACGCGCCAGACGTTTCCCGACGGCGAGCACTACCTGCGCATCGACACCGCACCCGCCGATCGCGACGTGATCATCGTCGGCGGCACGATCGACGATGCGAGCACGCTCGAGCTCTACGACCTCGCGTGCGGCTGCGTGACCAGCGGTGCCTACCGGCTCCGGCTGGTGATCCCGTACTACGGCTATTCGACGATGGAGCGCGCGGTGCGCGCCGGCGAGGTGATCACCGCGAAGACCCGTGCGCGCCTGCTGTCGTCGATCCCGATGGCGAGCCGCGGCACGCAGGTGTTCCTGCTCGACCTCCACGTCGACTCGATCGCGCACTACTTCGAGGGCGGCGTGCGCGCGATCCACGTCTACGGCAAGCACCTGGTCACCGACGCCGCGCGCCGCCTCGGCGGCCCCGACTTCGTGCTCGCGAGCACCGACGCCGGTCGCGCGAAGTGGGTCGAGTCGCTCGCGAACGATCTCGGCGTGCACCCGGCGTTCGTCTACAAGCGCCGGATCGATGGAGAGTCGACCGAGGTCACCGGCATCTCGGCGGAGGTGGAAGGCAAGCGCGTCGTGATCTACGACGACATGATCCGGACGGGCGGATCGTTGCTCGACGCCGCACGCGCGTACCGCGATGCCGGCGCGGTCGCGATCGACGCGATCGCGACCCACGGCCTGTTCCCGGGTGACTCGATCCAGAAGCTGCGCGCCTCGGGGCTGCTCGGCAGCGTCGTCACGACGGACTCGCACCCGCGGGCCGTCGCGCTGCGCGACGAGTTCCTGCAGGTCGCGAGCACCGCGCAGCTGCTGATCGAGCATCTCAAATCCAACCGGTAGGTCTGCATGAGACTCGTCAAGGTCGCCGTCGCCTGCGTCAACCAGACGCCGTTCGCGTGGGACGAAAACTTCGCGCACCTCCGCATGGCCATCGAGCACGCCCGC
>CAYZYG010000192.1:0-2791 GCA_964481395.1 uncultured Vicinamibacterales bacterium
GCCGCGTCGCGGCCGCGCGCGGGCGCGGCTGCTCCGCGGACGACTGCGCCGGCTGACCCCCTCGTTCTCCGCGGTGTTTTGCAGACTGACGCCGTCGCCGTGCTCACATGGTTTGCTGCGGGATGCCCCGGCCGCCCATAGTGGCGGCGGCGGCGGGGCAATCAACCTCCCCCCTCTCGGCGGGGTGTTCGGCACGCGGATTGTAGATGCCCCGTTTTGTGACGAGGTGTTCACGCGGGGCGGCGTGCGTCCTGGCGCTGGTCCTGGTGTGGCTGCTGGGCGCGGCGGCACGGCCGGCGTCCGCCCAGACGGTCAACCGCGACGACATCACGTACATCCTCCCCTACTGGTTCCCGTTCTCGGGCGCGTCCTCCAGCACGGTCGCGGCCGAACTCGCCGACATGCGGGCGCGCCTCGGTCCAGAGGGACCCTACGTCCGACTCGGATTCGCCGTCTACGTGTTCGTGTCGATGGATGACTGGAACGTCGACGTGGACGACCCGGCCGCTGTCCGGGCCTCGCTCAGCGGCACGATCCGGCAAATCGACAACCACATCGCCAAGGCCCGGGCGGCGAACGCGCCCATCGCCTTCTCGATCATCACGGCCATCCGCGAACGCTACGACCCGGTCCAGACAGCCTCGGAAGCCGAGGACGTGCGCAGCATGCAGTGGTTCGCCACGAACGAGGTCGCGCGCGGCTGGTGGACGTTCTCGCGCTACGCCCGCAAACAGCAGCGCGTGCAGGAGGCCTACGTCCGCGAACTGGGCAAGGTGCTCGCCAATCGCATGCGCCTCTACCCGGACATCCTGGTCGCGTCCGCTGGCGACGGTGAGCAGGAGTTGCCGTTCGGAATCGGCGCGCGAGGAGATATCTACGCGGACTATTCGCCGTTCACGGTCGCCGAGTTCCGCGACTGGATCCGCCTCGGCGGCCTCTACGCGCCGGGCCAGCCCTTCGACGGCCAGGGCTACACGGGTGGCGCGCGCTACCGCGGCGACCTCTCGCCGGCCCACGACACGAACGGCGACGGCCACACGCTCAACGGCGATTTCGGCACGGCGTTCACGACCTGGGATCTCCTCCACTTCAACTGGAGCCTCGAGGACGCGTGGCAGACGGGCGACCCGGGCGCGATCCCGCTCGCGGCCTACTCGGCGCCAGGATTCCAGCGGCTGCCGGGCTCGATTCCTGGCGGATTCGATCCGCCGCGCGTGCCCCAGTACGGCGCCGTCTCGCCCTGGTGGGGGCTGTGGGTGCTCTTCAAGCAGACGCTGGTCCAGCGGCACAACATCGAGTTCGCGAAGTGGATTACCACGTCCGCCGACCCGGACACGGGCGCGACGGTGCCCCCCGAGCGCTGGTACTCGTACCAGATCCCGGCGGACTATCTGTTCAACGGCACGCCCGAGACGCCCAACGAACGCTGGTACAGCTCGATGAGTTCGTGGTGGACGGCGGACGTCTCTCCCTACGGCTCGATGGCGTTCACGGCGTTCAACGTGGACTTCGGGACGTGGGAGGCGATCACGCTGCCGAACGTTGCGCCGCGGATCGCGGAGCGCGATCGCCGCTGGGGCATTATCGAGTGGAACCCAGGCGTCACCTATCCCACCAGCGGTCAGTCCCCGAAGACCGCGCTTTACGACGCGGAAATGGCGGTCATCGAACGGTACCGCCCGACACTGCTCCAGCCATGGGTGTGGGACGATCCGGACTTCTGGAATCCGTGCTGCGGTATCAAGGACACGGAGTTCGAGACGGCCCTCCGAGGGCTGATCGCGCGCATCCGAGACGGTCTGCCGCCGGACCCGCGCGTCAGTGTCGAGACGCCGGTGGCTGGCGCGAATCTCACGGCGCCGTTCGTCGTGAGCGGATGGGCGGCGGACCTGGGCAAGATCCGCGGGCCGGGGCGCGGGCCGGGGATCGATCGCGTGGACGTGTACGCGGTGCCGGTCGCGGCGAATGGGCGGGCGGCTGAACCAGATTCCCTCGCGGCGGCAGATGGGCGGGCGGCGGATGCGATGCTGGTGGTGCGCGGCCCGGCGGTAGCAGACGGCACGGTGGCTGCGGGTCGAGGCGCGGCGGCAGACGGGGCGCGGATTCACCTCGGCACGGCCATCTATGGGGCCAACCGGCCTGACGTGGCGGCGGCGTTCGGATCGCAGTTCGGACCATCGGGTTTCTCGCTCACGATTCCGGCGCTGCCGACCGGGCACTACGAGCTTGTCGTCGCGGCGCACAGCACGGTCACGCTGACGACAAACGAAGTGAGTATCGGGACCGTCGTCGTCGGCTCACCCACGCAGGCTGCGCCGGTTGTCACGCTGCATCCCGCGAGCCAGAGCGTGCAGGCGGGGGCGGTTGCGACGTTCACCGCGGCGGCGTCGGGTACGCCCGCGCCGACGGTGCGGTGGCAGGTCAGCACGGACGGCGGCGCGACGTGGGCCGACATCTCCGGCGCCACGGCGGTATCGTACGCGTTCACCACCGCGCAGGCGGACCACGGCACGCGCTTCCGTGCGGTGTTCACGAACACCGCGGGATCCGCGGCGACGAATCCGGCGCTGCTCACGGTCACGGCGGCCACCAGCGCACCCGTCGTCACCACGCATCCCGCGAGCCAGAGCGTGCAGGCGGGGGCGGTTGCGACGTTCACCGCAGCCGCGACGGGCACACCCGCACCGACGGTCCGCTGGCAGCGCAGCGCCGATGGCGGGGCAATCTGGACCGACATCCCGGGCGCGACCTCGGCGTCATACGCGTTCACCACCGCGCAGGCGGACCACGG
>CAYZYG010000192.1:2891-5217 GCA_964481395.1 uncultured Vicinamibacterales bacterium
AGGCGGACCACGGCACGCGCTTCCGTGCGGTGTTCACGAACACCGCGGGATCCGCAGCCACGAATGCGGCCGTGCTGACGGTTACGACGGCCGCGCACGCGCCGGTCGTGACCGCGCATCCGGTCAGTCAGAGCGTGCAGGCGGGGGCGGTTGCGACGTTCACTGCGGCCGCGACGGGCACACCCGCTCCGACGGTCCGCTGGCAGCGCAGCGCCGATGGCGGGGCAACCTGGACCGACGTCCCGGGCGCGACCTCGGCGTCATACGCGTTCACCACCGCGCAGGCGGACCACGGCACGCGCTTCCGTGCGGTGTTCACGAACACCGCAGGGTCCGCGGCCACGAATGCGGCCCTGCTGACGGTTACGACGGCTGGACCGAGCGCACCCGTGGTCACTATTCATCCGGTCAGTCAGTCCGTCACGTCCGGCACGCGGGTCGAGTTGACGGCTGCCGCCACCGGCACACCCACGCCGACGGTCGAATGGCACGTGCGGCGGTCGATGGTCTGGTACGTGGTCGAGGGCGCCTCTTCTCCGACCTACGGATTCGTGGCGACGGCAGCGGACAACGGCCGGCAGTTCCGCGCCGTGTTCACCAATCCGTCCGGTGCCGCAGTGACCGCCACCGCGACGATCACCGTAACCGCGCCGCCCGCCGGCGCGCCGGTCGTTGTCACACACCCGTCGAGCCAGACCGTGCGGGCGGGCACGCAGGTCACGTTCAGCTCGACCGCGACCGGAACGCCGACTCCATCCGTGCGGTGGCAGTTGAGCGCTGACGGCGGCACGACGTGGATTGATGCGTCCGGCGCCACGGCGACGAGCTTCACGCTCACGGCCGCAGTTGTCCATGACGGCACGCTTGTGCGCGCAGTGTTCACCAACACGTCGGGGTCGACCAACTCGGACGCAGCCGCGCTTCGCGTCTACGGACCCGTCGGCGCGCAGCCCGCGTCTCTCCAGTTCACTGGATCGAGGACCGCGGCCGACGGGGTGCTGCAGTTCTCGCCGGCGCAGGCGGTGACTGTGAGCTTCACCGGCGCGCCCAGCGCCTGGACCGCCGCCGCCGATCAGCCCTGGATCCAGATCACGGGCGGCTCCGGCTCGGCCGCCAGCGTCTTCACGGTCGGAATCGTGAATCCCGGCGGAGTCATCGGATCGAGCATGGCGCTCGACGGGTCCGTCACCATCACCGCACCGGACTCCGCCAATGGAACGGTCATCATCCCGGTCACGCTCACGATCGATCAGGGCGCCCCCCTGGCCGCGCCGCCCTTCGGCCTGGTAGACACACCGATCCAGGGCGCGTCGAATCTGGCCGGCAGCGTCGCGATCACGGGCTGGGCGCTCGACGATGCCAGCGTCGCGGGCGTCGCGATTTACCGCAACTGTCTCGGGTTCGAGCCACCGTCGAATTGCCGGTTCGAGCCCAGCATCGGCACGAACGCGGTTTTCATCGGAGACGCGACCTTCGTCGCGGGCATGCGTCCGGATGTGGAGCGCCTGTACCCGACGTACCCTCACGCCGATCGTGCCGGCTGGGGATATCTGATGCTGACGAACATGCTGCCCCACATTCCGCAGGGCCAGATGTTCGGCGGCGAGGGTACCTTCGTGCTGTACGCGGTGGCCACGGATGCCGACGGGCACCAGTCGGTGCTTGGGCGCGAACTGCTGACGCCGACATCCAGCAATTCCGTGCCCACCACGGTCACTCTCGCGAACGACGGCATCGCGCGGCCGTTCGGGGCGATTGACCTGCCGACTCAGGGTGCGACGGTGAGCGGCCGCACCGCGACGTGGGGGTGGGCGCTGACGCCGGACACGAATACCACCGCCGGCGCCGACGACATCATGGTGCCGGTCGATGGGACGACACTTCAGGTTCTGGTGGACGGGGTGCCGTGGCCGGGACGCGTGCTGTACAACCTGTGCCGGGGGAATCCTGCCACTGGAGGGGTGCAAGGCGTCGTGCCGCCAACATCGTATTGCGACGACGACGTGGCGAACGTCTTCGGCAATTTGGTGCCTCAGCCGTCCTTCACTCCCCGCTCGAGCAATCCGACTCGGTACCGGAACCTCGACCTGGGTCGGGGATCGGTCGGGGCGCAGGTGCTGGATACGACGACGCTGGGGGACGGGCTGCACACGATCATGTGGGGGGTGCGGGACAGCCAGGGCCGCGTAGACGGGATCGGGAGCCGGTTATTCTGGGTGCTCAATACAGGAGCTGACGCGCGACCGGGGACCGGGGACCGGGGACCTGGGACCAGTTCAGACAGCGTGTCACGCCGTGACATAACTGGTCCCCGGTCCCCGATCCC
>CAYZYG010000193.1:0-5152 GCA_964481395.1 uncultured Vicinamibacterales bacterium
ATCCGTTCGAAGTGGAACTGCCCCCGGATCTCGACGTGCAGGGCGTGGTCCTGAGCGACCAGTTGAAGAGCCTCGACTGGCGGGCCAGGAAGGCGGTCCAGGCAGGGTCCGTGTCCGACGCTGTCATGCAGGAGGTGACCGCTCGGGTCCTGGTGCTGATCGATCCACAGGAGTAGGATTTTCTATGTCGGGAGGAGCGATCGGTCAGGCGCGAGGCAGCGTCGTCGAGCCGGCGCTGCGTTTGTGGCTACATGTAGCTAGAATCGACTGGATGATGATCGCAGGGATACGCGAGCTCAAGAACCACCTCAGCCGGTACGTCCGACGGGTCGAACGCGGTGAACGCGTCGCCGTCACGGCGCACGGCCGCGTGGTCGCGGAGCTGTCGCGACCGGCTGGCGGCGGCCAGGACGATCCGCTCGCCGACCTGATTGCCAAGGGACTTGCGCGCTCGGCGCTGGAGGAGGGAGACCCGCTTGAACGCTGGCCGTCGCTCCGACTGCCGGCCGGCACCGCCGCCGCCCTGCTCGATGCCGACCGTGGCGACGCGTAAACCTCGGGGCCGGCGGGTGCACGACTCCGGAGACGGCCCAGGCGCGGCGGCTGAAAAGCGGTCCCGGCAGGATCCCGCGTATCGCTATCTCGAGTCGAGCGCCGTGTTGGCTGCCCTGCTCGAGCGGGACGCCGGCGCGCGGCGGGCGATCCGTGCCCGGGATACGCGTGTTGCCTCGGCGCTCACGTTTGCGGAAGGCGCCCGCGCCATTCTCAGGACTCGAGCCGCCGAGCGACTGACACCGAGCGAAGCACGCGCGGCCCGGCGGGCGCTGGACACGCTCGAGCGGCGGTGCGCGGTGATCGCGGTCTCCGAAGCCGTGCTCGCCAGGGTGGGGCAGCCGTTTCCGGTGGAACCGGTCCGGACGCTCGACGCCGTGCATCTGGCCACGGCCGAGCTGCTGGGCGCGCGTCCCCGGATGCTCGTCGTCGTCACGCGAGACGCCCGCATCCGCGACAACGCCGCCGCGTTGGGATATCGAACGGCGTAGGGCATCCGCGCGGGCGCGGGTTGTCTTGGCCGCAGGCAAACGGCCGAAAGCAGGCTCATTGCGCTGACTTCTGACCAAGTGAGACCGCCGCGGTGTTGGGACAATCGGGCGCTTGATTCGGGGGGTCGCTTCGGTGTTCGAGACCAACAGCCTGGGAAACTCAGGTGGGACGGGCAGAGTCTGGCTCTGCTCCGCACTCGCGGTGACACTCCTGACTCCCGCCGTCCTTCCTGGACAGGCGTCGCCTGCGCCTCAAGCCGGTCAGTCCTTCGGTGCGATCTTCCAGCAATACCGTTCCGGCAGCGCAGACGCCGCCGTCGAGGAGCTCTCGCGATGGGATGTCGATCGCGTCGAACGGGAAGCCATCGTGCCGCCGAACGCGGGAGACGTGAAGTCCCTGGCTGCGCTCGCACTCCTGCTCACCGAGGCCGGGATGAAGAACGGGAGGTTTGGTCTCCCGGCCAGGGCGATCGGATTGGCCCCGCGCGATGACTGGCGGCGATTGGAGGAGTGGCGGAAGCTGGAATGGCCGTCGGGGGGGATTGAGCAGCAGAAGGACTTCCTGCTTGGTCCGCCAGGCGACAACAGACGGGTCATCAGTCTCGTGGACTTCGACGTCTACTCGCGAACGGCACTGCGCCTGATTCGAGACGTTGTTCACGGAAGTCGGGCTCAGGCCGACACCGCCCTCCTCGGGTTCTGCCGGAACTGGTACGTTGTCGCCGGATCGTTCATCTCTCCGTACCAGTCCAACTCGGCCCACATGCCTCTGCGGCGGGCCGCGCTGGTGGATTTCGGTGACCACCCCGAGATCCTGCTTCTTGTGGGGTCGTACAGCGTCGGGTGGCCGGCTCGGCAGGCCACCCTCCGTCGTGTCCTCGCCCTCGATCCGCTCCTCGTGGAGGCGCGGGTCCGGCTTGGGCACCAACTCCACGTGCGCGGCGACCACGGGGAGGCGGCGCGCGAGCTTGAACGCGCCGTGAGTGACGCTCACGCCGCATCGAACATCGCCATGGAGTACCTCGGCCGACTGCTCCTCGGACGACTTCATGAGGACGCACGCCGGACGAAGGAGGCGGAGGCGTGCTACAAGGCCGCAGCAGCACTCAGCCCGCACTGGCTGAGCGCGCACGTCGCCCTGGGGAGCCTGCGGGTTGCTGCGGGAGACCCGGAAGGGGGATGGGCGGCGGGGCGAGTCGCCTTGGATCTCAGCACGTCGCCTCGATCGGATCCCGATCCGTGGTACCTGTACACTCGGGCGCAATACTGGCAGGCGCGCTCACGCATCGAGGCCATGCGAATGGCAGTACGACCATGACACGAACGCCGCTCCCGATGTTGGTGACCGCGTCGGTGCTTCTGATTCTGCCGGCCAGCCTGACGGACGGTACCACACTCGCATCGGGCCGCCAGGTGCGGAGCCCACAGACATTTCGGGCCGCGACCGAACTTGTGCGAATCGACGTGCTCGCTACACTGAACGGCCGCCCCCTCAAGGACCTCACGGCGGATGACTTCGAAGTCCTCGACAACGGCGTGCCCCAGCGCCCGCAGATCGTCACGACAGCCGGGAGTGTGAAGGTCATGCTGCTCCTCGATGTGAGCGGGAGCATCGCGTGGGGCGCGAAGATGCAGAGACTCGTCAGTGCCAGTCAGGCGCTCATCGGCGGCCTTGGGGCCGACGATGAGGCGTCGTTGCTGACGTTTGCGGACCGCTATTCGGTGCAGGCAACGGCCGTTCGAGATCGAGAGGTCATCGAAGAGAGGCTCATGGCCGCATCTGCTCAGCCGATGGGGCGGACCGCGTTGTGGGACGCGCTCTTTGTCGGACTGTCGCTCTTGGCCGGCGAAGGCGGCCGCTCTCTCGTGCTCGTGTTCAGCGACGGGCTGGACACCGCGAGTTGGTGTGACGGCCAGAAAGCCAGGGAGGTTATCGGGCACGCTGAGGCTGTCGTCTATGCGGTGACCGTCCCTGCGCTACCGGCGCTCGGGCCCGAGGAGACTGAAGTGCGACCGCAGCAGCAGCGTGGGTGGCTCCCGGAGGTCAACCGCGCTCGTGAGTCGTTTGTGCCCAAGGACCTCAAAGACGTCGTTGAGCGAAGCGGGGGGGAGCTGTTCCCCGCCGAGCGGGGTGAGGGCTTGGCGAACACGTTCGTTGCGGTGCTCGATCAGTTCCGTGCCCGCTACCTGCTCACCTACGAACCGACCGGGGTCCGTCGCGATGACGGATGGCATGAGCTTCGGGTCCGACTGAAGGGACGAGCCGGAACGATACGTGCCCGGTCCGGCTACTACGCCACATCGGGAGGCGCAGGCCGCTGAACGGCGCGGTCGCAGCGGCCGACGGCCCTTCCCCACGCGCTCTCTCGAACCCGTGCGGCTCTCGCCACTCCGTTCGGCAGGCCAGCCCGGCGATCGGATTCGCTTCCCCGTCTACTCCGCGCGCAGAGCCTCGAACGGATCGACCCGCGCCGCGCGGCGCGCCGGCACGGCGGCGGCCGCCACGCCGACCGCCGCCAGCACGATCACCATGCCCGCGAACGTGATCGGATCGAGCGGGCTCACGCCGTAGAGCAGGAAGCCGAGAAACCGCGTCACGCCGAACGCGGCCGCGAGACCGAGCCCCGCGCCAATCAGCGTCAGGCGAAGGGCCCCGCCGACGACGGCCGTCATCACGTGGCGCTCAGTGGCACCGACAGCCATCCGGATCGCGATTTCCCGCGTGCGGCGGGCGACCGTCTGCGCCAGCACACCGTAGAGGCCGACGCCGGCCAGCAGCAGCGCGAGCGCGCCCATGGCCCCGAGCAGCCACGCGACGGCCCGCACGGGGAACAGCGACAGGCCGACGTGCTGCTCGAGCGTCTTGACGTCGTAGACGGGCAGTCCCGCATCGAGCGCGGCCACGGCCTGACGAATCCCGGCCACGAGCGCGGTGGGGTTGCCGGCGGTCCGGACGAGCACGGTCGTCTCGGCCTCGTAGAGGTGGCTCGCCGGATAGAACACGAACGGCGTCGGATCCTCGCCAAGCGACGTGTACTTGCCGTCGCGGGCCACACCGACAACGGCCATCGGGGTGTCGACAACCTCGCCGGCCACGCGGCGCGGCACGATCACCCGTCGTCCCAGCGCAGCCTGCCCGGGCCAGAAGCGCCGCACGAACGCCTCGTTCACCACCACCACGCCCGGTCCACCCGCATCGGGACGAACGAAGCCCCTCCCCTCCGCCAGCGCGGTGCGCATGGTCTCGAAGTAGCCCGGCCCGACGACGGAGTAGTGCACTTCCATGTCTTCACCCTGCGCCGGCGTGTAGCCTTCGACGCCCAGCCCACGCCGCCCTCCGCCAAGGGCGAGCGGCACCCGGCTGGCGAGGCTCGCCGACTCGACGCCAGGCAACGCCGACAGGCGCTCGATCAGCTGATCGTGGAAGATCCGGCCCCGCTCCTCGTCCACGCCGCGGCTGCCGAGATCGATCGAGAACGCCAGCACGCCGCGCGCCGTGAAGCCGGGATCGATCGATCCGGCGTTGGTGAGGCTTCGGAGGAGCAGTCCAGCACCGACCAGCAGGAGGCACGACACGGCGACCTGCCCGATGACGAGCGCGTCGCGCAGGGTGGGACGCCGCGTCCGGCGAGGCGCATCCCCGCCGGCCTTGATCGACGCAATCGGATCCGTGCGGGAGGCCCGCCACGCGGGAAGGAGTCCGAAGACCACGCCGGTGACGGTCGAAAGCGCGAGCGCGAACACCAGGACGCCCGCATCAAGCGTGAGCCCGAGGGCCGGAGTCGCGGGCAGCGGGAGCTGCACGCGTTCGACGAGACGCATGGCCGCAGCCGCGAGACCGACGCCGAGGCCACCGCCTAGGAGCGCGACGAGCACGCTCTCGGTCAGGAGCTGGCGCACGATCTGGCCGCGCGTCGCGCCAATGGCCATCCGAACGGCCAGTTCGCGGCGCCGCGCGCTGGAGCGTGCCAGCAGCAGGCCTGCCACGTTCGAGCACGCGAGTGCGAGCACGAGCAGGACGACGGTCATCAGCACGGCCAGGAACGCGGTGACGGGCGTGCTGATCTGCGGCATCAGGCGCGAGTCGCGTTCCGCGAGCACGCTGACGG
>CAYZYG010000194.1:0-5084 GCA_964481395.1 uncultured Vicinamibacterales bacterium
ATTCCTAACTCGTAACTCAAAACTCATAACTCCTGTCTCCCGTCTCCTGACTTCTGACTCCTGACACCTGACTCCCGACTCCTGCCTCCTGCCTCCTGCCTCCTGTCTCCGTCTCCTGTCTCACGCCGGCCGTTCGTGCTCCGGGTTGAAGGGGTACGCGCGGCAGAAGCGCGACATCGGGCAGATGAGGCAGCGGGGTTTGCGGGCCACGCAGACCATCGCGCCGAAGTCCATGATGGCCTGGTTGAAATCGAACACGCGCCGCCGGGGCACGAGGGCTTCCGACAGGGCCCAGAGGCGCTTCTTCATGGCGTGCGCTTTCGAATCGCCGCAGCCGATGAACACCCGGAAGAGCACGCGCGCGACGTTGGTGTCGAGGATGGCCGCCCGCTTGCCGAAGGCGAAGCTCATGAGGGCGCCGGCCGTGTACGGACCGATGCCCTTGAAGGAGCGAAGCGTGTCGGCATCGCTGGGCAGTTCGCCTCCGTACGTGGCTACGGCCTCGCGGGCGATCGAATGCAGCCGCCGCGGGCGGATGTTGTAGCCGAGGGGGTACCACGTCCTGACCACATCCTCCTCCGGCGCTTCGGCCAGGGCTTCGAGCGACGGGTACTTCCCGAGCCATTCGTGATACTTCGGGAGCACCCGGTCCACCTGCGTCTGCTGCAGCATCACCTCGGACACGAGAATGTGGTACGGATCCGTGGCATCCCGCCACGGCAACTCGCGGCCGTGCGCGTCGTACCAGTCGAGCAGGCGCCGTCGAAAGCGCTGACGGAGCGGGGGCGGGGGCAGCGCCGCCGGGGCAGTCCGGCGGCCGCGGGCGTCTTTGGGCATACCCTCTCAGGATACGTATAATCCAACCAGCATGAAGATCTACACGAGGACGGGCGACGGAGGAAACACCGCGCTGTTCGACGGGACCCGCATCGCCAAGTCGGACCCGCGGGTCGCGGCTTACGGCGAGGTCGATGAGGCCAACGCCGTGCTCGGGTGCGTCCGCGCGCAGGGACTCGACGCCGACCTCGACGAGATGCTCGTGCGCATCCAGCGCGATCTCTTCGCGCTGGGATCGCGGCTCGCCGATCCGGCCGAGCGGATTGCCGGCCGCGTGGACAAGATTACCCTGACGGACGAAGACGTGACCAGGCTCGAGGAGTGGATCGACTGGTGCGAGACGAGCCTGCCGCCCTTGCGGCGCTTCATTCTGCCCGGGGGCACGAGGGCCGCCGCGGCGCTGCATCTTGCCCGGACCGTCTGCCGGCGGGCCGAGCGGCGGATGGTCGCGCTCGGCGCCGTCGACACCCACCTGCTGGCTTACATGAACCGCCTCTCGGACCTCCTCTTCGTCATGGCCCGCCTGGTGAACGCGCGCGCGGGCACGGCCGAGACGGAATGGTGACGCTCGACGAGGCCTACGCCGCCTGCGAGCGCCTCGCTCGGCAGCACTACGAGAACTTCCCGGTCGCCTCACTCATGCTGCCCGCGCGGATGCGGCCGCACATCGCGGCCATCTACGCCTTCGCGCGCACGGCCGACGACTTCGCGGACGAGGGCGACCGAGCGGCCGCAGAGCGCCTGCGGCTGCTCGACGACTGGATCGGGCGGTTGCACGGGACGACGGGGACCGGGGACCGGGGACCGGAGACCGGCGGGAAGGCGTCGCGCTGGTCGCGCGACCGCGCTGCGTCGCCACACGAAACCCAGGTCAGCCCCGCGCCAGATACGTCCGCCGGGTCGCTGCAAGACCCAGCTGTTCGTGCCTCACAGCACTCCGGTCCGACGTCAGGGCTTGACGATGTCGGGACGGCCCGGGTGTGTCCGTCCCCCAGCGTGAGTGCGGGGCAGCACCCCGGTCCCCGGTCCCCGGTCCCCGATCCCATTCTCATCGCCCTCGCCGAGACCATTCGCGTCCGCGCCCTTCCCGTGTCGCTGTTCGAGGATCTCATCAGTGCCTTCAGACAGGACGTCACCGTGACGCGCTACGACACCTGGGACGACGTGCTGGACTACTGCCGGCGGTCAGCAAACCCGGTCGGGCGGCTCGTTCTTCGTGTGGCCGGGATCGTGCGCGACGAGGCCGACATCGCGTCCGACGCCGTCTGCACCGCCCTGCAGTTGACCAACTTCTGGCAGGATCTCGAGCGGGACTGGGTGAAGGGCCGCCTCTACGTCCCGCGTGCCGATCGCGAGCGGTGGGGTGCGGACGAACGGGATCTGGCCGGGCGCCGGCTCACGCCTGAGTGGCGCCGGCTGATGGCGGAGATGGGTGCGCGGACCGCGGCGCTCTTCGATCGGGGGCGGCCGGTCTGCGACATGGTCCGCGGCCGGCTCCGCTGGGAATTGCGCTTCACCTGGCTCGGCGGACGGCGTATCCTCGATCGGCTCGACCGGATCGGGTACGACGTGTTCGCTGCGCGCCCCGCGCTCGGCCTCGCAGACGTGCCGGCGCTCGCGTGGCAGGCCCTGACCTGGCGTTAGCGTGCCATGGGCGGACGAGACACCAGCTTCTACTACTCGTTCCTGGCGCTCCCGCCTCGCAAACGCGACGCCATCGTCGCCGTGTGGGATTTCTGCCGCGTCGTGGACGATGCCGTTGACGAAGTGGCGGCCGACCTGGAACCTTCGGCCGCGAAAGAGGCGGCCGCGCGCGAACTGTATCGCTGGCGGCAGGAGCTTGCAGCCTGCTACGACGGCCGTACCCCTGCAACGTCCCAGGGAGTGGCCCTGTTGCCGTTCATCGTCGAGTTCCACCTGCCAAGACAGGGATTCGAGGATGTCATCGACGGCGTCGAAATGGACCTGGGCCGCTGCTGCTACGAGACCTTCGACGATCTCTACCAGTACTGCGTGCGCGTCGCGTCGGCGGTCGGGCTCATCTGCATCGAGATCTTCGGCTATCGCCACGCAGGCTGCCGCCAGTACGCCATCGATCTCGGCATTGCCCTGCAGTTGACCAACATCCTCCGCGACCTTGGCAAGGACCTGAAAGCCGGCAGGCTCTACCTGCCCCGGGAGGATCTGCGGCGTTTCGGCGTATCGGAAGACGACATGCGCGCTTGCGCCGTCACGCCACCCATCCGGGATCTGCTGGCGTTCGAGGCCGCGCGCGCGCGAGACTACTACCGCCGGGCCGCGCGGGAGCTGCCGCGCGAGGACGCTCGGCGCCTGGTCGCCGCGCGCATCATGGGGGCGATCTACCTCGACGTGCTGCGGCGCATCGAACGCGAGGGATTCGACGTGTTCACCCGGATCGCCCGGGCGCCTAAAAGCGTTCGCGCGCTCATTGCCGCCCGCACCTGGGCCGCGACCATGATGGGATTCTGACCAAGGAGGTCCAGCCCGTGCGCTGCGTCAAGGAGGCGTTCGTGCGGAGCAGCACCCCGGGGCCCGGGACCCGGGATATTGCAGGAGGCGTGGATGACATCTCCCGATGTCGTGGTCATTGGCGGCGGAATCGCCGGCTTGAGCGCCGCGACGCTTCTGGCCGAGAGGGGCGCGCGCGTGCTTGTCGTCGAGGCCCGTCCGGTCCTCGGCGGCCGGGCGTTCTCGTTCCGTGATTCCGAGACTGGAGAGCAGGTCGACAACGGCCAGCACGCGTTTATCGGCTGCTACCGCGAGTCGTTCGCCTTTCTGAGGCGGATAGGGATGGACCGGCACGTCAGGCTGCAGCCCTCGCTGGACGTGCCGTACGTCGAGAGCGATGGGGCGCACACGAGGCTGACCTGTCCCGACCTGCCGTCTCCGTACCACCTGCTCGGCGGCCTGATCGAGTGGGACGCGCTCTCGTGGGGCGACCGCCTGGCCGCCCTGCGCATGGGACCGGTCATCCGCATGGCGCGTAAGCAGGTGGACGGTCGCACGACGAACCTGGCCGCGTCCCCGGGAGAGACCGTGGAGAACTGGTTGATCCGGAACGGCCAGACGAAACGGCTGCGGGACCTGTTGTGGAATCCCCTGGCGCTCGCGGCGCTCAATCAGCCGCCAGAAGAGGCCGGTGCGTCGTCGTTCGCCGCCGTACTGGCGAGGATGTTCGGGGCGGATGCCCGGGACTCCGCGCTCGGGTTGTCGGACCTGCCCCTGTCAGACCTGTACGTCGAGCCGTCACGCCGGTTTCTCGAGGAACGAAACAGCCGCGTAGTGGCGGGATCTCCCGTGACGGTGCTCGTGGAGGGCGACACGGCCGTCGGGGTCTCGATGCGTGGCCGCGACACCGTGCGGGCCGGCCAGGTCGTGTCGACCGTCCCGTGGCACGCGTTCGGGGCTTTGTTCGACAAAGTCCCCGAGTGCCTCAAGGACATCGTCTCGAGCGCCTCAGGAATGGCGTCGTACCCGATCGTCACCGTCAACCTCTGGTTCGACGGCGACGTGCTGTCCCAGCCGTTCGTCGGCTTGCCAGGCCGGACCTTCCAGTGGGTGTTCGAGAAGCGGCTCCTGTTCGGCACGGGCGCGTCGCATCTCTCACTGGTGTCGAGCGGCGCGGAGCATACGGTTGCTCGCGACAACGAGTCGCTCATTGCCTGCGCGCTGCGGGAGATCCGGGAGGCGCTGCCGGCGGCCGCGTCCGCCGCGCTCCGGCACTCATCCGTCATTCGCGAGCGCCGCGCGACGTTCTCGCTCGCCCCGGACCAGCCAGACCGGCCCGGGGCCGTGACGCCGCTCGGAGCCTTCACGCTGGCTGGCGATTGGACCGACACCGGGCTGCCGGGTACGATTGAGGGAGCCGCAGCGAGCGGACACACGGCGGCGCGGCTGATCGGATAGGAGAACGGGGATCGGGGACCGGGGACCGGGGATCGGTTCTGGACTCCCCAGTCCCCCAGTTCGATGTCACGGGGCGCAGTCAGATGTCCCGGCGGGCTCGGCGAGCCCACCCTGCCGTACCCGAGATTGGCAGGGCGCGGTCGCCAAGCGCGCCGAGGCAGAACGAGGTTCACAGGCCCGCTCGCGATCTGGAGGCCGGCCCTTCAGGGCCGGCAGGCCCGCCGGGGCTGAAAGCCCCGGCCGCCAGCGGACACGCGCGCGCAGCCGCGAAGGATCACAGATGAGACCTGTGAACATCGTCAACCGATCCCCGATCCCCG
>CAYZYG010000195.1:0-5051 GCA_964481395.1 uncultured Vicinamibacterales bacterium
GAGCGTTGAGCAACGCCGCGAGGCGGGATGCAGCGTCGGTCGAATGCAGACAGACTTGCACCACGGGCTGCCAGGGACCAGGGGGCAGGGGTCAGATGAACGGGTGCCAGGTGTAGAAGAGTGCGGCGCCGAGGCCTTGCGCGACGGCGAATCCGGCGATCCAGGCGCGGCGGTGCTGCAGCGGCAACACATCGGCCAGCCACAGAAACACGGGAAAGAGCGTCAACGTGAGACGCCCGATTGACAGCAACCCACCGATCATCAGCGGCGGGATCAGGTTGATCGCGATGAAGAGGCCGAACGCGGGTCCGTAGCGCTTCGTGACCGGCCACAGCGCCGCCAGCGCAAGCAGGCACGCGGCCGCGTTCATGGAGTCCACCGGCACGCTCTTGGTGAACTCGTACACGCCCTGGCTGCTGACGTGCGTGTACGTGCGAAGCAGCATCGCGTCCAGTCCCTCGAAGACCCGCCCCCAGGCCTGGTGCGCCTGCAGCCAGGTGAACGGCCGGTTCGTCAGCCGGTAGATGAACACGGAATAGACCAGGAGGCCGATGGCCGCGCACGCCGCGGCGCAGAGCGGCCCGGCCGCGTTCCGGATGGCGTCCCGCAGACGTGCCCATCGGATCGCGTCGCGCCAGGCCGCCGGCACCCAGGGGGCCGGCGTGAGGATCAGCACGCCCAGCGTTGCCGCCAGCAGGAAGCCGTTCGGGCGCAGGAAGCCGGCGAAGACGGCCCACGCGGCCATCTTCCACCACTCGCGCCGCATCGCATGGAAGAACGCGCCCGCAGCGGCCAGCAGAAACAGGCTTTCCGTGTAGATCGCGCCCAGGAACACGGCGAAAGGATAGGCAGCCAGCAGCGTGACGGCGTCCTCCGCCTTGGCCCGATCGCGTAGCAGCATGAGCGCGATCCGGTAGACGTACACGAGTCCCCAGAGGCTCGCGACCAGCACGATGACCTGCCCCGCCAGCATCGGCCGGCCTCCGAGCAGCCGCCCGCCCACGCGCATCAGCATGGGCAGCCCCGGCCAGAACGCGATGTTCTGCTGACCGCCCACCTGGTACGACCAGGCGTAGCCCTCCGTCGCGATGTTCATGTACCAACCAGCGTCGTGCCGGGCCTGCAGGTTCAGCCACTCATGCTCGGACACGCGGAACGGCAGCTCGGCCACCGGAAAGCCGAACGTGGCCACCGCGAGGGAGCCGACCACGAGCACGCCGGCGCGAGTCAGGAGCCAAGCCGGCCAGACTGCCCGGACGGCCTCGTCCCGAAGGAGGCGGCGGACGGCGCCGAGAAACCGGCCGTAGAGGGGCGCGCGCCGGTGAAGCAGATGACGGAGGACGATGACACCGGCCGCTGCCGCCCAGATCCTCCACGGATCCATCAGCGAGATTCGGGCCCCCATCAGCCTGAACCTGATCCCCCCGAAGATCGTGAGCGCCAGGGCCAACACCAGGAGGCTCACGCCAGCCACATCGGCGGCACGGGCCCATCGAGGCAATGGGAGAAGAGGAGGAACGGGCTCGTCGGTGGTCACAGGATGCGGTCGGGCGTCCCGGCCAGTATAGCGCGGCGGAGGCAGGTGCCCGAGGCGCGCGAAGTCCGGTAGGATGGGAGAATGGGGAACGGGGATCGGGGACCGGGGACCGGTTCGGAAGAACGGCCACGGACGATGGGATCACGCCCCATCGCGCCGGGGTGCGACACGGTTGGAGGTAGGGATTGATGGTGACACGCGTAACCACGTGGGTGGTCGTCCTGGCTGCGCTGGCGGCAGCGCCTGCGGCCGAACAGGCCAGACGAGCCGAGAAGACGACGCCGGAGGTGGTGCACCACGCGATTCAGGTCACATTGGATCCGGCGCGGAAAAGCATTTCCGTCACGGACACCGTCCGCATCCCCGCCGGTGCGTCCAGCCCTTTCACCTTCGCGCTGAACGGCCAACTCCGCGTCGTGGACGCCACACCCGCCGTGGAGGAACTCCCGTCAGGTCCGGCGGCCCCAGGCGAGTCGGCACCCGAGCGGTTCCCGCTCAAGCGCTACCGAACGAGCGCGCCGGCTGGCGCCACGCTGACCGTCCGGTACGAAGGCCCGATGGACTTTGCGCTGTCGGATCCGAAGGAGGAGTACACAAGAGGGTTCCGCGAAACACCTGGCTATGTCGGCCCGGAGGGGGTCTACCTCTCGTCAGCCTCCTGGTGGTACCCGCGCGCCGGCCGCGAGTTCGTCACGTTCACCGTCGAGGCCAGCGGACCGGCCGATTGGCACCTCATCAGCCAAGGGAACGGCACCTCTCGCGACGCCAACGGGCGTGCCCGGTGGGATTCGGGCGGACCGATGGATGAGATCTACCTCGTCGGCGGGCCGCTGCACCTCTACAAGGACTCGGCCGGCGCGATCGAGGCGCTCGTCTATCTGCGCGAGCGCGACGCGTCTCTGGCCGGGAAGTACCTGGCGGCCACGGCGCAGTACATCGAGATGTACCGGGGCCTCATCGGCCCGTATCCGTACGGCAAGTTCGCGCTCGTCGAGAACTTCTGGGAGACCGGCTACGGCATGCCGACCTTCACGCTGCTGGGCCCCCAAGTCATCCGATTCCCGTTCATCCTGACCTCCTCGTATCCGCACGAGATCCTCCACAACTGGTGGGGCAACTCGGTCTTCGTCGACTACGCCTCCGGCAACTGGTGCGAGGGCCTGACGGCCTATATGGCCGACCACCTCATCCAGGAACAGCGCGGCACGGGCGACGAGTACCGCCGATCGACACTGCAGAAGTACCGCGACTACGTGCAGGGCGCGCGCGACTTCCCGCTGTCGGAGTTCCGCGAGCGGTTCAGCGCGGCAACGGAAGCCGTCGGCTACGGCAAGTCGCTCATGGGCTTCCACATGCTGCGCCGCCACATCGGCGACGACGCCTTCAGGTCGACAGTGGCCCGGTTCTACCGGGAGTTCCGCGGCAAACGAGCCTCGTTCCGGGATTTCCAGGCGGTCGCCGAAGCCGTCGGCGGCAAGCCGCTGGGGTGGCTCTTCGACGACCTAATCTCCCGGACGGGCGCTCCCGTACTGGAACTGGGCGGCATCAGCGCCGGTGGGGCTCCCAGCGTCGTGTTGCCCCGCGGAGACACCGGCTTCGTCGTCGCCGGTACGCTGCGGCAGACGCAGGCGGAAGACCCGTTCGTCGTCGAGGTGCCGCTCGACGTGCAGACTGCGGCGGGAACGAGTTCGACGATACTGCGGATGGACGGAAGGGAACAGCGGTTCGCGATTCGCACCGACGCCGAACCGCTGGCTCTGCACGTGGATCCCCGATTCGACACGTTCCGGCGCCTGGATCCGCGCGAGACGCCGCCGTCCATCGGCCAGATCTTCGGTGAGCCCGCCATTCTGGCGGTCCTGCCGTCGAGCGCGTCCGCGGACGAGCAGACCGCCTATCGGGCGCTCCTGCAGTCGTGGCAATCCGAATCGCACGCCGTCCGCGTCGCGACCGACGCCGAGATCACCGCGCTGCCCGCCGACAGGGCCGTCTGGCTGGTCGGACGAACCAACCGCCTCGCGGACGCCGTGTTCGGGAAGCTGGAGGGCTTCGAGAGAGCCGCGGACCGCGTCAAGGTCGACGGCGAAGCCATGACCTGGACCGGCCACACCCTGGTCGTAACGCGCCGTCATCCGGCGAACGCAGCGAAGGCCGTCGGCTGGATTGTCGCGGACCCGATCGAGGCCATGCCCGGCCTCGGTCGCAAGCTGCCCCACTACGGCAAGTACTCGTACCTGGGTTTCGAGGGGACCGAACCGGCCAACACGATCAAGGGGCAGTGGCAGGCGACGGACTCACCCCTTCGCGTGGACCTGAGGCCGCCGGCACGCCGCGGCGAGAAGCTCGCGCCACTCGCGCCTGCCGCGCGAAAAGCCCTGGCGGAGCTCCCGCCGGTGTTCTCGGAATCGTCGCTGAGGGATCACGTGGCGTTCCTGGCCTCGCCGGAGCTGGCCGGACGCGGCCTCGGCAGCGCGGGCCTCGACCAGGCCGCTTCCTACATCGTCGAGCGCTTCAAGGCCGCCGGACTCGCGCCGTGCGGCGACAGCGGGTCGTACCTGCAGCGCTTCACTGTCGAGAAGGGTGAGGACGGCCAACCGCACGACGTGGCCAACATCCTCGGCTGTCTCCCCGGCACCCGCGAGGACTGGCGCGGGCAGAGCGCGATCCTCTCGGCTCATTACGATCACCTCGGGCGCGGCTGGCCCGACGTCCACAAGGGCGACGAGGGGCAGGTGCATCCTGGGGCGGACGACAACGCCAGCGGCGTCGCCGTCCTGCTCGAGCTCGCGCGCGCGATGGGTTCGGGGGAGCGCCCGCCCCGAACGGTCGTGTTCGCGGCGTTCACCGGTGAGGAAGCCGGGCTGCTGGGTTCGCGTCACTACGCGACGCACCCGGTCTATCCGCTCGACAAGGCGATCGGCGTCATCAACCTCGACACGGTCGGCCGGCTCGGCCGCGAGAAGTTGAGCGTGCTCGGAACCGGCACGGCCAGCGAGTGGCAGCACATTTTCCGCGGCGCGGGCTTCGTGACGGGCGTCGAGAGCCGCAACGTACCCGAGTCGATCGAGGCGTCCGACCAGCTCGCCTTCATCGAGAAGGGCGTGCCGGCCGTCCAGATCTTCAGCGGGGCGCACGCCGACTACCATCGTCCGGGCGACACCCCGGACAAGATCGACATCGCCGGACTGGTCAAGGTGGCCACCTTCGTCAAGGAAGGCATCGTGTACCTGGCCGAGCGGCCGGAGCCGCTGACCAATACCATCGCATCCGCGTCGCCCGCGGCAAAGCCGCCAGCGCCGGCTGGCGGCACTCAGACCGGGGGACGCCGCGTCAGCTTCGGCACGGTCCCTGATTTCGCGTTCCAAGGGCCGGGCGTGAAGGTCACGGGTCTCGTGCCGGGCTCGCCCGCCGAGAAGGCCGGCCTCCGCGAAGGTGACGTCATCCTGAGCATCGATGGCCGCACCGTGGCCAACCTGGCTGGTTTCTCGGACATTCTCAGGACGCTCGCGCCGGG
>CAYZYG010000196.1:0-5014 GCA_964481395.1 uncultured Vicinamibacterales bacterium
CGTCTCCCGTCATCACAGCGCTTATCCAACTATTAAACCTACCAACGCAAAACTTCCGTACCAACGCAGTATTCAAAGTGCTGCGGTCCCCCTACTTTTCCTTTGGTCTGACCCTGGAAACAATCGACTCACTGGAACAAGTCAGTCACCTCGGGATGGTTGTGGAAGGACAGGAACAGTGGAATGAAATATGGGAGAGACTCTCCTCATCCGGCACAAGCGGTCCTTTTGATCTCGACGATGAACGTACGTTAAAAAACCTTCCGCATGGGAAAGCTATCCAAGCACTCCAAACCCATCTCGATAATTTTTTTCAAATGATCACGCCGCCAGAAGGCGTTCGTTCGCAGACTGAATGGACACGTTGGTTGGAAGACCTGTTGACCACCCTGCAATTCCATGAAAACAGCACTGGTGAACAGGATGAGATTGCCCTGGAAGGTTTCCGAGAAGCGCTTCGCGCCTTGGTGATGAGCGAGTCCATTGTGGGTGCTCGTGTGGTGGACTATCAGCAATATCTCTCCGACCTGCAAAACACCCTGGCAGGTAGTGCGCTCTCCGAACCATCAGCGCCGGGTGCTTCCATCCTGATCGGAAATATTCGTGAAGCACGCGGCTTGCGCTTCAAGGCAGTTGCGATCATGGGTCTATCAGAGGGACTCTTTCCATCTGTAGAACGCCCAGATCCTTTCCTGCCGGAATCACTGCGGGAGGAATTGGGACTAGACTCGCGTTTGGAACGGGAACAGGGCAGTTTGTTCTACCAGGCAGTCACCCGCGCCGATGCTCATCTGTTGCTGACACGCCCCTATCTTTCCGAAGATGGCGAAGCCTGGGAACCCTCCCCGTACTGGAACGCAGTAGCGTCCTTATTCGAAGAAAACACTGTGCTGCAAAAAATCCGCCCGGATGATCCTCGTCCGCTTGCAGATGCTGCCTCATCTCACGAATTGTTGTTCTGGGCTGTACGCCGTAAAGGTTTGCCTCAAAATTATGCCAACCTTGAAACACGCTGGAAGCAACTGCAACACGCGCGCGATGTGATCCATGCACGCCGCGCCAAACGAGCCGATGGTTCCAACGAAGGTCAAATCCATGATTTACAAGTTGACCTAGCCAAACGTTTTGCGCCGGAAAAAATCTGGTCAGCTTCGCGACTGGAAACCTATGGCACTTGCCCGCAGATGTTCTACGTTAAAACCGTACTTGATCTGGAGGCAACTGCCCCCCCATCTTTGGGATTGGATATTGCCCAGGTGGGTTCGATCCTACACAAGGTCTTGGAAGAGGTATACCGAACTGCCGATAATCCAGGGGATGTCAATTCAGTACTGAAACGTTTACCCGAGACTGCTAAATCGGTCTTTGCCACAGCGCCCCAGGATTTTGGCTTTCGTCCCTCGGAGTTGTGGGAACTCGAACAGGATCAGTACCTTGCGATGTTGGAAACCACGATTGTTGCACTTGCAGACACCTCGGAAAGCTGGACACCAATGGCATACGAACAAGCCTTTGGAATCCTTGACACTCCCCCATTGGAGATCGAGTTGGATGGAGAAAAGGTGTTATTGCGGGGCTTGATCGACCGCATCGACCAGAATGCAGACGGGAGTCTGCGCGTGGTGGATTACAAGACCGGCAGCACGCACTTGACCAAAGAAGACTTGATACATGGCAGGCGATTGCAACTGCCATTGTATGCCCTTGCTGTAAAAGAAGCCTTGAAGTTGGGTCAACCTGTCGAGGGGATGTATTGGAAAATTCGAGCTGCAGAAGCCGGTTCTTTAAAGCTTTCCACCTTCAAGTCCGATACGGGCGAAGGCATTGAAGGTGCAGTTCAGACCGCAAAAGAACATCTTATCCGTATCCTGAAAGGCATCCGCACCGGCGACTTTCCTCCTGTTCCACCCAAAGGCGGATGTCCTGAGTATTGTCCCGCAGCACAATGGTGTTGGCGTTATCAAAAGGCAGGCTGGTAATGGCTGAGACATTAGCACAACGGGTTGTCAACTCTTTCGGATTGACGAAAGATCAGCGTACTTCCGCACTGGAGCGCGGAAAAAACATCGTTGTAACCGCCGGCGCTGGTAGTGGCAAGACTCGCACCCTGGTCGCTAGGTATGCATCTTTGTTGGCTGATGGACTCTCACCGCGACAGGTGGTGGCAATCACATTCACAGAAAAGGCTGCTCGGGAAATGCGCTCCCGTTTACGTGGGGCATTGCTCGACCTGGTCTCCAAGGCGGATAGCATCGATGAACGCGCCTATTGGACATCTCTGAACAACCAGATGGATTCCGCCCGGATCGGCACCATTCATAGCCTGTGTGCCGAGATCCTGCGCGCCCATCCTGCTGAAGCCGGGGTCGATCCGCGTTTTGATGTGATCGACGAAGGATTGGCAAAGACTCTTAAGAAGCAATTGGTGGAAACGGCTGTAATCGGTATGGTTTCCCAGACAGAATACAGACCCTTGTTTCAAGCGTTGGGAACTCAGGGAGTACAAGACCTGCTTGCCACCCTGCTAGACAAGCGGCTGGAAGCCAGCGAGATATTCGCATCCGCCCTGAATGGCGATGCCATTGTGCGCTCCCATCTTGAAACCCGTTTGCATGCTCCAGCGATCCTGGATTGCATTCAGGAGTTGCGTGGATTCACGGAACGGCAGTTGTTCGATGAAGCGGGCGATAAGCTTGCCCAACAGATCATTGACCTATTGAAGGAATGGAAAAGCGCAGAAGAAGCCTTCGCAAAGGGCAACCTCATTGTTTGTACCCAACACCTATATAAAGCCCGCCGTGACTTTATGAAAAAAAATGCCGGCAAAAAAGGAAGGGTGAAGGAGCTAAATGCCGAACTGCAAGCAGTGTATGATGAATTTCTCGATCCTTTGATCGGCGGCAAATCCTCTGACAGTGTTCCCCCCAGCGCGGAGTCGGAAGCAACCTTCAAGACCATTCTGCCCCTGGTCGATAAAGGCTTTGCCTCTCTGCATCAAGCATACCGATCCGAATTACATCTGCGTCACGCACTTGACTTCGATGACCTTGAACATGGGGCTATGTCCCTGCTGCAACAAGATGCGATTCGGGCTGTCTGGCAGAATGAAGTACAAGCCCTGTTGGTGGATGAATTTCAGGATACCAACCCGCGCCAACGCAGCATTGTGGATGCCCTGGCAGGTACAGGCGGTCGGCTTTTCGTGGTGGGTGATGACCGTCAAAGTATCTATCGTTTCCGCCGCGCTGACGTTACGGTCTTTCGAAACGTGCAATCGCGAGCCCACGCTCAGGGTGATCTGGTGCTCGATCTGGATATCACCTACCGTGCTCATGAGCCCTTGTTGGATGCCACCGGGAATCTACTTGCAGGTGTAATGGGAATTGAAGATCGCCTGGGACAGCCCTTTTATGTTCCATTCCGTCCGTTGAAAGCATATCGCAAGGCAAAGCCCGACCATATCTCCGATCCGCATATCGAATTTATCCTGGGCACCGGGGAGGATGCTGAAGATGCCCGACCCACTGCGGCGCGCGCCCTTGCCCAGCGCCTGCTCAAACTTCGTGAGGAGGGACAGATCCAAAGTTGGGATGATGTCGCCCTACTGTTTCGCGCCTCGACCGGTTACACCTGGTATGAAGATGCCTTCGAAGATGCCGGCATTCCTTTCGTGACTGTAGCAGGACGGGGATTTTATGAGCGCCCTGAGATTCGCGATATCCTGAACATCCTGCACGCCCTGGCAGACCCTGCCGATGATCTGGCAATGGCAGGCTTGCTGCGATCCCCCGCGTTCGGTTTGAGCGACTCTGCTCTGTATCTTCTGCGTCATCACGGAGAGAAGAAATCCTCTTATTGGAATGCCCTGCGCGAAGATGTTTCATACTTAAATGAACCTGATCAAGCCTGCGCAACACGAACCGTATCCATACTGAATGATCTTCTCCCGCGTGTAGACCGCGAATCGGTTGCAGATCTGCTCAAGGAACTGGTGGATGCCGTTGATTACCGCGCCATCCTTGCCATTGAAGATGAACGCGGCTCCAATGGACGTCTGTGGCGCAACCTCGACAAACTGCTTGCCGATGCCCAAAGCAGCGGCTTGGTCAGTGTGCGTGATTTCCTGGAATATCTCGTCACCCTCAACGATGCCGGCGCCCGCGAAGGGGAAGCCCCTGCCGAGGCACAGGGCGCTGTGCGCCTGATGACCATTCACAAATCCAAAGGCTTGGAGTTTCCGGTGGTCATTCTGGCGGATGCGACCCGCACCACTACAAATAGAAGTGACCCAGTTTATCTTCTGCCGGAAATGGGTTTGTCCATCCAGCTAAAACCGGAGCCGATGCTATATCGTCTCTCCAAGCAATTGGATGCTCTGCAGAATGAGGCCGAGTCCGGGCGTCTGTTGTATGTTGCCATGACCCGTGCAAAGGAAAAGTTGATCGTCAGTGGCCATGTCAGCCAGGGCAGAAGCAAGATCGCCGGTTGGATGAAGGAGCTATGTGAAATTTTAGAGGTTACTCCTGATGAGCTTCTAGCCGAAGCTGGACCTTACTCGCAGCCAAAGACTGTCCAGCACCATCCGATCTTGGTATGGTGCTCACATGGACCGGATTCCGATCTCAAAGGGGAGAAGCCTGTTCCATCTGCCTCACCAGCAGAACCGCAGACACTGCCCTTATATGAAACATTGATCGATCCCATGCCGATTGCAACCGCAGAGGATGAGGAAACCGTTCGACGCATCTGGCGCGCGACCGAGCCGACGTTATTTGTCCCACCCAGTGTAATCGGGCAGATGACCCATAAAGCCCTCGAACTCTGGTTCCACGTGGAGGACCCACGCCTGATTCCGCTGCTGGAGTCCCTGGCACTGGATGCCGGGCTGGCCACGGATGAGCAACGCATTGAAGCAGTACGGCGTGTACGTGAGTTGATCGGACGATTCTGTGCCCATTCATTGCGGGAGGAGATCGAGAATGCCGACGAACGTCATCATGAGGTACCGTATACC
>CAYZYG010000197.1:0-4950 GCA_964481395.1 uncultured Vicinamibacterales bacterium
CACGCGCACGGCCGCGGCATCATCCACCGCGACGTCAAGCCGTCGAACATCCTCGTCGGCGCGCTCGGCGAGACCGTCGTCATCGACTGGGGCCTCGCGAAGGTGATCGGCGAGGCCGACGACGACGGCGAGGGCGGCGCGCCCGAACCCGACGCGGCCGGCTCGCTGCGCACGCGCCTCGGCGCGGTGTTCGGGACGCCCGGGTTCATGGCGCCGGATCAACTGCGCGGCGATCCCGTCGGGCCGCAGGGCGACGTCTACGCGCTCGGGGCGAGCCTCTATAACCTGCTGTCCGGCAAGCCGCCCCACCACGCGAGCGACTCGACGCTGATGATGAAGCTCGCCGCGCAGGGGCCGCCGACCCCGATCGCGGAGCTCGTGCCGGGCGTCCCCGCGGAGCTGTCGACGATCGTCGACACGGCGATCGCCTACGATCCCGCCCGGCGCTACCCGGATGCCGGCGCGTTCGCCGAGGAGCTCGAGCGCTTCCTCGCCGGGCAGCTCGTCGCGTCGCACCGCTACTCGCGGACCGAGCACCTCGTCCGGTTCGTGCGCAAGCATCGCGCTGCGATCGCGATCGCCAGCGCCGCGCTCGTGGTGGTCGCCGTCATCGGCACGTTCGCGGTCACGCAGGTGGTCGAGGAGCGCGACCGCGCCGACGCGCAGGCGCGGCTCGCGACCCAGGGCCGGCACGAGGCCGAGGCGGCGCGCGCGATGGCGGACGAGCGCGCCGATCAGCTCCTGCTCTCGCGTGCCCGCACGCTCGTCGACGCGAACCCGACCGCGACGGTGGCGTCGTTGAAGCAGCTGTCGCCACACTCGAAGCTCGTCGACGAGGCGCTCGGCCTGATCCGCGCGGCGCGCCTGCGCGGCGTCGCGTGGGCGATGAAAGCAAGCGACGAGCACACCGCGTTCGCGACGCTCGACCAGACCGGGCAGCGGCTCGCGCAGATCACGAGCGAGGGCAAGGTGCAGGTGTTCGATCTCGAGGCGCGGCGGCGCGTGTTCGAGGTCGATCTCGTCCGCGGCACGCAGCTCCGGTGGATCCTCGACGGCGAGGTCCTGATGGCCGCGGGGCGTGGCAAGACCCGGATGTTCACCACTGCGGGCGTGGAGCGAGCGACCGATCTCCCGGAGCTCGACAAGCTCGAGACCGACGAGCGCGGCGTCAACCTGATCGCGGCCGACGTCCGGGGGCGCGCGCTGCGCGTCGATCTCGTCCGCGGCACGACGCACGAGCTGGGGTCCGGCGCGACCGCCGTCGCGATCTCCGCGGACGGGAGCCACGTCGCGGTCACGACCGCGACGACGTTGACGGTCTACGATCACGCGAACACGGCGATCGTGCAACGCCGCCACGCGGGCTCGCCCACCCAGGTCACGATCGGGACCACGAGCGTGACCGTCCTCGATGGGCCGGCCGTGTTCGAGGCGCCGCTCGCGCGCGGCGCGCGGTGGACGGAGCCGAAGCGGCCCGACGTCGACCTCGGGCAGCCGTTCTTCGCCAACTACATCGGTGACCGCCTGTTCGTGATCTTCACCGACGGCCTGGTCGCGATCCGCGCGGGCGACCGGCTCGACGCCCTCGGGCGCGTCGAGGTCACGAGCGGTGGCATGCAGCGGTTCGGGTACGACTACCTCGCGATCGGCGGCGACGGCCGGCGGATCCACTACGTCGACGGCACCCGGCTCCGCGAGCTCCCCGTGGCGATCGCGCTGCGGTTCATGCGCGTCGTGTCGCGCCCTCGGTCCAACCGGGTCGTCGCCGTCGGTGACGGTGCGATCGTCGTCATCGAGCTCGACACGCTGCCGAGGCTGCTCTCGGTGCAGCGCCACATGTCCACCGTGTTCGTGACGGATCGCTGGTTGCTGTCGGGCAACGGCTTCAACTTCGACTTCACCTGGCACGATCTCGCGACCGGCACCGCGAGGGCGATCGAGCTGGAGGCCGCCGGGCAGATCCGCTCGTACGACCGCGAGACCGGGCGCGTCCTCATCGTCGAGGCGACCACCGATGGCCGGCGCGCGAAGGTGTTCGCGGCCGGCGAGACCATACCCGCCCATACCGTGGCGGCGGCGTTCGACGAGATCCAGCTCGTCGAACGCGGGCTCGTCTACGCCGATCGCAACCAGGTCTTCGGCGGCCTCGTCGCGGGACGGTACGCGCCGCTGTTCCGCACCGACGGCGACGTCAACATCATCGTGCGGCTCGGCGGCACGCGGTACGCCGTGATCGCGGAGCACGAGCTCGTGCGGGCGGATCTGGCGACGGGCGAGCTCGTGCGGCTGTCGGTCCCGGACGCCGGGGCGATCACGTACGCGACGGCCGATCGCGACGCGCTCGTGGTCGCGCGCGACGATCGGCTGCTGCGGTGGACGACCACCCTCGACGAGCTGGCGCAGTTCGAGGCCCCGATCGAGTACGTCTACACGATCCAGCGCGGGCTGGTCGTCGGGCTCAAGAACCACAGCACGATGTACGTCTCGCCCGACGGCACCCAGACGCGGCTGGCCTCGACGCGCGGCACGGTGCAGGGCACGCCGGACCGGATCATCGTCCCGGGGCAGCACGCGTACGACGTGATCGAGCTGCCGTCGTTCGCGCGCTGGCCGCTGCCGATCGCGCGCTCGCCCGACGCGATGGAGCGGCAGATCGATCTGTCACCGAACGGGCGCCTGATCCTCGAGCGCACGCGCGATGGCCGGATCTGGCTGTGGAAGCTGCCGCGGGTCGACCGCTTCGAGGACGCGCTCACCGTGACGAACTTCACCGAGGATGCGAACGGCCTGCTGCTGTGGCCGTGGCAAGCACCCGATCCGCAGAGATGAGCTGATGCTCGACGAGCCGGCGGTAGGTGCCGGCGCGCGCCATCAGCTCGTCGTGGCGCCCCTCCTCGACGATGCGCCCGTCGTCGAGGACGACGATGCGATCGGCGTCGCGCACGGTGCTGAGCCGGTGCGCGACGATGATGGTGGTGCGGCCGCGCATGAGGCGCGCGAGCGCGGCCTGCACCGCCGCCTCGCTCTCGGCGTCGAGGTTCGAGGTCGCCTCGTCGAGGATCAGCACGCGTGGGTTCGCGATGATCGCGCGCGCGAGCGCGATGCGCTGCTTCTGCCCGCCCGACAGCTTGGTGCCGCGCTCGCCGATCATCGTGTCGTAACCCTCGGGGAAGTGGGTGATGAACTCGTGCGCGAACGCGTCCTTCGCCGCCGCCTCGATCTCCGCCTGCGCCGGCACGTCGGCCGCGCCGTAGGCGATGTTGTCGCGGATCGAGCCCGAGAACAGGACCGGCTCCTGCGCGACGATCGCGAGCGCGCGGCGCAGGTCGGCGAGCCGGAGCTCGCGGACGTCGACGCCCTCGAACGTGATCCGCCCGCCGGTGACGTCGTAGAACCGGTAGAGCAGCGACAGGATCGTCGACTTGCCGGCACCGGACGGGCCGACCAGCGCGACCACCTCGCCGGGCCGCACGTCGAGATCGATGTCGGCGAGCACCTGCTGGTCGCGCGACGGATACGCGAACGACACCCGCTCGAGCTTGATGTGACCGCCGCCCGGCGGCACCGGGCGAGCGAGATCGGCGTCGCGGATCTCGGGCTCGGCGTCGATCACCGCGAACAGCCGGTCGGTCGCGCCCGCCGCGCGCTGGAGCGAGCCCCACAGGCTCGCGAGATCCGACAGCGCGCCGGCGACGATGAACGTGTAGAGGAAGAACGACGTCAGGTCGCCCGGCGTCATCGTGCCCTCGATCAGCGCGCTGCCGCCGAGCCAGATCACGAGCGCGACGCCGGTGTAGCCGGCGGTCATCGTCGTCGAGAAGAACCACGAGCGCGCGCGGATCAGCCGCAGCGTCATCCCGAACGCGTGCTCGACGCCGGCGCGGTAGCGCTGCGCCTCGTAGCGCTCGCGCACGAACGACTGCACGGTCGCGATCGCGCCCATCGACTCCTGGACCTGGCCCGAGACCTTCGCGAGCTCGTCCTGGACATGGCGCGCCTGCTTGCGGATCCGCTTGCCGAAGTAGATCGTCGTGATGACGGTCACCGGCACGACGGCGAGCATCAGCAGCGTCAGCTTCACGTCGATCACGAACAGCATCACGAGCGCGCCGAACATCTGCACGCCGTTGCGCAGCGAGATCGAGAGGTCCGAGCTGACGACGCCCTGCACGATCGTGACGTCGGAGGCGAGCCGGCCGACGAGCTCGCCGGTGCGCCGCTCGTGAAACCACGCGAGCGGCAGCGTGAGGATGCGGTCGAACACCATGCCGCGCAGGTCGGAGACGACGCGCTCGCCGAGCCACGACAGCGTGTAGTGGCGCAGCCACACCAGCACGGCGTTGAGCAGGAACAGGCCGATGACGGCGGCGACGATCAGCTCGAGGCTCGTGGTCGCGGCCGAGCGCATGCCGACGTCGATCGCCTCGCGCGCGGCCCACGGATACACGAGCGTGATGCTCGATGCCGCGAACAGGCACACGATCGCGAGCACGAACCGCCCGAGGTGCGGGCGCACCAGCGGGAGCAGGCGCCACAGGACCGCCAGCCGGCGCCGGTCGCGAGGCTGTTCGTCCTTCGGATCGTCGAGGTACGGCCCGCGCACTGCGGACGTGCATAGCGTGCTCGCCGGGCCGTGTCATCCGCGCACGCCGGTGCCAGTTCGACACCGGGCTCGCCGCACGCGCGTGCCGTCGCGGCAGACGCGGCCTCGGGGCACCTCCGAGCGCGGTAATCTCGCGTCAGGACCGGCCAGGCACGGCCGCTGCAACCGCGGCGCGCATGCCGGGTCGTGGAGGTCACATGCACGCACGAACGCTCGCCCTCGTCCTCTGTTCCGCGGTCGCCTGCGGCTCGCCTCCGCGGCCCCAGGCCCCGCCGGCCGCGTCCGCGGTCGCGCCGGTCACGCCGGCGCCCGCCGCCGTCGCGCCGCCGGCACCGAGCCTCGACGAG
>CAYZYG010000198.1:0-4946 GCA_964481395.1 uncultured Vicinamibacterales bacterium
AAGGTCCGGGAGCGCTTCGGGCTGACGGACGTCGTCTTCGTCGGCGACCGCGGCATGATCGCCGACCAGGCGATTGCGGAGCTGCGCACGCAGCCGGGCGTGGGCTGGATCACGGCGCTGAAGACCACCCAGATCCGTGCCTTGCTGGGCGGGCCGCTCCAGCTGGGGTTGTTCGATGAGCGAAACCTGGTCGGCTTCATCCATCCCGACTACCCCGGGGAGCGGCTCGTCGCCTGTCGCAATCCCGCGCTCGCCGTGCGGCGCGCGGAGAAACGGCAGGCGTTGATCGAGGCCACCACCGTGGAACTGGAGAAGGTGCAGGCGATGGTCGCGCGCGGCCGTCTCCGGCGTCGCGAAGACATCGGCGTGCGCGTCGGCCGGGTGATCAACAAGTACCAGGTCGCCAAGCACTTCAGCCTGACGATTCGTGACGGCCAGTTCACCTTTGCCAGACGGACGGCCCGCATTGAGGCGGAAGCCGCCCTCGACGGGATCTACATCATCCGCACGAATCTCCCCAAGCGGCGCCTGTCGGATGCCGCGGCGGTCCGCGCCTACAAGCGTCTGGCGCGGGTGGAACGCGCGTTCCGCACGCTCAAGTCGATCGATCTACAGGTGCGCCCGATTCACCATCGCCTGCCGGACCGCGTGCGGAGTCACATCTTCCTGTGTGTGCTGGCGTACTACGTGGAATGGCACATGCGCGAGGCGTGGCGTCCGCTCCTCTTTGCCGACGAGTACCCACCGGTGCCGCGCAATCCGATCGCGCCGGCGCACCGCTCCGTCAGCGCCGACCACAAGGCCGCCCGGCACGAAACCGCGGCCGGCCGGCCGGTGCACAGCTTCCGGACGCTCCTCGGGACCCTGACGACGATCGTGCGCAATCACTGTCGCACGCGCTCGGCGCCGGAGGCTCCCACCTTCGCCGTCACCACCACCGCGAGCGACGTCCAGCGCCACGCCCTGGATCTCCTCAAAACGATCCCGCAGCCCGCCGCGTCCATGTAGACAGAACTCAGCAGCGCCCGTGTCGGTAACCGCTGCCCCCGACAGCAGATACCTCGTCATGGGCCGTGGAACTTCGGTCTAAAGCAGGTTGACAGTCTCCGGCCCGCGCTTGACCCGTTGCTCAGGCCAAGCAGATCTCATCTTGGGCGTCTGTCTGGTTGAAGGGAAGCCAGGCGGCGGGAAACCGCAACGTCTGTGGGTCGAAGCTTGAGAGCCTCAAGGAAAGCCGCCCGAGCTTCGTCAGACCGCCCAGCTGCAACGAGAAGATCGCCAAGGGCAACATATCCCTGGATCACGGTATCAGCACCCGCCCTGCCGTTGAGAACCACGAGGACTGCTGACCGTAATTCTGCGATGGCGGCTTCCCGCCGCTCCTGTGCCACATACACCTTCGCCAGTCGGACATGGCTGATCCACTTCCAGTACCAGTGCTGACCAATGCTACCCAGTGTCCGGTACTGTTCCTCAGCTTGGCGATAGGATCCTCTCGCAAAGAGAACATCTCCGAGCCACTGCTGGTGAGCTATGGTTGCGGGGTTGAGGTCCACTGCCACCCGAGCGTCCCGCTCGGCGGCTTGCAGTCTCTCCCGCTCTAAGTTCAACCGTGAGCGAGCGGCGTACAGCCTATCCACCGGGGGATCCGCATGGGTGATTCCTCGGCTTAGGATCGCGTCTGCCTCTTCGGGCCGCTTAAGGTCCTTGTAGTACAGCTGTCCGAGAAGCTCGTATCCACTTGCCTGGCTGGGGCTTCGCTGGATCGCCTGGCCGTAGGCGTCAGCCGCCGCAGTCGCGTCCGTACAGGACCTGAGTGAGTCACCCAATAACAGCCAGGCACGATAGTCTTCAGAGTCGATGGCAAGAGCAGTCTTCGCGAGGTCAACCGCCCGCTCCGGGTCGCCACTTTCGGCTGCCTCGATACCACGGAGCAAGAAGCTCGGCGCCGCAGCTGCAGCACGCCACTCGACCAAAGCAGCGTCTTGTTCGTGCCGTTCGAAGAGTACTTCTCCGAGCCGGAACCTTGAAACGGCATCTCTTGGATCAAGTGTTCCGGCGATCTGCAGATTTGCCACGGCTCGTTCGGAATTCCGCGACTGCACGCTCTGGGCGCCGATCAGACTGTATGCCCGGCTGTTCTGCGGACCGAACGTCTTCCCGGCCTCGGCCAGATGTTCGGCACAGGCTCTCCCCTGCTTGCCGGACGTCTGTCCGGCCGTGACAGCCTGACTGAAGCATACCGCGCCGATGTTCACCAGCAGGTTCGAGAGTGAACCCGCACTTGCCAGGACGGCCACAGTGATCCACGTAGAGAGTGGCCGGCCGCGCAAGACTTGGATCACGGAAGTACTAACCGAAACCTTCCGCGCGGTTCGGCCACGCCATTGCGCTGTGCCCGTGGGCCGGCTGGCGGCGCGTGACGCTGCGCGGCGATGCGGAGTTCACAGTGAGGACCTTCGGTCGACCATCCCGCGTGGCCAGCGCTGTCTTCGCAATACAGACGCCCAGCCAATAGCCACTGGCTCCCTCCCCGGGACAGCCAGAAGGCCTGCACTGCCGAACACAGCAAGCATCGCCAGGTTCGACGACATCTGGCGGAAGTAGAAGACACCGAAGAGCACTATCTGAGCGCAAAGCGAGAATACCAAGATCTGCGACATCGACATGGCGCCCCTCCCTCGGAGTCCCGCAAGTGATCGTCGCGTAATAAATGCCAGGGTCACAAGCAGCAGCGGGGTGCGACTAGGCCCGAAATCCTGGACGAAGGTACCGACAAATGTCGAGAACGACCAGGGGATTACTCCAGTATCTGTGTAGACCGGAAACCAGTCCACTCTACTCGTCCGTTGGTCAACCCCCTCAACCGCCAGCGTATACAGACGCCTTATCTGATCAAATGTCAGCGCCCCGTACGCGGGAGTACTGAACGCAACGTAGTGATCGTTGAAGTTCCTGACCTGAGCCCCACCGTAGTCGAGAACGCTCAGGACCACGCCTCTCTCGTCGTTTCCGAATCGTGCCACGGATATCCACACGAACGGGATTGCCATGAAGATTACAATCGCTACCGCCAGGCGCTTCATTACTCGGCGGCGGTGCGGCGACAGAAACTGCGAGAACATCAGGTAGTGAAAAGCGGCTGTCAGTGGCCAGAACACTGCTGCGTCGCGCCCTACGTAGGCGAGAACGTAGACGAGGTAGGACAAGCTCGAGCCAAACAACAACCATGCCACAGTTGCGCTTCGATGTCGCGCAGGCCAGTTGTCGGTGAGTCGAACAAGGGCCAGACATATCGGCACAGCAAAGAAGTTGGCGATCAACGAGAATACCGTGTTCAGCAGGCCATGACTGCCGAGGACCTCCGAGAACTGGCTAAGGTTTGCTCGATTGTCGCCCGCATGTCCGGAAAGAGCGCGCAGCGCCGGCTCGGAAAAGAAGGTGATGGTCGCCAGCGACGATACTAGGACGATTCTCTCGAACAGGAGGTATGTAGGGAGGTTCTTGATTAGGATGTACTTGAATCCGCTCGGCCGGAAGGGGAAGAACCCCCAGAGAACTAGGCCCAGCGACGCGCCGAGATACAGCATCGGCGTGAGGGCCGGCTCCAGCACGCTCCATCGCTGTCCGAGGTACTCCAGCGGAATCGCAAGCGTGCAGGTGGCAACGTAGGCAAAGATAAGGAGCCCTACGGGGCCGAGGTGCGTTCCGCTGCTTCTCTTGTAGGCGGACCAAGTGGCGAGCACCGCGGCCAGCGGCACCAGCACGTAGACGTGGGTCATCCCGTGTGCGAGTTCTCGAGACGGTGCGTCGTGTCTTTGCGCCGTCGTCGTGTGCGCGTCACTGCGACAACCTCAATCCCGAACAGAAAACCCGCAACCACAATCACGAGCGTCGCGGAACCGGCGTCCGGGTACGCAATCGCAGCCACGATGGAAAGCAGGCATCCAGCGCCTACCAACAGCCGAGTTGGAAGCCGGCTCGTGCTGCCAACCGGCATGAGACGCTGGTAAAGATGTTCTCGGTGCGACTGCATTAGGGGTTGTCGCTTCAAGATGCGCCGGACGAGCGTGAACGAGGGATCCAGAATGAAGAAAGTCAGGCCGGTCGCCGTTGCGACAAGGGCCGCGACGCGGGACTCTGGGGGAGCAAGAAGCGGGAGACCGCCCAGGAGGAAACCAACCGAGCCACTCCCGACATCACCCAAGAAGATCTTGGCCGGAGGCCAGTTGAACGGGAGGAAACCAAGTGCGGCGCCACCCAACGAGTATGCCACGGCCGTGGCCGGCGCTGACCATCCGGCGACGATCACACCTGCGCATGAGGCTATCGCCTGACCTGTGGCGAGACCGTCAACCCCGTCCATGAAATTGTAGAAATTCGTCACCGCCACCATCCAGATGACAGTACCGGCAAAGGCCACGGCCTGGGCCGACGGCGCCAGTCCCACCGAAGCGAAGAGGTGCCCCACGTCTACGGGACCGACAACCGCAACAAACGCCGCCGACAACGCGATCTGGACGGTCAGGCGCAAACGTGGCGAGAGGCCACGCCGATCGTCGGTAAGGCCAAGCCAAGCCACGCCTAACGCACAGCCGATCAACGTGACTGCTTCGGCTTCGACGGGCAAGCCGGTCAAAGCGAAACTGGCCGCCGTTCCAACGCTCAGCCCGACGATCAGCCCCAACCCCCCCCCTCGGGGTGTCGGTTCGCGATGAGAACTCCTGTGGTTCGGCACGTCGAGGAGGTCGAGTGTGCGTGCTCGTCGTCGCACCATCTCCGCCACGACAGCACAACACAAGGCGGCCGCGACCGCCCCTGTCACGCCCCCCCCCTGCAACGTCATTGCGCGAGTCGTATGGACGCCCTTCCGAGTTCCCCGAGAGTTGTCTGCGCGGCGACAATTAGATCTGCCGCCTGACGACAATTAGATCTGCCGCTTGGGT
>CAYZYG010000199.1:0-4853 GCA_964481395.1 uncultured Vicinamibacterales bacterium
GCACGCCATCCCGCTGGCGCACGTTCTCGAAGATCGAGCCCAGCAGCGGCGGCTGCTCCAGCACCGAGACCAGTTGTTGGGCGTCCTCGGCCAGCAGGAACTCCGGCTGCGTCAGGATGTGCGACAGCCCCTCGCGGTAGATCTGCTCGTTGTGGGGGTTGTCCTCGCGCTCCATCACGCTCTGGATCATCGAAACCACCTGCTGGCCAAATTCGGTCAACGCCAACCCGCGGGCCTCGATTTCTCCGGCCGTCAGCCCGGCCAGCAGGTCGTTGAGCAGGTTGGAGAGCTGGCTCAGCTCCTCCTGGCTGACGCGAAAGTCCAGGCTGAGCATCTGCTGGCGGACGATGCCCTGGTGCAACACCAGCACCAGCAGAACTAGCCCGTGACGCACCTCGACCAGCTCGATATGCTTGAAGCGGCAGCGGTCGGAGCGCAGCGGCGTGGCCAGCGCGCCCATCTGGGCGGCATGGGCCAGCACCGCGGCCGCCAACTGCGCCCACTGGTCGGTCTCGCGGCCCACCTGATGGAAGAGATGTTGGATGGTGAACTGGTCATCCAGCGTCAGCGGCTGGTCGGGCAGGAGATGCTGGACGAAATAGCGGTAGCCTTCTTCGGTGGGCACGCGGCCGGCCGAGGTGTGCGGGTGCGTCAGGAAGCCCTGCTCCTCCAGCGCCTTCATTTCGTTGCGGATGGTGGCCGGGCTGACCTTCAGCCCATATTCCTCGACCACCATCTTGGAGCCGATGGGCTGGGCTGTGGCGATATGTTCCTGGACGACGATGGCCAGCACAGCCTGCCGGCGCGGATTAAGCGTGTTCACCTGTTCAGCATTCCTCGAAAGACGCAACCGTTGGGCCCAAGGCTGGGCAAGCCGTGGGCCGGTTTAGCACTCGCGGGTGGAGAGTGCTAAAGAACATGGCAGCTATGATACCATGAGACGCCTTGAGTGTCAAACCCCCCGGCCGCGTTGGCCCCCTATAGCCAGAAGTAGACGATGAACGCGTTGGCGATGCAGACGAGGATGAGCAGCAGCAGGGAAACGACGATGGCCGCGCGGCGCGGGCGGGCGCGAACCAGGTAGATCAGCAGTCCCAGGAATAACAGTCCACCGCAGAGCGCGTTGACAAGGGCAAAGAGTTCTTTTGCGGCTTGGGTGATCATCGGGATGTCCTCTGACTTCGGGGATTTCTCGCGGGCTCAATAGGCCTGGCGATCGGTGAACATGCGCAGGACGGTGCGCACCATGATCTGAAAATCGAGCCAGATCGACCAGTTTTCAATGTACCACAGGTCGTATTTGGTGCGTTCGGTGATGGAGGTGTCGCCGCGCAGGCCGTTGACCTGGGCCCAGCCGGTGATGCCGGCCTTCTCGCGATGGCGATCCATGTAGCGCGGGATGCTCTGGCGGAACTGCTCGACGTAGACCGGGCGCTCCGGCCGCGGCCCCACCAGGCTCATGTCGCCCAGCAGCACGTTGATGAACTGGGGCAGCTCGTCGAAGGAGAGCTTGCGCAGCAGCGCGCCGATGCGGGTGCGCCGCGGGTCGCCGGGGGTGGTCCAGCCCGGCCCTTGCCGCTCGGCGTCGTCGCGCATGGAGCGGAACTTGAGCATCAGGAAGGGCTTGGCGTCCAGCCCCATGCGCTCCTGCACGTAGAAGACCGGTCCGGGCGATTCCAGCTTGATCAGCAGCGCGGTCAGCATCATCAGCGGCGAGAAGATCACCAACCCCGCCAGGCTGCCCACGATGTCCACCGTCCGCTTCATGGCCAGATGCCAGCCGCGCAGCCCCACGTCGCGCATGGTCAGCAGCGGCAGGCCGGCCAGGTCGCTGATGCTCACCTCTGAGGCCATGATCTGGAAGACGTCGGGGTAGATGCGGATGCTGACCCGCTCGCGTTCGCACTGGGCCACGATCTGCACCAGCTCGCGATGGGTGGCCTCGGGCAGGCAGATGATCACCTCCTGCACCTGCTGTTTTTCCACCAGCCGGGGCAGATCGGCCATCTTGCCCAGCACCGGCAGCCCCAGCACCTTCTGCGGCCCATCGTCCACGGCCACCAGCCCCACCGGCCGATAGCCCAACTGGGGGGAGTTGAGCATCTTCTGCAAGACGATGCGCGCCACCTCGCCGGTGCCCACCAGCAGCACATCGTTGTTGCCCACCCCGCGGCGCATCAGCCAGCGCTGCAACTGGATGTGCAGCACGCGGCTGAGGGTCAGCAGGCCCAGCGTCAGCAGCCAGGCCAGCACCAGCATGGGCCGGCGATAGTCGATGATGTTCTTGAGCAGGAAGGAGATGAAGGCGACGGCCAGCAGGGAGCCCAGCGTGACGGCGCGGTAAAGGGCCATCAGCTCTTGCAGGCGCGGCTGGCCGCGGCTGCGGGTGTAGAGCTTGCTGAAGAAGATCGCGCCGATCACGGTGACGACGTAGATCACCATCTGCCCCAGGTACTGCCCCACCGCGCCCACGCTGGGATCGCGCGCCAGGGTGATGCGGTAGGCCAGGGCCACGGCCAGCATCGTCAACAGGATATCGAAGATGACCTGCACCAGCACCAGGGTGACTTGTGAGCGCTTCATGGGGGATCCTGTCAACCGTGATGGGCGGGGGCGCGCAGGCCGCGCCGCCATTGCGACCAGCGGCGGCCGGCCATGTCCAGCGCGCCGCGCAGGCCGATGCCGCCGACGATGGCCCAATGCAGCAGCAGCGGGGTCGTGGCCTGATAGTGTTTGCGGTAGAAGATCAGCATGGCCCGGTAGAACTCGTAGCGCGCCTTGCTGCTGCTCTTGCTGGCCGCTTCTTTGACGTGCAGCACCGTCACCGCGGCATTATACCATACCTGCCAGCCGCGCTGCTTGATGCGAAAGGCCCAGTCCAGGTCCTCGCCGTACATGAAGAAGGTCTCGTCCAGCAGCCCCGCCTGATGAATGGCCTCGCCCCGCACCTGCATATACGCGCCCACCACCGCATCGACCTCGGTGGTCTGATCGGGGCTGAGATAGGTCATGTTGTAGCGGCCAAAGCGCGGGCTGCGGGGGAAGAGCTTGCTCAGCCCGATCATGCGGTACAGGCTGACCTGGGGCGTGGGAAAGGAGCGCCGGCAGGCCAGGTCCAGGCTGCCATCCAGCCGCACCAGCTTCGGCCCGGCCACGCCGCATGCTGGCCGGCTGTCCATGAAGGCCAGCATTTCCGCCAGCGCGGTGGGGGGCAGCTCGGTGTCGGGGTTGAGCAACAGGGCGTAGCGCGGCGTGGCGGCGGGGTCGCCCGCGCCCGGCTGATCGCTCCAGCCGAAATGGCGCAGTCCCAGGTTGTTGCCTGCAGGATAGCCGCCGTTGACCGGGCTGGCGATCAGTATGGCCTGAGGGAATTCCTGCGCGGTCATCTCGGCGCTGCCGTCGGAGGATGCGTTGTCCACCACGCAGACGGCGTAGCTGAAAGCGCCCTGGCTGGCGTAGACCGTCTGCAAGCAGCGGCGCAGCAGATCGCGCGTGTTGTAGTTCAGGATGACGATGGCCAGGTCGAGGGGAGACATGGTGGGAGGGGTGAACGGTTAACGGTGAACGGTGAACGGGGAATGGGGAATGGTGAACGGTGGACGGTGAACGGGGAATTGGTGAACGGTTAATGGGCGGTCGGCGCGGGGCGCGGATGTGTGAGAGTGTCCGGCGTCTGAGTGGCCTGTTCCCCGGCTTATCCGTAGCGGCGGCCGCTGGCCATGGTGCGTCGCCAGTGGATCTCGTCGCGGGCGCGGTTTTTGCGTCGCCAGCGCAGGCCGGCCGGATAGCCCAGCATCTTGGCCACGTCGCCGGTCAGGCGCAAGAGCGGGATCAGCAGCAGGGCCCACAGCCGTTGGGGCCAGCCATAGCCCTGCCACTGGGCTGCCAGCCGGCGGGCCGGCCGCCAGCAGTAGGCCAGCGCGCCGGCCAGGAGGATCAGCAGCCAGAGCGGGTGATGCAGGATGCTCAGGGCCAGCAGCGCGGGCAGCGCCAGCAGGTAGGTGACGTAGCGCAGGGCGTGGCGTTTGCGCCAGAGGTCGGCCTTGCCGTCGCCGCGGGCATAGCGATAGTACTGCTTGAAAAAGCTGCGCAGGGTGGGCCGCGGACGGAAATGCACCCGCGCCTCCGGCGCCCAGGCAAAGCCGCCGCAGCATTCGATCAGACGAAAATCGAACAACAGGTCTTCGCAGTAGTCCAGCCACTCAGGGTAGCCGCCGCTGCACTGCCAAGCGCCGCGGCTGAAGGCCACCGAACGGCTGCTGGGCAAAAAGCGCTCCGGCCGGATGTCGTCCACCAGCGGCAGGGTGGTCGCGCCCAGGGCCAACTCGAAGGGGCCGTGTGGGTCGGGCTGAAAGAAGCCGGCCGCGGCGTAGCAGCCAGCGGCCAGCGCGTCCGGCGCCAGCCCCTCGAAGGGGGCCGTCAGCCGCTCCAGCCAGTCGGGCTCCAGCCGCACGCCGGCGTCGGTGCTGGCGATCACTTCGCCGGAAGCGCGTTTGACTGCCAGGTTGCGACCGCGGCTGATGTTGGCCCCGCGCGCCTCCTGGAGCTTGAGGGGCAGGCGGTCGGCGTGGCTCAGCACCACGGCCGGCGTGCCGTCGCTGCTGCCGCCGTCGACGATGATGACCTCGTCGGGCGGCCTGGACTGCGCGGCCAGGCTTTCCAGCAGGCGGCCGACGGCCTCAGCTTCGTTCAGGACGGTACAGATCACGGAGACGCGCATGGATGCATTATACCGTGCGAAGACGCAGCAGAGAAATGGCAGCCATCGGGGATTTGAGCCGTTGCCGCTGGAATCTTGCTGTTTTGCGCGCCATTGCGACTGTGGTATAATCGCGACCGTAGCGCCAAGCCGT
>CAYZYG010000200.1:0-4847 GCA_964481395.1 uncultured Vicinamibacterales bacterium
GTCGCCTGTCGCCTGTCGCCTGCTCTTCCCCCTGTCGCCTGTCGCCTGTCGCCTGGGCCCTGAGTATGATGGTTGACGTGGACGTGATTCGTTTCCCCGCCGACCCGTGCCCGCGTCACTGGCGGTCGCCGGTGCTGGCGCTCGGCAACTTCGACGGCCTGCATCGCGGGCACATCAAGATCATCGACCGCGTGCATCGAAGCGCCGTGGAACGCGGCGCGACCGCCGTGGCCCTGACCTTCGATCCGCATCCGACTCAGGTGACCCGCCCGGACAAGGCGCCACCGCTGCTGATGACGGCGGCGCAGAAGCTCGAGGCCTTCGATCAGGCCGGGATGCACGGCGCGGCCGTTGTCAGCTTCACGCCAGAGTTCTCACGCTGGGATCCCGAGACGTTCGTCCGTCGCGTCCTCGTGGACTGGCTGCACGTGTCGGAGGTCTGGGTCGGCGCCAACTTCCTGTTCGGCCACGAGCGGGCCGGGAACTTCACCGTGCTGCGGGGCCTCGGCGGCCGCTTCGGATTCCGGGCCGAGAAGATCGACCCCGTCCGCTACAAGGACTTCGTGGTGAGCAGCACGCGGATCCGTCGGCTCGTCTCCGAGGGGCGCGTGGACGAGGCCGCGGCGCTGCTGGGCCGGCATCATTTCGTCGATGGCGAGGTCGTGCGCGGCGACGGCCGCGGGCGGACCATTGGATTCCCGACCGCGAACCTGGTCACGGAAAACCTGGTGCTTCCTCCGAATGGCGTGTACGCTTCGATTGTGCGCGTCGGCCGCACCTGCTGGCCATCGGTCACGAACATCGGTACCCGCCCCACCTTCGGACCGGACGGGCAGCCGTCCATCGAGACGCACCTGCTGGCGGGGGGGCGCGACCTCTACGGGGTGAGCCTGCGCCTGTACTTCGTGCAGCGGTTGCGGGATGAGCGCCGCTTCGAATCAGTCGAGGCCCTGACCCGCCAGATTGAGGAGGATTGCCGTCTCGTGCAGGCGCTGGTCGGGCAGATCGCGATCTGACGCGGTCTCGGGGGCGTGTAGTAGAATCAACTATCCATGACCGCGCCTGCCTTTTCGCCCCTGCCGCTCGACTTCCATGCGCGGATTCCCTGCGACGACACGTTCGTGCCGATCGTGGCGGAACTGGCCGGGCGTCTGGCGAAGGTGGCCGGTTTCGACGAGGCCCGGTGTTCGGACATCGGGCGGGAAGTCGGGGAGGCCTTCACCCGCAACCTCCGGAACAGCGACCGGTCGCCGGGAGCCATGGAGATCGCGCTGCGCGTCACGGCCACGGCCTTTGACGCCTCCGTGCTCTGCGGGACGGCCTCGCTGCTGGACCTGAGTTGGCCGCGGCCGGCCTGACCGCTGGACGTTCACTCACGATGCTGCGCCTCTACAACACGCTGACCCGGACCGAGGAGCCCTTCGCACCGTCACGCGACAACACCGTGCGGATGTATACCTGCGGTCTGACGGTCTACAACCGAGGCCACATCGGGAACTTCAGGACCTTCGTCTGCCTGGATGTCCTGCGACGGACCTTCAAGTACCACTGCGGCCACCGTGTCCGGCAGGTCATGAACTTCACGGATGTCGACGACCGGACGATCGCCGGGTCGCAGAAGGCGGGCGTTCCGCTTCGTGACTACACCGACCGGTACATCCAGGCGTTTCGGGAGGACGCGGCGGCCGTCGGGATGGAGGAGGTAGAGGAGACGCCACGTGCGACGGACGAGGCCAACCTGCGGGCGATGTCCGAGGTGATCTCGGGGCTCGAGCGCAACGGCCACACGTACCGCAGCGACGGCTCGGTCTACTTCAAGATCTCGACCTTCGAGGGGTACGGGAAGCTGTCACGTCTGGATCACGCCGGCATCCAGCCGGGTGCGCGCGTCGATACCGACTCGTACGCCAAGGAGGACGTGCGCGACTTCGTGCTCTGGAAGGCGACCCGCCCGGATGAGCCCACCTGGGACTACGGGCACGGCCCCGGACGTCCGGGCTGGCATCTCGAGTGCTCGGCCATGGCGCTCCGGCTGCTCGGCGAGCCTCCGATCGATCTGCATGCGGGAGGCATCGACCTGGTGTTTCCGCACCACGACAACGAGATCGCCCAGAGTGAGGGCGCGACGAAGCAGCCGTTCGCCCGCGTCTGGGTCCACGTCGAGCACCTGCTGATCGACGAAGAGAAGATGTCGAAGTCGCTGGGCAACCAGTTCAACATCCCGGACCTGGTGGAGAAGGGCTACAGGCCGTCGGCCCTCCGGTATCTCTACATCTCGACGCACTATCGCAAACAGTTGAAGTTCTCCTGGGCGAGCCTGCAGCAGGCCGAGGAGGCGGTGCAGCGCCTCATGGACTTTCTGGCGCGGCTCGATGGTCTGACCTCGACAGAGGCCCACCCGGCCGTGCAGGCGCGCGTGGCGGAGGCCCGGGCCGCGTTCGGGAACATGCTCGAACAGGACCTCAACACCGCTGGGGCCCTTGGGGTGGTCTTCGACTTGGTCCGGGCGCTCAACACGTCCATCGACGCTGGCGAGGTCGGACAGCCGGACGTGCCGGTCATCCGCGAGGCGTTCGAATACGTCGACCGGATCCTCGGGGTGCTGTCGCTGCGGCGGGCCGAGGATGCGAAGGCCGCACCCTCGGCTGACGAGATCGAGCGGTTGATCGCCGAGCGGCACGCGGCCCGGCGGAGGCGCGACTTCGCGGCCGCAGATCGCATCCGGCAGGATCTCGCGGCGCGGGGCATCATCCTCGAGGACTCGGCGAGCGGCACCCGCTGGAAAGTCGGCGCGAAAGCCACGTAGGTTGCAGCCGCGGGCTCGCCGGTCGATCCGCGCGGGGGGGCGAGCGTGATCGGCTTCTGCGCAGCCTGCCCCAGGCGTGTGTGCCGCGCTGAAGCGGATCCCTGATCCCGGATCCCGGCTCTCGTATCCGGGGACGGGTCAGTCGATCGTCTCCACCGTTTCGTCCACGCGAATGTGGCGCTGGTCGAGTTCTTTCATGAAGTACGTGTAGCGCTCGCCGTAGATCGCGTCCTCGGGCGGCACGCAGCCCCGTTCCGTGATCACGCCGCGGCCGATCATCACGGCGCCGATGGCGGCACTGTACCCGGTGACGCGTCCCATGGACGAAATGCCGTTCGTGATGTCGGCCTCATCCCAGAGATGGTACGACACCCGCGTGCGCCGCCCGTTCTTCCTGCCCACCACCGTGTTGTACATCACGCACACATCGGTATCGCCGTCCCTCGCGCGCAAGCGCGGTTCGATGCTGGCCAGCAGCACCTCGCGCGGGCTGACCCGGCAGTTCCCGACCTGGATCGGGTCGATGTCGAGCATGCCGCATTCCTTCAACGTCGCGATGCCGTCCCAGTGGCCGGGCCAGCGGACGGTCTTCTCCGCGAACTCGCGCAGGTCCGGCCGCGTGAAGATGAACGAGGGCATGCCCGGCGTGACGGCGCACTCCAGGGTTTCGCGCTGTCCCAGGCGGTCGAACAGGAAGGTCTCGCGCCGGCTCGAGGCATCGACCTCGACGATGCGGCCGTCCTCGATGATGTTCACTCTGATCATGTACTCGCGGAGCACGTGGCCAAACGCCCAGGTAATCATGTAACGGAGCGGATTGCGTTCGGCTATGTCCTTGCGCGGGATGCCCCCGACGCGGGCGATGGCCGATTCGGCGACGTCCAGCTTCCGGATGCCCTCGCCGCAGGTGACGTTGCTGAGGCCGGGCGCAAAGCCGATGCCGTCGAGGAAGCAGACCCCGTTCTTGACGGCCGTCTCGTGGAGCCAGTCTCCGTAGGCCTCGGCTGACATGCCCGCGGGCAGCTCCAGGCCTTCGACTTCGTACGCGTCAGGCCGGCGGTGGTACTCCTCGAGCAGGTCGGCGATGTGCAGGCCGGCGCGGACGGCCGCATCCACCACCAGGTAGCTCGTCCGGCGGGTCGGCAAGGTATTGACGCCCACGTCGTACCGCTTCATGAGCGCCATGACGTCGTCTTTCTTCGTGACGTCGACTTCGTGGAGCGTGATGCGGGGATCCTTGAGGCGCGCCTGGACGGCTTGGAGCGCGTCGAGGCGGCGGTCGGCGAGGCCGACGGTCGTGACATCAGAAGCCCGGAGCAGATCGAACGCGACTGCGGTACCCATCTTGCCGGCGCCGCCGAAGACGAGACATTTCATGAGATCCCCTGTTCTGTGACTGGGCGCCGAAGGGCGCCGATGACGGTATCAGTGCGGCCGGTGTCAGGATGACGCAGGCGACGCCCGGACGGGGCGCCCAAATTATACCCGGCAGCCGCATGGCCCGTCGATTGCTGCGGCCATTCAGATGTGAGCCTCGAACGGGTCGCCCTCGGGAAATCGGCCGAAGATCTGGCGGCGGACGCGCTGGAGCGGCGCGGGTACGCAATTCTTGCCCGGCGGTACCGGACGCGACATGGCGAAATCGACATCGTCGCCCGGGACGGCCGGTACCTGGTCTTCGTCGAGGTGAAGGCGCGGCGGTCCGACCGCTGCGGGCGTCCGGCCGAGGCCGTGACGCCGCCGAAGCAACGGCGAATCGCCCTGATGGCGCTCCGCTACCTGGCGTGCGAAGGCCTGCGGGACCGGCCGTGCCGCTTCGACGTGGTCTCCGTGGACTGGCCGGCCGATGCCGGTCCGTCCGTCCAGGTGTTTCCGGGCGCGTTCGACGCGCCCGCTGGCCTCTGGTAGGGGAGCGGCAGGCCGCGCGAGTCGGCCCGGTGGCTTGAATGCAGCGGGCCGGCTGTGGTACGTTGGGAAGTCGGTTGAGCGGGAATAACTCAGTGGTAGAGTGCGACCTTGCCAAGGTCGAAGTCGCGGGTTC
>CAYZYG010000201.1:0-4826 GCA_964481395.1 uncultured Vicinamibacterales bacterium
ATTTGCCGACTAGCCCGGTGTAGTAGCCGGCGTCGTTCAGCCACACGGGCAATGTATTCTTGTCATCCATGCGCCCGCCGAGGTTGTTGGCCGTGACGCCGTGCTGGTAGGAATACTGCCCGGTCAGCAGCGTCGCCCGCGAGGGGCAGCAGATGCTGTCGCTGACAAAGGCGCTGACGAAGTTGATCCACGAGCCTTCGGGCCGGCTCATGAGATTGCGCATGACCGGCATAGACTCATAGTCCTGATCGTCGGTCAGAATGACGATGATATTGGGGCGCTCTATCGCGGCCGGCTCCTCTTGGGCGGCGGCGAACCGCGAACCGGCGGTGAGCAGTGAGACAAGTGCGGCCAGCAGGCCGAGCAGTAACATAAGTCTAAGACGCTTCATGGTAATCCTCCTTCGATGCACAGCCGGCAATGCAAACTGTCCCAGGCAACCAGATACTCTATTGAATTATATCTCACAATTCGCCCCATTTGCGCCACCTTTAACACCGCGCCAAGAGGAGACCAGGTAAGCGGTAAAGAGGCCGCTGTGAAGAGCGTCCTTTACCAAGACCGTCTATGTGTTCTCTTTTGAGTAGGTTTAGGAGGAAGAAGCCGCGTCGGCCCGCGCCGCCAACCGCCGGCCGATGTCGTTGGCCGTCAGGGAGAACTGCTCGTCCAGCCGGGGGTAGATCCACCAGACGAGGCTGAGGCCGAACAGCGCCCCGGTCAGGCTGCGCAACAGCGGCGAACTCTCGCGCAGGGGGAACAGCCGGGCCAGCGTCTCGATCTGCGTATTGACGAAGAACTGGCTGAACAGCTGGCTGAAGCCGTCGAGGGCGATGGGCAGCACGCCGATGAGCAGGAACAGCCAGAAGCGCATCGGCCGGATCGGCCCGCGCCGCCTCACCAGCCCGTAGATCAGCCCGCCGATAAAGATGGACGAATACATGCTGACGTCGCGCTGGCAGAGGGCCATCTTGTAGCCCATCTGCGCGTTGCCCACAAAGCGCCGCGCCGGCCAGAGGAAGCTGGCCCACTGCGCCGGGTCGGTTGAGGCCTCGGCGAACTCCGGCAGGTCGGGCATGAACGCCTCGATGGGCGTCAGGCTCGTGCCGGCCAGCTCGCGCGGATAGGCCACCTGCTCGCCGAACAGGAAGAAGGAGCGCGAGGCGAACTGGTGGCACATGGGGCTGTAGATGCGGTAGAGCAGCGTCGCCGGGCCGGTCGCTCCGACGTGCATGAGTACCGGGGCCAGCATGGGCAGCCCGACGTAGACGGCCACGGCCAGATTGAGGAACAGCAGCCAGCGCCGGGCCAGCGTGTGGAAGATGCGGTCGATCATGAGCCCTCCGCCGGGGCCAGGTCGCTCAGGTAGGCGTCGATCTGGTCGCGCGACAGGATACCGCGGTGGTAGGCCAGCACCCGGCCGTCCGGCCCGACGAAGACCGACGACGGCAAGAAGAACGCGCCGTAGGCCGCGCCGACCTCTCCCTCGCTGTCCAGCAGCGCGGTCATGGTCAGCCCCACCTCGTCGTAGAACGCCCGCACCTGCTCGGCCGTCTCTTCCTGATTGATGGTCAGTACGGCCAGATCGATGGCGGCGTAGTCCGCCTGCGCCTTTTCCAGTTCCGGCATCTCCAGCCGGCAGGGGGCGCACCACGTGGCCCAGAAGTTAAGCAGGACGGGGCGATCGCGGTAGTCGCTCAGGCGGACGGTCTCGCCGTCCAGGTTGTTCAGGGCGAAGTCCGGAGCCAGCGCGCCCGCTTCCGGCAGGCCAACCGGGTCTTCGCCCAGCAGGCCGATGCCGCTCTCGGCCGTGCCGCTGAAGGCCGGGATGGACACCAGCGGCGCGCCGCCCGCCTCGCGCCCCAGCAGCCGCGGCCCAAACACCACCGCCACCGCGGCCAGCAGCACCAGCGCCAGCCCCACCACGACCAGCACCAACCGCCGATCCGGCCCCTCTTCCTCCCCCTGACTATCTCGCTCCGTCATCGCTCAAAACCGACCTATTGACCCACTGAATACTGAATACTGCTTACTGTTTACTGTTTACTGTTTACTGACCACTAAACCCCGCCACCAGCCACTCCTGCAACCGCAACATCTGCTCATCCACCACGGCCGACCAGCGCACCAGCGCGCCGTTGACCAGGCCCATCTGCCCCTCCAGCATCAGCAGGCCGAGCAGCAGGAAGAGCGCGCCGCTGATGAGTTGCGTCGTGTGCAAATGAACCGTCACCCGGCGCGACTCCGAGCTTGTCACCGTCCACAGAATCGCGCCGATGAGCAGCAGGACGAGGATGCCGATCTCCAGCGCCAGGCTGTACTCCAGGCCGCTCAGGAAAGCGAAGTTGTCGATGGCGTATTGGGTGAAGGCGGCGACGATACGCCAGATAGCCAGCGCCCAGACCAGCGCGACAACGAAGACACTCGTATCCCAGGCCCACCCCTTGCCGCGCAGCACGCGCCAGAAAGCGCTCTGCCGGCTCATGCGGCCGAAGAAGGTCGAGACGATCATCAGCGGCAGGCCCAGGCCGAGGGTGTAGATGAACAGCAGCATGGCCCCTTGCAAAACAGTCGTCGTCTGCGCGGCCAGCGTCAGCACGACGCCCAGAATCGGCCCCACGCAGGCCGACCAGCCGACGGCGAAGGTCAGGCCGAACAGATAGGAGCCGCGCATGCCGGGGCTGGGCAGCCGTTCGGCCAGGCCGGTCACGCCGCCGAAGCCGCGGCCGAGCAAGCTCATCACGCCAAAGACGACGATGGCCGCCCCGCCGACAAGCATGAGCAGCCCTTGATTCAACTGGATGACCCGGCCGAGGGCGAAGCCCACCGCGCCCAGCGCGCTGAACGTCGTCGCCAGGCCGAGCATGAAGGCCAGCGTGTTGGCGGCGATCCTTTGCCGGTCGCTCTGGAAGGCGAAGGCGAAGTAGGCCGTCAGCACCGGCAGCGTGCAGGGGGAGATGAAGCTGAGCAGCCCGCCCGCGAACGCCAGCACGGCCAGGACGGCGAAGGGCTGCTTCAACACGCCGGGAGTGAACTCGCTCGGCGACGAAGACTGGCTCAGCGTGCCCAGGATGAGGAAGGCGACCAGCAGCACGCCCACGACGATGAGGACGATCTGCGCCGGGGAGAGCTTGCGCGAGCGCGGCGCGGGGGCGTTCAAGTCAGACATAAAATGAAGTATACCGCGCGGGCGCTCAGCGGCGCGGTCTGTTATCTTCCTGTAACAATTGCTGCAAGAGGGCGATGTCCTTTTGCAGGTTGCGCTGGCGAGTGTACAGGTAGAACATGTAGAGCAGGCACAGGCCGGACATGACCGCGTAGCCGCCGATCAGGTAGGCGTTGAAGCGGTTCGGCTCGCCCACCTGGGCCAGGAAGAGGGCCGCGCCGCTGACCAGCGCCGGGCCGCCGCGCGGGCGGGCGTTGAGCCGGGCGGCGACGCGCATCTTCAGACTGGTGGCATAGTCGGCCAGGTTTTGCAGCCGCAACCGCACCAGAATCCAGGCCGACCCCAGCACGGTGAAGGCGATGACGCTGATGAGCAGGGTGATACCCATGCGCGCCGAGTCGAGGCCGTTGAACTCCTGCAACCCCTCGGCCGCGCCGGCCGCCGCTTCTGTCGTCCCGCCGAAGACCACCGGATGGATATCGCGGAAAACCCGAATGCTGATGTAGGTCAGGATGATGGTGACAAAGGAGACGATGGCATAGACGGCGGCGTAGCGGGCGCGCCGGTGGTCGTCCTCGATGGCGCCGCGCAGCATGAAGTAGGCGGCGTAGACCAGCCAGGCGACCGTCACCAGCGTCAGGCGCGGGCTCCACAGCCACCACGTGTTCCAGGCCGGCTTGCCCCAGAAGGAGCCGCCGACGATGGCCATAGACAGGAAGACCAGGCCGACTTCGACCGAGGCCAGCGAGATGGCGTCGTAGGCCCGGTTCGGCCGGCGCAGGTAGAGCAGCCCGCACACCAGGGCCACGCCAAATACCATCGCCCCCACCCAGGCCGAGCCGACGTGGAAGTAGAAGAGGCGCTGCACGTTGCCCATGGTCACTTCAACCGGGGCGAACAAGAAGATCGCGCCGATGGCGATAGCCATGGCCACGACGGCGGCGATGTTCATGACGCGAATGGCCCGGTCTAGCCGCGGATTGGAGATCGAGGCAGGGGTCATGTAAGTTTACTCCGTAGTGATCGTTGCTATCAGGTGCGACGCACTTTCTGAAGTGCGTCGCCCCTACGGGTTAGGACTCTACCACAAATGGATAGGTGAGAAAACCGGCGCCCAGCATCAGCAAATCATAGGCCATGACCAGCAGCACGGGGGCCTGCACCTGGGCCCACGACGCCTCGCCCAGCACGGCCGAACTGACGTAGGTTGTGGTCGCCATGGCCGCCGGCAGCACCAGCGGCAGCGACAGCGGCAACAGCAGCACCGGCAGCAGCACCTCGCGCGTCCGCGTCTGGATGGTCATGGAGGTGATCAGCACCCCGGCGGCGACGTAGCCGAGCGTGCCCAGCGCCAGCACCAGCAGCACCAGCGGCAAGTAGAACGGTCGGTTGAAGAACACGGTGAACAGCACGACGAGGATGGCGTCGAGTAGCAGGGTGAAGAGGGTGATGCTGATGACCTTGCCGACGTAGAAAGCGGTGCGCGAGACGGGGGCGATGAGCAGGGCGTCGAACACCTGGTTTTCCCGATCCAGCGCCAGCGAGCGGTTCAGCCCCAGCACGGCCGCCAGCAGCACGACAGCCCACAGCAGCGCCGGCGAGACGTTGCGGCCGATGTCCAGGTCGATGCCAATCGCCATGCCCAGCGCGAAGTTGAACATGA
>CAYZYG010000202.1:0-4718 GCA_964481395.1 uncultured Vicinamibacterales bacterium
ATCCAAATAGCTGAGTTACGGTTCCATCACCGAGGGTGCTGATATTCTGCCAGTTGGAGAAATCAGTACTATTGTGACCCAGATACACGACCTGGTCAGTCCCAATTCCGCCGATCAGGGTGTCCTTGAATTCATAATTGCCGTAGAGAACGTCGTTACCGGCGCCACCATCAATACGATCGCCCAGCAAAGCATCTGCAACGGTGCCCGCTGCGCCTCCGCCATTGAGGAAGTTGTCACCGATATCGCCAATGATGATGTCGTTCTTGGTCGTGCCAAGAATTTCCTCGATGCCAACGTAAGTATCGCCGATCGCATCACCGGTCGAATTGGCCGGAACACCCATGTCGATGGTCAAGCCTACGAGTGAGCTTTGGTAAGAGGCGACGTCGTGTCCGGGGTTCACCAGAGCGAGACCACCGCCATCCAGAACGTCCGCACCGGCCCCGCCATCCAGCACATCATCGCCTTCAAACCCGAGCAGGATATCATTACCGCGACCACCGGACAGGAAGTCGTTGCCCGTTCCGGCATCGAGATTGTCGTTGCCTAGACCTCCAAACATAATGTCGTCGTTCTCTTGACCGACAAGCGTGTCGTCTTGATCGCCGCCATCGATGTAGTCGTTACCGAGGCCACCTTCGATGACGTCAAAGCCGGCACCACCGCGCAAGATATCGTCGCCGGCCTTGCCGAAGATCACATCATCGCCGCCATCGCCCCAAATTTCATCATTGCCGCCATCGCCGCGAATGAAGTCGAGGCCATCGCCGCCGTGAATCTTGTCATTTCCGGCGTTGCCGTAGAGGACGTCGTTACCTTGATCGCCCCAAATCTCATCGTTGCCGTCTTCACCCCAAACCGTGTCGTTTCCGGCGCCGGCATGGATCGTATCGGCTTGCGTGGTGCCACCGATCACTTCCATCCAGACACCAGCAGCGCTTGAGAACGCCACGACACCCAGGGTGGAGAGTTCGACGTACTGGTCGGCAACGCTGAAAATATCGCCATTGGTGTGGCGCGCACCGGTGCCACGTTCGTAGAGGTCGCCGAACTTCATGCTCTCGATTTCGGTCAGGATATTGGTCCCGCCGAGACGTGCCAGATAGTAGAGGCGATCGCCATCTTGAAGGGCGCGAAGTTGCATCGCGAAGACAAAGTCGAAGGTCGTGCCCAACATGCTAGGCGGGGCTCCGAGCGGGCCGCCTGCCTTCTGTTCGGCAAGTCCGCCCATCCACAAATCAATGTCCCAGAAGCCCTGATCACCACCGTTCATGAAGGCGGAATCGGACATCAACACTGCGGCTCTGGCGCGCGCGTCGTCATTCATATTGAGATTGGGAGTAATACCATCCAGCTCAAAGCCAGTACGGATTTGAGCCAGCGTCGCATCCTGCGCGTATGCAGCGATGAAGTTCACAAGTGATTCCGGATGCAACAAATGCGCGCCAAAATCCGCCCAACTGGTATACGGAGCAAGCGTGCCTTCCCCAGTGCTTGCGTAGATTTGCTCGCGCAAAGTGTTAAGCGTGGGAAGCCCCACATCGCGACCGCGCGCGATATTGATGGCGGCAAGGTCAAGCGGCAGACCTAACAGCATATTGCGCAGGGCATCGACGACGAACTCGTCGATTTCGTTCATTTCAACCTGAGTTGTACCCTGGACGATAGCTGCTGCACCGACAGCGTCAAAAGCTAGTGGGTTCAAGAAGGCATCAACCAGCGTCATATCGCTGACATTGCCAGCAGCATCTTCCATGCGGACGTTATCCGTCAGCATGGAATGGCCAAGGCGGTAGACGGCCTGTGAGAATTCCGCACTGATGTTGGGATTGATGGTGACGTCGTACTGAGCAAAGGCGTCGATATTCGGGCTCAATCGACGCGCAAACTCTTCAAATACCATGTGCTGGTATTGATTCTCGTTGACGACCTTCGCACTCAGGAAAAGCTTTTCACCGTCCCACACACCTGGCGCAATCTGCCATTGGGTGACGAAACCAGGCGTAACTTGGTCTTGCTGCAGGATTAGATCTTTAATCAGCTCCACGATGCGATTGTGTTCGCTATGGAAGGCCTCATGGATCGATGTCAGCGCGATGTTCTCGTTAACGCGCCCATCGCCGGCGACCTTGTGCGCATTGAGCAGCTCATTGTCAAAGAAGCCAGCGTTGCCAGTGCTGTTATTAAGACCAATTGCACTATCATCGTCTGCGAGTTTACCTCCCGCCGGATTGGCATCATGGGCGATGTCAGCAATAAAAGCTTGGCCTGTACCAGCAAGCGGCTTGCCGTCCGGACCATCTATGAACCCGCCCAAGCCACCGTTTAAGGTCCCGTCCCAGTACGTTGCATTGCCCCAGAGACTCGCATCGGGGATGTTGAGAACATGCTTGTCCTCAAGCACGATTCCAAAGGCATTAAAAACGTTGTCCTTGATATCCTGCCACGTCGCCATTGTGCCATCAGAGTGGGTCACAAGCCGACCGGTCGGGTTGCCCGTAATGGGGTCGTATTCCATCAAATAGAATGTCGTCGTAGTCTTTTGCCCGTAGGTTTGGCTTTGTTCAACCAGCGGCGCCGTGCCGTTGTTGTTTTGCCCGTCCACGAGAGTGGCCCGGTCGACGAACATGGAGTTCAATGGGGCTTGGCCATAGAGCTGATCGCCGGGAAGCAGCGCGATCTCGATTGTTCCGCTGCCACCCTTATCAATGAAGTCCAGGCCGTGATCAAAGAACTGACCGAAGAACGTAAAGAGCGAATTGGTCGGCGGCACATCAAATGCCGGCGCCCCAGGATTGCCGGTCGCAGGTCGCGCGCTGGCTTCCACCAGCGTGTATGCCGGATTATTTGCCGACATGTCCGCAACGAGATTGCTGATCACACGCGGCGAGGTATCAGCTGCGCGGCTAGCAACAACGAAGTCGGATGCGGTCAGCGCAAGCCCGGTTGCGAGGGTGGCAAATTGGACGGGAGAGGCTCCTGCGGTGCCATCAGCGTCGTAGAAAAGAGCCCCGGTAGCACTATCGTATACAATCCGCGTAGATGCCGACGTTGCCCCAACGTTGCTGATTTCAAACTCTGAACCCAGGAGCGTTGTGCCGCCGCTCAACTGGCTAAATATCGACGACTCTAAGGAGATTTTGTCAATCCCAACCTGAAAATCGGTAATGGTATCGATATTCGTCGGGGACGGCGTTGTATCAAAAACAAAAGTGTTTATTCCGCCGTTGCCCGTTAGCGTGTCGTTGCCCAAACCGCCGCTAATGAAGTCATTTCCGGTTGTTCCGACGATCGTATCGTCGCCCGTCGTTGCGCCGGTACCGCCACGCAAACTCTCGAAATTCGTATAGCTGACACTTGGGTCATATGAATTTGGCGAGGGATTATCGACAATATTGAAGAACGGCTGATCGACGAGCGCAAACGTGTTTGTTTGGACAATATTGCCATATTGATCAACGACGATTGTATTCGTGAGATTATTAAACGAACCGTCGACAGCACGAAGTCCGAGGAGGCTGAAGGGATCTGTGCCGGGGGGAGGCGTCGAGCCGAAAATCACCTGAGCTTGAAGAAAAAGGACGTCTGCAAGGTTGAGACCGATCGTCATAACGCAACACTCCCCAAACGCGTCACAAGCGGCAACAGCCAAAAGCGGCTCTAAGTGACGCCAACAAAATTTCTGTTCGCTGAACCGCACTAGAATGCGACAACGCTTACTATACCAATTTGTAAGGATCGTATTGAAACACTTGCCAACCGAAATTAAAATAAAAAAAGCGTCGGAAATTTATAAATAGTAAAGTATTATCGTGAACGAATGCCGTGGGCGATGGCAATCGTCTCAAAGTGGCACACTCAAAGCAGTATGGCGGCTGAGAACGGCATACGCGCATGGCACCAAACTTGCTGGAAGGATCCTCAGGAGCTGACGATAGATTGCATTCGTGATGCGGTATTGAGGAGTTTGGACTGATGAAGATTTCGGATCTAAAGGCTAATGCGTTGGGTAATGGTGCGCCCTCTCAGCACGAAGCCTCAAGCGCAGCTCAAAACAGCAATGCCGACACGCTGGTGCGGCTTGCGGCGGTGCAGAAGTCGATCGCCTTCACACAGATCGTCTCGCTGATGATGCGGTCGCCGCAGCACCGCACCTATTCACTGTCCGATCTGGAATGGCTCTTCCTTCCGGCGCTTCAACACAACCAATTCAGAATTGCCGAGGCCAAGTTAAACGGCACGAATGTGCCGGCTGGATTTCTACTGTGGGCCAGCGTCTCGCCTGAGGTCGATAAACGCCTTAGCGACACGTCTTCAGCGCAGGTCCGACTGAGACCGGAAGACTGGAGGTCCGGAGCCAATTTATGGATCATCGAAACGGTCGGCGACCCGAGAGCCATTGGGCCGCTGCTCAAGGCCTTCCGAGATCAAAATCCCAACGGGCGCTCGGCGAAGGTGCGCGTAACGTCGAAAGACGGCAAGGTCTCCATCGTAGAGCTCGGCGCCCTCAATGTCGACACAGACGCCAAAGCGCCGGTTGCCGGCTCATAAGCCCGTTACAGCCGGTCCGTGCACCCAATGACCCAACTTCTCGAATGACTGTGATGCACTCACGGTCATTTAGCTGGATGCACTAGAGCGCGATCGCGTGCGACGCCCCCATGATCCACCCCCATCGAAGTGGTCCGACTCGAAGTATGGATATTTTTCCTCGA
>CAYZYG010000203.1:0-4683 GCA_964481395.1 uncultured Vicinamibacterales bacterium
GCCGATGACGCGGAAGCGAGCATCGAGGCTGTAGAGGGCGTCGCCGTACAGCATGCCCGCGGATCCGGGGGGCTTCACAGTGACGTAGTTGACGTTGAGGATGGTCTCGCCCGTCAGCGTCGTGGTCGACCCTGTCACCGAGGGAAAGCCTCGGTACGCGTCGACCATGGGCGAACGGGGAAACACGAAGAAGTGGAAAAGGGCGCCGGCAGGGCAGCCGCTGAGGCACCGGTAGGCGTCGGTGACCGCCGGCGCTGAACCGCCGAACCGGTCTTCGTCGAACACCGCCAGGCTCCCGCCGCGGCTCTCGTTGTTCGGGGCGCCGATCAGGATGTACTCTCGGCCGCCGATGCGTTCGAACTTGACCATGACGATGTGACCGTTGCTCCAGTACTCGGCAACAGGTCTGCCGGTGGCCGGGTCCAGCCTGGCGAGGACGGAAGCGAACCATGTTTCAGTCTGGGACACCGCATAGATGTCGGAGGTGCCATCCGGACGGGGTCGGACCACCACGCCCTTGACATTCGGCGCGGCGCTTTCATGAGGTCCGAACCGGACCACGCGAGTGGGCCTGTACGTCCATCGGACGGCACCGGTGTCGGCCAGGCAGATCAGTTCCGTGGCGAGCGGCCGTCCCGTGCCCTGGATGACGAATGCCTCCACACGGCCGTCGCCCTCGAGGTCGGCGAGGCCGGCGGCGTCAAACGCCCGGACGTTCTCCGGGGGCACGGCCCCGCTTGGCGGATCGACGCGCGTCGAGGACGTGCCGTTGAAGTACGCCTGCAGCGTCACCGGGTGTTCCAGCGTCCGCCGCCACAATTCCGTTCTCTCTGCGTCGTAAACGACGAAGTGCCGTCCGTCCACGGTCCAGAAGGCCGGCTGCGGGGGGATCCGCAGGAGCGTGAACGCGGCGACCGCCACCGCGCACAGCGCCGCGCATAGCGTGCCAGCCCGCCAAAGCCACCGCGGTAGGCTTCGCCGCTGGACGACTGGCTCGGCGCCGCCGCCATGGCTATCCCCGTTGGCCCCGTCCTCCGTTCCCGCGCCGTTCGCGCCACGCCGCCGCCGCCAGGCATCCAGCTCGCTCCGGTACGCGAAGACGTTCTCGCCATCGCGATCGCCCATACGGCGGACGGGCATCCCGAACTCGTTCTTCCACCGTTGGGCCGTCCGGACGGACTTGCCGAGGTACTCGGCGATGGCTTTCCAGCCGTCGAGGAGGTCCGGTGGGTGAGGGGTCTCTGCAGGCATCAGCGCGGGAAGGACGACTGAGGCGCCCAAGGCGCGCCCGCATTATAGCCTCTGAGTCAACTTCTGCTGTAGATTGACGCAACAGGCCCGGTGCGGGTCTCGGGGGGCCGGATGGCGCGTGAGGCTGCGGCGTCGCTCGAAATCGGGCGGACAGGCACCGCGGGCTGGTGGGAGGCGGGTGACGATGCGAAGCGCGAAGGTGATGCTGGTGGCGGCCCTAGTGGCCTGCGGAACGGGCCACGCGGCGGTCGCCCAGACCGGTGGCCCGACCTCCGACTACCCGACGACGCCCGTGCCGTTCACGGCGGTGACCTTTGCCGATGGCTTCTGGGCGCCGCGGCTCGACACCGTGCGGACGGTCACGCTTCAGGCGACGTTCGAGCAGAGCGAGGAGACCGGGCGCATCAGGAACTTCGAGATCGCCGGAGGATTGGCCGAGGGCGCGTTCTGCACCCGCTACTCGTTCGATGATTCGGACGTCTTCAAGATCATCGAGGGGGCCGGCTACGCCCTCGCGACGAAGAAGGACCCGCAACTCGAGGCCTACGTCGACGGCCTCATTGCCAAGATCGCCAAAGCCCAGGAGCCCGACGGCTACCTGTTCACGGCGCGCACGATCGCGCCGGCGAACCCCATCGCGATGGCGGGGAAGGAGCGGTGGGTCAACCTGGAGCACAGCCACGAGCTGTACAACCTGGGGCATCTCTACGAAGCGGCCGTCTCGTACTACCAGGGCACGGGCAAGCGGACCCTGCTCGACGTGGCCCTGAAGAGTGCCGATCTCGTCGTTCGCGAGTTCGGCCCCACGAAGCGCCGGGCCGTGCCGGGGCACCAGGAAATCGAGATCGGGCTCGTCAAGCTCTTCCGGGTGACCGGCGACCGTCGCTACCTCGATCAGGCGTTCTTCTTTCTCGACCAGCGGGGCCGTGCCGATCGCGGTCCGCTCTACGGCGAATACGCGCAGGACCACAAGCCGGTCGCTGAGCAGACGGAGGCCGTCGGACACTCGGTGCGCGCTGCGTACATGTATTCAGCCATGGCGGACGTCGGTGTCCTGACCGGCAATCGCGCGTACCTGGGCGCGCTCGACCGCCTCTGGGACAACGTCGTGACGAAGAAGCTCTACCTGACCGGCGGTATCGGCGCTACGGGAGCCTGGGAGGGCTTCGGCCCGGACTACGATCTGCCGAATTCGGCCTACGCCGAGACGTGCGCCTCGATCGCGAACGCCTTGTGGAATCACCGGATGTTCCTGATCGAGCAGGACGCGAAGTACATGGACGTGTACGAGCGCGCGGTGTACAACGCCATGCTCTCGGGCCTGTCGCTCTCGGGCGACCGCTTCTTCTATCCGAATCCGCTGCTGTCGGTCGGTCAACACCAGCGCAGTCCGTGGTTCGCGTGCGCCTGCTGCCCCAGCAATCTGCCCAGGTTCCTGCTCTCGATGCCGGGCCACGCGTACGCCGTGGCGGGCGACCGCCTGTTCGTCAACCTCTACGTGCAGGGGCGGGCGTCGGCCATGGTGTCCGGACGGAACGTCACCGTGGAGCAGCAGACACGCTACCCGTGGGAGGGCGAGGTTCGATTGCGGCTGACCCCGGCAGGGACGGGGACCTTTTCGCTGATGCTGCGCGTGCCCGGATGGGCGCGGAGCGAGCCGGTGCCCGGGGACCTGTACCGGGACCTCCAGCCGGCGCGGCAGGACGTGGTCATCCGTGTCAACGGTGAGGCCGTCACGTGGACGTCCGAACGCGGTTACGCGGTCATTCGCCGAGAATGGAGGGTCGGCGACGAGGTCCAGCTCAGTCTGCCCATGAGCGTGCGCCGTGTCGTCTCTCATCCGGCCGTGAAGGCCAACGTCGGTCGGGTGGCGATTGAGCGAGGGCCGCTCGTCTACACCGCGGAGTTCGTAGACAACAGCGGACACGTGCTGAATCTCGCGATCGACGACAACGCCTCACTCGAGGTCCGCCCGCGCCCGGACCTGTTCGACGGCGTGGCGACCATCACCGGACCGGCGACGGCTTTCCGCATGCAGGGCGGCAAGGCCGTCGGCGAGCAGAAGACGTTCACACTCATTCCGTACTACGCCTGGGCGCATCGCGGGGCCGGCCAGATGCAGGTGTGGCTCGCCCGCGACGCGAAGCGGGCGAAGCCGATTCCCGAACCGACGCTGGCGTCGACCGCCGTCGCGTCATCGTCCGAGGGCGGCAAGACCATCGAGGGCCTCAACGACCAGATCGAACCGGAAAACTCGAACGATCACGAAACGCGGTACTTCCACTGGTGGCCGAAGAAGGCCAGTGTCGAGTGGGTGCAGTACGACCTGAAGGCCCCGGTACGCGTGTCGGAGGTCTCCGTCTACTGGTTCGACGATACGGGGCAGGGCGGCTGCCGCGTGCCGAAGTCCTGGCGGATCCTGTACCGCGACGGCGACCGCTGGATTCCCGTCGAGGCGTTGGACGCGTACGCCGCCGGCACGGACCGCTATAACACCGTGCGATTCACGCCCGTGACGACGTCGGCGTTGCGCCTGGAGGTGCAGTTGCCGGACGAGTTCTCAACGGGCATTCAGGAATGGAAGGTGCGGTAGATCATGAAACGCGTGCTGGTGGAGATCTGCTGCGGGTCGCTCGACGACGCCGTCGAAGCCCAACGGGGAGGAGCCCATCGCGTCGAGTTGTGCTCGGCCCTGTTCCTGGGCGGGCTGACGCCGTCGATGGGCGCGCTCGTCGAGGCGAAGCGGCGGCTCTCGATTCCGGTCATGTTCATGGTCCGGCCGCGGGCGGCAGGATTCTGCTACACCGCGTCCGAGTTCGCGGCCATGGAGCGCGACGCGGAACTGGCCATGGAGCACGGTGCCGATGGCCTCGTCTTCGGCGTGCTGACGTCCCGCGGACGCGTGGATGCCAGACGCACGGCGCGCCTCCGGAGCCTGGCCGGCGGACGGGATGCCGTGTTCCACCGCGCCTTCGATGTGACGCCCGACCCGTTCCGCGCCCTCGATGAGCTCGTGGACCTGGGAATCACCCGGGTGCTGACGAGCGGCCAGCAGCCGACAGTGGCGGAAGGCGTCGACCTCATCGCCCGCCTCGTCGATTACGCCGGCGATCGCGTGCAGGTCATGCCGGGAGGCGGAATTCGCCCGTTCGAACTCGCGCACATCGTCCGGGCGACGCGATGCCGTCAGATTCACGTGGCCGTGTGGACGACGCGTCCGGATGCGTCGACGCGGTACCGACCGGCAGTGACGTTCGGCGGCGCGCTGTCGCCACCCGAAGACCGCTATGAGGTTACGGATCGGCGGGGGGTGGCGCGGGTCACGGGGGGGAAGAGCAGGCGATAGGCGACAGGCGACGGGCGACAGGGGAAGAGCGGGCGACAGGCGACAGGCGACCGGCGACAGGGGAAGAGCAGGCGAGAGGCGACAGG
>CAYZYG010000204.1:0-4652 GCA_964481395.1 uncultured Vicinamibacterales bacterium
ATGTGGGGTTGGGCGTACGCGTCTTGAAGGCATCGCCAGCGAAGATGACCAGATTCTTCGCGCTCGCGAGTTTTTCCGCGATTTCCGCGTTGTCTTTACGAATGTTTGCCAACATATCGGCGGCGTGGCCGGTTTCATAGGTGATTGTTGCCGAAGCAAAATCATCCATGCGGGTGTGGCGGGCATTTGCGACAACCAGATACGCCCCGCGATCCGCCGCCACCTTCGTGCGCAGGCGGAACATCGGCGCTTCTTCTTCGAGATCAGAAGCGATTACGAGAATAGCATCGCCTGCGCCAAGGCTGCCAAGATTTGAGCCTTTGCCAATGCCCACTTGCGCAACCAGATCAGCGCCAGTATGCGTAGGCGGCCATGCCCCAAGACGCTCACTACCCATGCCTTTAAGCAGCTGCGCCAGCGTCCACGCATCTTCATTAGAGAGCGAGGTTCCGGCGATAGCCGCCACGCTGCCGTTCGCCTCCTGAAGCAGTTTAGCAGCGGCGGCAGTAGCTTCGCTCCAAGTTTCCCGTGAAAGCGAGCCAGCGCCGTTACGAATCATCGGCTCAAGCAAGCGCTCATTGCTGCGCGAGAAGTGATGCCCGAAGCGCCCTTTATCGCACATCCAGATTTCATTCACCTGCTCATTCTGGCGGGGCATCATGCGCTTGATCATCACGCGGCCATCAAATTCACGATCCAACCGCGTGTTGGCGGTTGTGTTGCAGCCGACCGGGCAATGTGGGCAGATGCTGGGGACACTGTTCAACTCCCAGGGGCGCGCGCCAAAACGGAAGTCAACAGTAGTTAGCGCGCCTACAGGGCAAACATCTGTTGTGTTCCCTGAGAAATAGCTGTCAAAGCCGGGATCGCTGACCGTAATGATTTGCAAATCGCGACCGCGTTCGTGGAAGGCCAGCACATCGTCGCCAACCACTTCTGACTGAAAACGTATGCAGCGGGCACACTGAATGCAGCGCTCCTCATCAAGCACGATCAAGTCGCCTAACGGCGTGTTCTTGTCGAGGTGCTTTTTATCCTCAAAAGTCATGCGGCTAGTGCCGGGACCGAAATCCATCGTCTGGTTTTGCAGCGGGCATTCGCCGCCTTTATCGCAAACCGGGCAGTCCAGCGGGTGACTGGTGAGCAGAAACTCAAGAATGTTATTGCGACCAGATTCCACCATCTCGGTTGTGGTGCGCAGCACCAGTCCATCAGATGCGGTCATGGTACAGGCAGTTTGCAGCTTGGGCATCCAGCGAATTTGCGGGTTGCCGTTTTCATCCAACAACACTTCGCCTGTTGCGCGATCTTTCTGGATAGTTCCTGCTTCAACCAGACACATACGGCACATGCCGACGGGTTTCATCTTAGGGTGATAGCAGAAGACAGGAATGATCACGCCGACGTGTTTAGCAGCATCACCCAGATTCATTCCCGGCGGGAATTCAAATTCATGTCCGTCAATAATGACTTTTGCCAGCTTCGTCATTGCAGTGACCATGCAGTCTTACTCCGGCTTACAACTATGCCGATACTGTAGCGGAAAGCCCGCCGATTTTCTACGGTAACACAGGTTAAGCCACGCTCAACCCTCTTAAAAACCTTGCTTCTGGCGCGCATCGCGCAAACCCGCATAAGCGCGGTCTTGCACAGTTTGCGCCACGATGCCCCAGCGGCTTTTAGCCACCTGATCTGAGGCCATTTCCAACGCGCGCTGGAAATCTGCTTCGGCAGCGGCGTATTCCTTCAACTTAAACAGAAGTTCGCCGCGAAAAACATAATTCACAGCCCCTTCTGGATGGGCATCAATGGCGGCGTTCAGCTCATGTAACGCCTTTTCATCTTTAGAAAGCTGCCGGTGAGCCTCTTGCTCTGGAGTCTCGGTACTGACCTCCGCAGGCTCATCCCAACGCTTGCTAGCGGATTCGTCGGCTTCTGCTTCGTGCGCTAACGCCACCAGATGTTCCTGCTGAGCAGCTTCGTTTCCTGAAATATCGCCGATGTTTGAAAGCCCGCCTATTTCAGAAACCAGCAAATCTTGTTCAGCAGACAAGGCATCCAGATTCTGCGCCTGCTCGTCGCTCTCTGACCGCAGCTCGTCCGTCACCCCTAATGCCCCGCAACTACGACTGGCGCGGCAGTTCCATCCAGACGCGCCTTGAAATCTTCAGGGAAATTCTTGATGGTATAGATGATCGGGTTGGCTGCGAATTCGCCTAGCGCGCACAGGGTCACCCCCTGCATATTACGAGCGACGCTGGCGATCAGGTCAACATCTTTTTCCTGCCCCTGCCCGCTCATGATGCGATCCAAAGTCTTGTCCAGCCAGTAAGTGCCTTCGCGGCAAGGCGTGCACTTTCCGCAGCTTTCATGCTTAAAGAACTTGGTGATCTTGGCAGCAACCCACGTCATATCCGTATCTTCATCCATGACGATGATTGAAGCTGAGCCTAGAATCGAGCCGATTTTTGCGAAATCTTCATAGGTCATCGGCGTATCCAGCAGTGGATCGTCGTTGCCAGCGAAGCGGATAACCGGGCCAGAGCCGCCCGAAGGCAGTACGCCTTTTAGCTGCTTACCGTTAGCGATGCCGCCCGCATGGGTAAAGAGCAGTTCGCGCAGCGTCGTTCCAAGCGGAAGCTCATAATTACCCGGCTTTTCGACATGCCCGCTAACACAAAACACTTTGGTTCCGGGGCTTTGCTCGGTGCCAATTTTCTTATATTCGTCGGCGCCGTTGTTGATAATCCAGGGCACGTTAGTCAGCGTTTCAACATTGTTGATCACCGACGGTTCGCCATAAAGGCCGCCGCCCTTATTGGCCGGGAATGGTGGGCGCACACGGGGCATGCCCAATTTGCCTTCAAGGCTCTCCAGCAGCGCACTCTCTTCACCGCAGATATAGGCGCCCGCGCCAAGATGCGTGTACACCATGCAATTCCAGCCGCTGCCAGCAATGTTATCGCCTACCAGCCCCTTCTTACGTGCATCTTCAATATGCTGATCGAGGCTTTGGGCTAAATCCCAAAACTCACCGCGCAGATAGATATAGACCGCTGTAGCCTGAATCGCCCACGCCGCAATCAACGAGCCTTCGATCAATTGGTGCGGGTTATTCTCGATGATCTGGCGATCTTTGAAGGTGCCGGTTTCGCTTTCGTCAGCGTTTACAACCACATATTTAACTGGCTCTGACTGCGGAATAAAGCTCCACTTTACGCCCGTCGGGAAACCAGCGCCGCCGCGCCCACGCAGGTTAGAAGCCTTGACGAGATCAATCACTTCCGCAGGCTTCATCTTCAGCGCTTTTTTGAGCGCGTCATAACCGCCGTGTTTCAGATACACAGGCAGTTCGTGGATATTCGGCACATCTTTTTCGCGATAGATAATGTTCAAATTTGCCATCTCGTATCCGTCCGGCCTTTACGGCTTGGAGTCGCTCTTTTCTTTCGTCTTTTTGGCTTTAGCCGGCTTAGCAGCTTCATTTGCTTGCGCCGCTTCCTCGCGCCAGTGGTCTAACAGCGGCACCATCTTTTCCATATCCAGATTTTCGACGAAGTGAAAATTGCACTGCATCATCGGCGCTTTGTCGCAAGCAGCCAGGCACATTACATGCTCAACCGTGAACACCCCGTCTTCGGTGGTGCCGCCATCATCAACGCCAAGGTATTCTTTCAAATCGGCATAGAATTTGTCAGCGCCGCGTAAAGCACAGGCAAGGTCTGTACACACCTGAAGCCAGTATTTACCCTTTGGATTCTCAGAATACATGGTGTAAAAACCGGCAATCGAGCGTACCTGCGTCGGATCCATGTCGCACAGAGCGGCGACTTCGGCTACGCCTTCATCGTTTACATAGCCGTATTCTTCCTGCGCAATATACAGCAGCGGCATCACAGCCGAGCGCTTAGTCGGATATTTCGAGAAGATATATTCGATTTTGGAGGCGTACTTTTCCGCAAGCATTACGTTCCCTTTGCAGAAACGAGTTAAAGGTTGACAGTAAAAAGTTAAAAGTGTTCTCTACGTTACGCCTTTTAACTTTCGTCCGCTATCTTTTAACCCATCTCTTTACCTATCGCTATCCCCAAGCACGCAGTCAATACTGCCCACAATGCCGATCAAGTCTGCAAGCATGTAACCGGAACACAGTTTACCGAGCGCGCTAATATGCATAAATGAAGGCGTCTTGAAATGTACCCTGCGGGGCTTGTTGCCGCCTGTACCATGCAGGTAGCAGCCGATTTCACCGCGCGGGCTTTCAATCGCCACATACACTTCTTCATCTGGTACGGAATAGCCCTCCGTCCACAACTTGAAGTGATGAATTACCGCTTCCATGCTGCGCCCTAGCTCAGCGCGCGGCGGCGGCACAAACTTACGGTTATTTGAACGGAAGCCGCCCGAAGCTGACGAGAGTTTCTTGATTGCCTGCTGGATGATCTTCACGCTTTCGCGCATCTCATGTACACGAATGATGTAACGATCAAACACATCACCATGTTCGCCAAGCGGCACGTTGAAGTCATAATTCTCATAGCCGCTGTACGGCATGGCTTTGCGAATATCGAAGTTGACGCCGCTGCCACGCAGGCACGGGCCAGAGAGCGCCAGCGCAATCGCTTCTTCTGGTTCAATGACGCCAATACCCT
>CAYZYG010000205.1:0-4604 GCA_964481395.1 uncultured Vicinamibacterales bacterium
GGCCCGCCAAACCCCACTGGGCACCTTCTCTGGGCGCGTCAATCTCGACGTCTTCGGAAGCAACCCTGGCCTTGACGCAGACGCCCAGCACTACCTGGTCGAGGCAACCGTTGGCGGCACGGTGCACCGATGTCGCGTCGGACCTGGCGGGTCCGGTCTGTCTAGTGCGTGTGGCGAGCCGTCGGGGGTGAGCGGGCCCGCCTCGCCGGCAGCAGCCACGGAGACCACACTCGAGGCGGCGAAGCGCCAGGTCAAGCCGGCCACCGTGTTCACGCTGCCGGTGTGGCTGGCCAAGGCCAACAACCTCGGCAGCATGAACCTGGTCGCGCGCTTCGACCCGGCCGTTGTGAAGCTGGAGGGTGTGCCGGGCAAAGGGAAGTTGATCGGCGAGGGTGCCTCGATCGCCGTCAATCCCGATGCAGCCGGGGTGGTCGAGTTCGGCTTTGCGATGGGGGCCTCCGGCTTGTCGGGCACGGACAGCGTGCTTAATTTGAAGTTCCGCGCCGTCGGCAAGGCCGGGGCACGAACGCCCATCCGGCTGGAGGTCAAGAACGCCGAGTCGCCGGAGAACACGCCGGTGCGTGTGGCACGAGTCGACGGGACGGTCGAGATCGTCGATTGCTCGGCGCCGCCCCCGCCACCTCCGCCACCTCCGCCACCTCCGCCACCTCCGATGTTGCCTGGGGACTGCAACGGAAACGGCGTCCTGGAAGCCGCTGATGCCCTCTGCGCCCTGCACATGTCGGTCAACCTGCGGCCGACGGACCTGAAGGTGGACATGGATGGGAACAAGCGGGTCACGGCGGCAGACGCCAACATCATCCTGCGCAAGGTTGTGGGACGGTAGGGAGGACGCGTGAGCACGCGGCTCCGAACGCTGGTCGCCGTCGTCGGTGTGGTGATGCTCGGCCAACCGACACGAGCCGCCGCCCAGGTCGTCAAGGTTTCGATCGACACCACCGAGTGCGTGGTCGGCCGCACCGCCGTCGTGCCGGTCCGGTTAGCCGGCGCGGCCGCTGTCGGAGCCCTGCAGTTCGAGGTCGTCTACGACCCGTCGGTGCTGGAGGTGAGCGCCGTTCAACGGGGCCCGTTGTTGGATGGGATGGACTACAGCACGCTCGAATCGAATGCCGGGCTCACGCCCGGCCGCTTGAAGATCGCGCTGATCAATCAGTTTCCCCTGGCCGACGATGGGGTCCTGTTCGAGATCCAGGGGCGAGGCCTCGGTGCCGCCGGCCAGCGAAGCCCATTGACGATCGAGAAGGCCGCGGCCACCCGGAATGAAGTCGCGATGGGTGACATCCCGCTCCAGGCGGCGGACGGGGAACTGCGCATCATCGCCGATCCGTCAGCCGTCGCGCCTCCTCCAGCGATGGCGGTGCCCCCACCGCCCCCGGCGGAGGTCGCTTCGCCGCCGTCGCCGAGTCCGGTCGCGCCCGTGAACTCGCCACCGCCCGTGGCTCCCGCCGGGGGCGGCGGGGGGCCGGTGCTGCCGCGGTGGTCAGTGTCAGGCACCGTGGTGGGCGCCGCCATCGTGCTCGTTCTGGGCGCGCTGGCCTTGGGGGCTGGCGTCCTCGTGCTGAGAAGTCGTCGCGGCGGAGCAGGCCGAACCGGGGTGGGGAAGCCGCTGCAACTGGCGGTCCTTCACCCGGACGGGACGACCCAACTCGTCAGCATGACGTCGCGCCGACTCGCGGTGGGCCGCCGCGACGACAACGACCTCCGGCTCCTCGATCCGCAGGTGTCTGGTGTTCACGCGGAGATCCTGGCGGGGCCCGAAGGCATCGCCATCCGTGACCTCGGGAGCACCGGCGGCACCTCGGTCAACGGCCAGCCCATCGTGGTCAGTCCGCTCCAGATTGGGGACGAGATCGTCGTCGGAGCGACGCGAATCCTGCTGCGGGGCTGACGCTACTGGCAGCCCTGCCAGAGGCGAGCGAACTCGGGCGCCTGGCTGTCGACCGCTCCGGGGAGCGTCGCGACCCGGGCCAGGCAGGCCCGCTCGGCTTCCGAGAACTGGTGGTCCAGGAGGTTCTGCCCGTGCAGGCCGTCATGAACCGCGGCGAACCCGTCGGAGAGCGCGGCGCGCTGCAGCGTCAGGGAGCGGTCGAGGTAGTAGAAGGTGGTCGCGGTGCCGCAGCTGACCTGCGCGAGGATCCGGCCGTCTTCGATGTCGACCGCACCGACGAACGGCCTGTGACCGGCTGCCCGGCAGACATCCGGCGTCGGAAAGAGGACGTACCCCGCCTCCCGACTGACGGTGAACGAGGCGAGAGGTGCCGGCGTCGCGGGGCGAGCGCGCGAGAAGGGCACGGTCAACGCCACGAGCGCTCCGTGGCCGGCTGTCGTCCCGGGGTTGTTGATGCCCCCGACGAGCAGTTCCTCGATGCCGTCGCCATCCAGATCGTGAAGCGCGGGGAACAGCAGCGAGCCGGGGTGCCGGTATTCTTCAACCAGCTTGCCGGACCGTGGGTCGAGCAACACGACTTGCGCGGGGTGCCAGAGCGCGTGGACGGCGCCAGCCGCGACGTACGGGCCCTCCGGTCCCCGCACCTTCCTGATCCATCGGCCCCCGAACTTCGGGGAATAGGCGGTGCCCTGCCACGATGTGCTGGCTCCGTAGTTGAACTGCCAGCGTGTGCGTCCGCGCCGATCGAGACAGAGAAGATGTCCCGTCGCCTCGCCGACCATCGCCTCCCGGATGTTCAGGAGGACCTCGACGGCGCCGTCGTCGTCCACGTCGGCGATGAGGAAGTTGGGCTGGTCGCCCCGGGCCGCGAGCCACGTGTGCAGCACGCCCACATCCGGGATGGTCCGCTCCCAGCACAGTCTGCCTTCGCCGTCGAAGGCGCGGAGGTGATCGCCCTGGGCCTCGAGGCGGGCCGGGTCGCCGGGGAGGCGAAGCCAGTACGCCGCACTGCCGAGGGCCGCGACGAGCACCAGAGCTACCGCGCCCCACCTCCACCGAGCGGTCGATGCGGAGCGCGTCGTGGTTTCGCTCCGAAGGCGATGCCGGCGCCGCTCGAGCCACGCCGTCAACTCGTCGGCGTAGGCCGACGGGTGCGCCCGTGCGCCCGTGCCTTCCCGGAGGATCGGGATATCCGTCCGCGCCTGCCATCGCTGCACCGTCCGGACGTCGACGTCGAGGTGGGCAGCGATCTGCTTCCACGATCGCAAGAGACGCCGTTCGGGACCGGACGGTCCAGTTGGCATGCGCCGGTCATTGTACGGCAAGCCTGGACCGGTGTGCGGATCCCGCACGCTGGCGGAGGCGGATCCGAACCCGCGTGCCCCGCCCCCCAGCGGGAGCGATCACATGACTGAGATCGCACGCCGGGTCGCACTCGTGTGCGGCATGACGGGCGGCCTGTGTCTCTGGTGGCAGACTCACGGGGCGCTCTGGGCCTGGCTTGCGCCTGGTGCGGCTCTGGCGCTGTACGGGCTGGTGCCGTGGCCCCGGTTCGACGAACGCACCGCGCACCTGAGCCGTTGGCGGTACGTCTGGCCGCTCGATGCGACCGGCCTCGCGATGATGGTTCTGAGTTCGCTGGTCGTGCGGGGCATGACGCCACAGGGTGCGTGGACGGGGCTGATCAGCGCGGCCGTCGGTGCCTGCCTCGGGCTGCCGTGGTTCATGGGGGCTGCCCGCCACGCCGCCTACGCCGTTCGCGCCGAGCCAGACAGGCTGATCGTGACGTCGTGGCGAGGCCGTGACGACTGGGTGTTCTGTGACGTGCGGCAGGCGACGGCGATCGTCGTGCGCGGGCACCGGCGGGGCGTTGTTCTGCGGGATGTCTCCGGCGAAGAACTCCGCCTCGACTGGACCTCTCTTGTCCGGGCCGACCGGGTCCAACGGACGCTGGAGTCAGCGGGCCTGGGTGCCGCCACGCGCTCGCCGGTGTAGACTGGCCGCGTGTTGAATCCAGCAACGCGAGTCCTGCGCGGCCTGGCTCTGGCGACCGTGCTGTGTGCCGTGGCCGCCTCGCCCGGGTCGGGCCTGTCAGCCCGCGGAGCCGTGTACCTCCCGCAACCCGGCCCCGGCACGGCTGCCGTGCCAAACGGGTCCTTCGAGCAGGTCGAGAGCGACCGGCCCGTTGGGTGGCGGCCTGCCACATTTCAGCGCGGCGCGGAGTTCGCCGTCGACACCATCGCGCATTCCGGTGGCCGCAGCGTCCGCGTCTCCTCAAAGGACGGTGCCGACGCCGCGTGGGCGGTGCGGGTGAGCGTCCAGCCTTACGCCCGCTATCGACTCACCGCATGGATCCGGACGGAGAGCGTCGAAGCCGGCACGGGCACGGGCGCGATCCTGAACGTCCACGGCATGGGGCGCACGCATACGCCGCCCGTCACGGGTACGAAGGACTGGACCCAGGTCTCGCTCGAGTTCGACACCGACGCCAACGACGGCCTCCAGGTCAACTGCCTGCTCGGCGGCTGGGGACGATCGCGCGGCACGGCGTGGTTCGACGATGTGGACCTCGTGCTGCTGTCGGCGCGCGAGCTGCGCCCGGCGGCCGTCATCGACGCGTCGGCGCGGAAGGCGCCGATCTCGAAGTACATCTACGGACAGTTCATCGAGCACCTCGGCCGCTGCATCTACGGCG
>CAYZYG010000206.1:0-4544 GCA_964481395.1 uncultured Vicinamibacterales bacterium
AACGCGGTGAACGCCAGCAGATCCGGCCGCGCCGCTTCGAGGTGATCGGCGACATTGGGCAGCTTGTCGGACAATGCGTCGATGATCCGATCATATTGAGCAGCAACGGATTCAGCGTCAGGTTGGTCGAACACCGAGTGCAGCAGGGTGCGCACCCAGGGCCACGAACTCTTGGGAGTGACGGACATCAGGTTGGTCGTGTAGTGGGTTCTGCAGCGCTGCCACGCCGCTCCGGGCAGGGTGGCCCCGATGGCGGCGACCAGCCCGGCGTGGGCGTCGCTGGTGACCAGTTTGACCCCGGACAGGCCGCGGGCGGTCAACGACCGCCAGAACGTCAACCAGCCCGCCCCGTCCTCAGCGGTCGTGACATCGATTCCCAGGATCTCGCGGTAGCCCTCGGCGTTGACCCCGACGGCGATCAGGGCGTGCACGTTGACCACCCGGCCGGCTTCACGCACCTTGAGCACCAGAGCGTCCGCAGCGACGAACGTATACGGGCCGGCATCGAGCGGCCGGGTCCGGAACGCCTCCACGGCGGCGTCGAGTTCCTTGGCCATCACCGACACCTGCGACTTCGACAACGACGTGATGCCCAGGGTCTCGACCAGCTTGTCCATCCGCCGCGTCGAGACACCAAGCAGGTAACACGTCGCCACCACCGTGGTCAGGGCCCGCTCGGCGCGTTTACGGCGCTCCAGCAGCCAGTCCGGGAAGTAGGATCCTTGCCGCAGCTTCGGGATCGCAAGATCCAAAGTCCCTGCACGGGTGTCGAATTGACGGTGTCGGTAGCCGTTGCGGGAATTGGTGCGCTCAGCCGAGCGTTCGCCGTAGCCGGCACCGCATAGGGCGTCGGCTTCGGCGCCCATCAGGGTGTGGATGAACGTGGCCAGCAGCTCGCGCAGCACGTCGGGATGGGCAGTGGTGAGTCGTTCGGCCAGCACAGTGGGCAGATCGATATTGTGGGCAGTGGTCATCGCGTCGATTCCTTTGCTCGAGTGACTTTGGACGGTCTCTCGAAGAATCACGCGATGACCTTCAATCACTCGGCTACGACACGCCGGTACCGCTGATCAGGTCCGACTCGTACACCACCTTGATGGACGCAACCCCCGACCGACATCGTGACCTGCGTGTTTCATCGCATGCCAGAGTTTGCGGACGCCGTAGAGCCGTCGATTAGCCAGATACAGCTGGTGCACGGTGTTGGCTGCGTGTGCCTCGGCCCAGGTGGTGTCGCTGACCGGGCCGCGGACCTTGGCCGCGTAGTAGGTGGACGGGGCGATCGGCATGGCGTGCTCGGTGAGCACGGTGCAGATCGGGTCGACCCCGAAACGGTCCCGGTGAGCGTCGATGTAGTCGACGATCACCGCAGTCGGCGGTCGACCTCCGCCGCGGCGAAAAACGCTGACGCTGTCTTGAGAATCTCATTGGCCCTGCGCAATTCCGCATTCTCCTTGCGCAGTGCGGCCAACTCAGCAGACGGGTCCTGGCCCTCAGCGCTGAGCGCAGACCGGCTACTGAAATGACGGTCCTCGACCCAGTTGCGCAACGTCGCCTGATTGATCCCAAGCAACTCCCCGACATGGCGACGAGCCGCCAACTTCGAGTCATCGGTCTGTGCGAGCCGGTCCTGATACATCCGTACCGCCCGCTCACGGGTCTCTGAGTCGAACTTCCTCGGCGCAGCCACAACCACATCCTCCTGGTGCGATCACGATCTCCACCAGACCCAGGACGGTTCAGTCCACGACCGGGATGGGTCGCTCCACGGCCCGGCGGATGCTGACCGGCCCGAAGCTGCCGGACCCGGCCGCGCAGGTCGATGGGCGCGCGCTGCGGGCGCGGGGCTTCAGCGACGACGCCAGGGCACTTCTGGAGCACGTGTGGGCGTTGATGGGCATGCCGTGCGGCAAGTACCTGGTGGTCATGCTCGATCTGTGGCTGCCGTTGCTGGCCGAGGCCGGTGATCTTGACAAGCCGTTCGCCACCAAGGGGGCATCCGCTGAACTCAAGACAATGAGCGCTGCGACCGTGGACCGGTACTTGAAACCGGCCCGGGACCGGATGCGGATCAAGGGTATCTCGACGACCAAACCCTCACCGCTGCTGCGGAACTCGATCACCATTCGTACCTGTGCCGATGAGGCGCCCGATGCCCCGGGGGTGATCGAGGCCGACACCGTGGCGCACTGCGGCCCGACACTGATCGGCGAGTTCGCCCGCACGCTGACGATGACCGACCTAGTGATTGGCTGGACCGAGAACTGCTCGATCCGCAACAACGCCTCGACGTGGATCCTGGCGGGCATCGCTGAGCTGCAGCAGCGGTTCCCCTTCGACCTGGTGATCTTCGACTCGGACTGCGGGTCGGAGTTCATCAATCACGATGTCGCGGGCTGGCTGCAGGCCCGCGACATCGCCCAGACTCGCTCGCGGCCGTACCAGAAGAACGACCAGGCGCATGTGGAGTCGAAGAACCACCATGTGGTGCGCAAACACGCGTTCTACTGGCGCTACGACACCCCCGACGAGCTAGAGCTGCTCAACCGGCTGTGGAAGCTGGTGTCGCTGCGCCTGAACTTCTTCACCCCGACCAAAAAACCCGTTGGCTACACCACCACCGCAAACGGTCGCCGCAAGCGCATCTACGACAAGCCAGCCACCCCGTGGCAACGCCTGCAAGCATCAGGACTCCTTGAAGCACACCAACTCTCGAACGTTGCCGACCGAATCGAGGGCATCAACCCGGCCGATCTGACCCGGCAGATCAACACCATCCAAATGCAACTCCTGGATCTGGCCCAGGCCAAGACCGAGGCCCTCACCGCCGCCCGCCACCTCGACCTGGAAGCATTGCAACCGTCAATCAACCGATTGGCCACGGCGAAGTAACGCAAGCCCCCACGCGCTCATTATGCGTGAGGCACCAGCTCACCCTTCGCGCTCACAATTACGTGAGGCACCTCGCGGTCGCGACGCGGAGCGTGAGTCGGCGGCAGGATCACGCCTGAGCCAGCCTTGTCGACTGGTCCACAGGGCTGCGGGTCCTGTTCAGATCAGAGCGATGGCTTACGGCAGGTGACGGCGCGTCGATGTGGGACGTGGATGACCTCACGTGTTCCGCCGTATGCCAGCTCGTCCCCGAGTACGTTTGTTACGCTTCACCCCTGGCAGTTCACTGCCATAAATGAAACTCGGCAAGGTTTGGGTCAAGTCCAGGGACGTGGTGTATGACGTCGTCGTGTGATTCTTCGAGGTAGTTGGGTCAGGCGGGCAGTGCCGCGGGGGTAGCCTCCTGTTCGGTTGGGGTGTCGTTGACGGTGCGTGATTTGCTCAGAACGTCGAGGCCGAGGTAGCGCCGCGACTCGGCCCATTCGTCGTGTTGTTCGGCCAGCACTGCTCCGACGAGACGGATCAGGGCCGCGCGGTCGGGGAAGATGCCCACGACGTCGGTGCGCCGGCGGATCTCCTTGTTGAGTCGTTCCTGGGGATTGTTGCTCCAGATCTGGCGCCAGATCTGCTTGGGGAACGCGGTGAACGCCAGCAGATCCGGCCGCGCCGCTTCGAGGTGATCGGCGACATTGGGCAGCTTGTCGGACAATGCGTCGATGATCCGATCATATTGAGCAGCAACGGATTCAGCGTCAGGTTGGTCGAACACCGAGTGCAGCAGGGTGCGCACCCAGGGCCACGAACTCTTGGGAGTGACGGACATCAGGTTGGTCGTGTAGTGGGTTCTGCAGCGCTGCCACGCCGCTCCGGGCAGGGTGGCCCCGATGGCGGCGACCAGCCCGGCGTGGGCGTCGCTGGTGACCAGTTTGACCCCGGACAGGCCGCGGGCGGTCAACGACCGCCAGAACGTCAACCAGCCCGCCCCGTCCTCAGCGGTCGTGACATCGATTCCCAGGATCTCGCGGTAGCCCTCGGCGTTGACCCCGACGGCGATCAGGGCGTGCACGTTGACCACCCGGCCGGCTTCACGCACCTTGAGCACCAGAGCGTCCGCAGCGACGAACGTATACGGGCCGGCATCGAGCGGCCGGGTCCGGAACGCCTCCACGGCGGCGTCGAGTTCCTTGGCCATCACCGACACCTGCGACTTCGACAACGACGTGATGCCCAGGGTCTCGACCAGCTTGTCCATCCGCCGCGTCGAGACACCAAGCAGGTAACACGTCGCCACCACCGTGGTCAGGGCCCGCTCGGCGCGTTTACGGCGCTCCAGCAGCCAGTCCGGGAAGTAGGATCCTTGCCGCAGCTTCGGGATCGCAAGATCCAAAGTCCCTGCACGGGTGTCGAATTGACGGTGTCGGTAGCCGTTGCGGGAATTGGTGCGCTCAGCCGAGCGTTCGCCGTAGCCGGCACCGCATAGGGCGTCGGCTTCGGCGCCCATCAGGGTGTGGATGAACGTGGCCAGCAGCTCGCGCAGCACGTCGGGATGGGCAGTGGTGAGTCGTTCGGCCAGCACAGTGGGCAGATCGATATTGTGGGCAGTGGTCATCGCGTCGATTCCTTTGCTCGAGTGACTTTGGACGGTCTCTCGA
>CAYZYG010000207.1:0-4489 GCA_964481395.1 uncultured Vicinamibacterales bacterium
GGAATTGGCGGTGAGGCAGGGATTCGAACCCTGGGTAGAGGTTTAAGCCCCTACAACGGTTTAGCAAACCGCCGCCTTCAGCCTCTCGGCCACCTCACCGCAGCGGGAACCCCAAGTATACGACAGGCTTCCGGTGGCTCCCAAGGCTTGGGTTTACAGGCGGCGGTGGGTGAGCCAGGGACCGCGCCGGTTGTGATGAAATAGCGGGATGGCCCGACCGAATACTCCGCGCCTGCGGTTCGCCCCCTCGCCCACCGGTTTCCTCCACGTTGGCGGCGCGAGGACCGCCCTCTTCAACTGGCTCTACGCCCGCCGGCACGGGGGCGTGTTCGTCCTGCGCATCGAAGACACGGACGTGGAGCGATCGTCCCAGGAGATGGTCGAGGGCATCCTGCAGGGCCTGCGCTGGCTGGGGCTGGACTGGGATGAAGGACCCGAGGTCGGCGGCGAACACGGACCGTACTTCCAGTCGCAGCGCCTCGGGCGTTACCGCGAGATGGCCGAACGCCTCGTGAAGGACGGGCACGCGTACTACTGCTACTGCACGGGAACGACGGGAGCCGGCTCCCAGGTCGCTGGCGAGACAACGGTGGCCGAACTCGACGATCACGCGGAGGAAGGCGACAGCCCGCGTGGCGAGGCGTGGATGTACGACCGGCGATGCGCGCGCCTGACCACAGAGGAGATCGCCGAACGCGAGGCCGCCGGCACGCCCCGCGCGATCCGGTTCAAGGTGCCTGAAGGCAGAACGGCTTTTGACGATGCGGTGCATGGGCGGATCGAATTCGACAACGCGAACATCGAGGATTTCGTCGCGCTGCGATCGGATGGCCATCCGACCTACCACCTGTCCGTCGTGGTCGACGACATCGACATGGCGATCACGCACGTGCTGCGCGGCGACGATCACATCTCGAACACGCCCAAGCAGGTGATGCTCTACGGGGCGTTCGGACGACCGATGCCGGTGTTCGCGCACGTGCCCCTGATTCTGGGGCCGGACAAGCGGAGGCTGAGCAAGCGCCACGGGGCGACCTCGGTGATGGAGTACGCGCGCCAGGGATTTCTGTCGGAAGCGCTGGTCAACTTCCTCGCGCTGCTCGGTTGGTCGCCCGGAGATGACCGGGAGCTCTTCGGTCGGGACTCGCTCATCGAGGCGTTCTCGCTCGATGGCATCAGCAGCAGCAACGCGGTGTTCAATCCCGACAAGCTCGAATGGTTCAGCGCGCAGCACATCGCGAAAGCGCCGGCCGAGGAACTGGCCCGGCTGATCGAACCTCGTCTGCGCGAGGCCGGCGCCTGGCAGGACGCATGGGCCGGCGGTCAGGGCCGCGACTGGCTCCGGGCGCTCGTCGAACTGCTGCGCCCGCGCGCGAAGCGGCTGACGGACTTTGTCGAGAAGGGACAGCCGTTCTTCAGCGACACCATCGCCATGGACCCCGCCGCCGTCGAGAAGCACCTTTCGTCCGCCTCATCGCGCGACCACCTGCGCGCCGTGCGTGAGATGTGCGATCGGGCCGAGGACTTCAGTGCGGCAGCGCTGGAACCGGCCCTGCGATCGCTGGCTGAAGCCCGCGGCGTGAAGGCGGGCGTCCTCATCCATCCGCTGCGGGTCGCACTCACCGGCCAGACCGCGAGCCCCGGGATCTTCGAGGTGATGGAGCTGCTGGGACGAGAGCGCGTGCTGGCGAGGATCGGGGCAGTAACGGAGAAGAAGACAGAAGATAGAAGACAGAAGACAGAATAGAACGTGTCGGCCGATCAGGCCGACGCGACCCCTACTATCTACTGTCTGCTGTCTACTATCTACTGATCATCGAAGCGCCCCCAACAGCACTTCGAACCGCTCGAGATCCGTCCAGTCCAGGGTGATCGGGTTTCCTGTCTGTGGATGGATCACGACACCGGTCTTGACCCCGCTCTTCATCAGCGGCTCGACCCGCGCGATCTCGCCGATCGGCAGCTCGCGCCGCCCAGCCAGGGGCCTTCCGAATCGCAGGCGGCCGGAATCGACCGCGATCGAGAAGGCGGCCTTGCGCGCCGCGCTGACGAACGCCGGCAGGGCCAGCAGCGCCAGCAGCCCGAAGAACACGGTGAGCCCGATTTCTTCTCCGAGCGCCTCCGCCATGGTGTCGGTTGCCCAGAGCGGTACGAACACGCACACCGCGAGCCAGAGCGTGCCGAGACCGTCGAGCGGCAGCACCGACCCGACAGGATCGAACGTCACCGTGTCTGGCCTGCGGCGGCTGGATCTCGGCAAGAGGAGATACGCGCCCAGCCCAAGGGCAAGTGCCCACCACGCGTAGCGTCCGAGCGGGTGCACCATGTCGGCCGGTGCGCGGCTGTCCCTGGGCTCGGTGACGAGCAGCACCTCGAAAAACTCCGTGCCGGCCGGGGTGGCCACGGCGACGTAGGTGTTGAGCCAACCCGAGTCGCGCGACCGCTGAAACGACTCCGCGAGCGCGTTCAGCGGGGGATCCTCAGGGCGCAGGAAGGCCTCGAAAGACGAGCCCGTTCCGCGCCGGAACGGCAGCGCGTCGAGCGCCGCCCCGGCTGACGCCTCGGCCCCTGGCGACGCAGCCCGCTTGAGCGCGGCGAGAAAGTCCGCATACGCGGATCCCGAGACGTCGACGCGCCGGGTGTCGACCTTCCCCTCGATGTACTTCTCCAGCGTGTCTGGCTTCTCGATGAGGCTCTCGGCGAGATCGCGGGGCCAGGAGCCGGTGCCGTAGGCGGCGTACTCCCGGGCGAAGTCCACGTATTCAGCCCGGAGAAGGAGAGGCGGCGTGTACATCGCCAGAACGATGGCCGTTGCGATGCCCGCCGCGAGGAGCAATCGTCGGAGCATCTCGATCATGCGGCCTCCCGCGTATGACGCCGGACGAATTCCCGCGCGGCGGCGTAGTTCTCCGGTGTGCAGTACAGCCGGATGACCACGCGCCAGCCGTTCATCAGCGACAGGACGCGCTGGTCGGGATGCTCTCTGACGCGCCGGACGTCCTTCCAGGAGATGGCCACGCGCTCCTGCGATTTCGCCAGCATGCCCGCGCCGGCGAGGCCGGGCCTCCCGGCCAGGAGCCCCAGCGCCATGGCCGCCGTGTTTGCGCCGCGGGCGCGGCCGCTCAGGTTCTCCATGACCGCTCCGCGCGGACTCAGCGTGAAGCGGGACGGATAGCGGTTGCCGAAGAACACCAGCATGATGGCCATCGAGAGGATCAAGAAGCCCAGCATGATGATGCTGACGATGCCCACGAACGGCAGCAGGGAATCCGGGCCGTCGGAGGCGGTGAACAAGATGCCGAAGAGCAGCAGCATGATCGCCCAGGTGATGCCGATCACCTTGAGCATGTCGTAGATGACGAAACGGTTGGTGGCCAGGGAGAAGACCGCGTCCCAGCGAAGGGTGTCGTCGGGTGCCGAACCGGAAGGTGCGCGTGCGTCGCTGTCGTCCATGGCGGCCTCGGTTCCAGGGGCGGGGCGATCCTAGCAAAGAACAGGCGACAGGCGACAGGCGTCAGGCGTCAGGGAACGACCCGGCGACAGGGAAGGATCCGGCGACTGGCGTCAGGCGTCAGGGAACGACCCGGCGACAGGCGTCAGCCTCTCAACCGGTCCCCGATCCCAGGTCCACGGCCCCGTCTTTTGTCTTATGATTGAGACCAATTCGGCCCGCGCCCCCTGGAGTTGCCCATGACCCGTCACTTCTGCGCCACGCACCTCGGAGCGGTTCACTACGTTCAGCACGGCCCGGCCACCGGCACACCCATCGTGCTCCTGCACCAGACGCCGCGGTCGATCGACGAGTTCACGGAGATCATTCCGCTACTTGCGCGGACCCATCGCGTGATTGCCATCGACACGCCCGGGTACGGCTGTTCGGATCACCCGGCTGTGCAGCCGACCATCGAAGACTACGCCTCGGCCGTCATAGCCGTGCTGGACGATGCCGGCATCGCGCGGGCGCACATCGTGGGGCACCACACGGGCATGCTGATTGCCGTCGAGCTCGCAGCCACCCGCCCGACACGCGTCGCGTCCATCGTCCTGTCGGGACCCGTCTATACCGATGAGAAGGGTCGGGAGACGCTGAGGCCGTACTTCGTCCAGTGGCAGGTCCAGCCGGACGGGTCGCACCTGATGGAGAAGTGGACGAAGTTCTCGAAGTGGACCTCACCAGCAGCGCTCGTGCAGCGCCTGCTCCTGGACCTGTTCCGTGCCGGCGAGACGAGCGAAGCGGGCCACTTCGCCCTGCTCGTCTACCGGATGGAAGACCGGCTGCCGCTCGTTCACTGCCCGGGCCTGCTCATCTTCGGCTCGCGCGACCCGTTTGCCGACCGCAGCATCGAGCCGATCTTCCTGAAACAGTTGAGCCCGGGCCGGGCGCTCGTGCTGGACATGGGCGTCTTCGGCCCGAACGAGCAACCGGACGCCTTCGCGCGCGCCGTCCTCGAGTTCCTCGGCACACTTCCGGGATAGCGCCTCGGCGCTC
>CAYZYG010000208.1:0-4297 GCA_964481395.1 uncultured Vicinamibacterales bacterium
GCCCGCCGGCAGCCCGAGGTCGGCCAGCGGCCGGGCGCGCACCGCGGCGGGCACAGCCGCCTCGAAGAGCGTCCGCGCTCGCCGGTCGGCCAGCCGGGCCACAACCCACGTGCCCAGACTGACGCCGACGAGGATGCAGATGGCGTACCAGTAGATGGCCAGGCCGAAGACGAAGAATGCCGCCCGCGCGGGCATGAAGCCCGTCAGCAGGTGAACGACGTAGACCACCGCCAGGGCCAGCAGAACCAGGCCAATGACGTACCAGTACGGCTCAATGCGGCGTCGCACAGCCACGGCCGCCCCCCTCACCGCGACTGCTTCCAGACGGCGAACATGCGCTGGAAGAAAGTGAAATAGGTGAAGATGGCCAGGATGACCAGGGCGATCTGGGGCATGTTCAGGGCCAGGAAGACCACCAGGACGGCGTAGCGCTCCACGCGGCTGAGGACGCCCATCTTGGCCGAGTAGCCCAGCGCTTCGGCCCGCGAGCGGGCATAGCTGACCATCAGCGAGCCGGTGACGGCCAGGTAGGCGATAGCCATCATGCGCGGGTCATCGTGGGTGTAGTAGTAGTAGATGAAGCCGCCGAAGAGGACGATCTCGGCCAGCCGGTCGAGCGAGGAGTCGAGGAACGCGCCGAAGCCGCCCTGCTTGCGCCCCAGCTTGCGCGCCAGCGCGCCGTCGAGCGCGTCCAGCGGCGACACCAGGGTAATGGCCAACGCCGCCCAGCGGAACTCGCCGATGCCGATCAGGTAGGCGAAGAGCACGTGCGCCAGCGCGCCGGCGACCGTCAGCAGGTCGGGCGAGAGCTTGAAGCGGGCCATCGTCGCGACGATGGGGTCGATGATGAAGTGCGTGCGCACGCGCAACTGGTCGGTCAATGTCGGGCGGGGCGGCAATGGTTGGTCTTGATTCATGTCAACGATCTCTACAACTCCGGGCGGATGCTAACGCCGGGCGACGGGCCTGTCAAGTGGCGCACATAATAAAACAGGCCGGGGCGATTGCTGTCCCCGGCCTGTCGGTTGGGCCAAGCTGTCAACCAGCAAAGGGTTGGCGGCCGTTTCGGCGCGGCCGCCGCTTCTCCCCTCTCTTAACGAGAGCGCGATCGATAATCAACGGGTGCGCGAGTGCGCGCCTTAGCGACGTAGCGACTCCTGCAGGGCGCTCATGCGGTTGGCGACGCTGTCATCGACGACACGGTCGCCCACGCGCACGATCAGGCCGCCCAGGATGGACGGATCGACCTTGAACTGGACGTTGGCCGCGCCGACCATCTTGCGCACCGACTCTTGCTCGGCGGCCGTCAGGGGCAGCGCGCTGGTGATCTCGGCGTTATCGCCCTTCAGCGAGGCGACATCGGCCGGGACGCGGCTGAAGAAGTCGTTGATGAGCTGGCGTTGCCGCTTCTCGTCCAACGATTCGCCGACCAGCTTGTTGGCCGCGGCGATGGAGATGGCCGCCACCTGGCCGCGCAGGTCGGACAGGATGCGGTTGCGCTCCTCGGTGGCGTCGCTCTGGGCGTTGGCCATGATGCCTTTGGCCTCTTCGCGGGCGCGGGCCTCCACGTCCTTGGCCGCCTGTTCGGCGGCGACAACCGCGTCGCGGCGGATGTTGGCGGCTTCGGCGCGGGCTTCGTCCAGGATGCGCTTGGCGTCGGCGTCGGCGCTCTGGCGGGCGATCTCCGCCTGGCGGGCGTCTTCCAGGCCCTTGGCGATGCGGGCCTTGCGCTGGTCCAGAACACGCAGGATCGGCTTGTAGACGAAAGCCGTCAGGATCAGGATCAGGGCGCTAATGCCGCAGATTTGTGTCAGCAGGTAACCTAGGTTAATGCCTAATGCTTCCATTCGTGGTCCTCTTCATTGTGCGTGCTAAGCGACCTAGGGCCGCCGGCGGCGTTCTAGAACACGAACAGGATGATGAGCGCGACGACCAGGGCGTAGATGGCTACGGCCTCGGTGAACGCGATGCCCAGAATCATGTTCGTCTGAATATTGCCGCTCGCGTCCGGGTTGCGGGCAATGCCCTGCACCGCGCCACCGACCAGGATGCCGATACCAGCGCCAGCGCCAATCGCGCCCAACATAGCCAGACCGGCGCCCATGGCCTTCAGGCCTTCTGCCAAAGCGGCTGCAGACAACTCATCCATGAATATTCCTCCAGTGTTCGCTTGTTTGGCTTATCGGCGCTGGAGCGCCGTCGTCGCCAGATGTAACTGCACTTGTTCAAGACGCGCCGCGACAAGGCAGCGCGGACACTCATACGTTTAGTGGTGCTCTTCCTCGCCGCCGTGGTGTTCGGTGGCGCTGCTCATGAAGATCAGCGTCAGGAGGCCGAAGACGATGGCCTGGATGACGCCGACGAAGAACTCTAGCCCGAAGAAGGCGATGTTCAGCACGTTCAGGATGTAGGACATCACGAACAGCAAGACCATGCCGGCGAACATGTTGCCCAGAAGACGGAAGGAGAACGAGAGGATCTTGGAGATTTCGCTGATCAACTCCAGCAGGCCGACGGCCGGGTCGATGGCCGCGATAGGATTCTTCTTCACCGAGTCGCCCCAGCCTCTCTTGAGGAAGGGGAAGAACTTCTGTAAATAACCGCCGCCCAGGTGCTTAAAGCCGTAGTACTGCACCATGACCATGGCGATGAGGGCGAAGGCCAGGGTCATGTTCAGGTCGGTCGAGGCGGGCCGGAAGAAGGGCACAATCGTCCAGTCGGCGGCCTCGATGTTGCGGCCGACCGCGCGGCCGTGCGAGTCGGTCTCAATGGGCGCGCCCTCGACGGCGTTCGAGTTGCGGATGAGGAACAGGCCGTCACGCAGCCCCCACTCGTTGGCCGCGTCCAGGGCGGCGGCCGCCTCTTCCTCAACGTGATGCACCTCTTCCTCGGTGAAGCTCTCGCCGGCGGCGGTGCGCTCCGCTTCGAACTCGCGGGCCGCCTCCAGGCCGACGAAGTGGGGCTTATGCTCCCACAGGCCAATGCTGTCATAGCCGGGGATGAGGCCCATCCAGTTGGAGAGCAAGATGATCAGGACGAAGCTCATGAAGAAGGGAAAGAACTCCTTCACCTTCGGCCCGGCGATGTTCTGGGCGAAGTTGTAGGCTCCCTCGATGATCATCTCGAAGAAGTTGTAGAAGCCGGTCGGCACTTCGTCAGCCGTGCGCGAGCGGCCGCGCACCAGGACGATGAGCAACAAAATGACCAGCCAGGCCAGCAGCGTCGAGGCGAAGGTGTTGGTGATGCCCGTGCCGTTGAAGAGGAACTGCGGCAACAGCCCCTCGGTTCCCGGCCACACTTCGCCCGGCAACTGGATGAAAGGCAGCACCGGCTTGGTGTAGGCGATGACGCTGCCGAACACGACCATCAGGACAATGAGGAGCAGAAGAATGTAGCGTTTCTTGATCATTTGGATGTCTTATCCCTGTCTTCTTTGCTCGTACGCTCGATGCTCTCCTGCGCTCGCGCCACCATCCACAGGCTGATGCGGATCATGGCATAGAGCGTGACGGGAAAGCTGCCAAGCATGAATAGGACGGTGAAGATCTTGCGTTCGTTGCCAAGCCAGCCGTCGATCAGCCAGCCGGCCCCGAAAGCCACGCCAATAATGATCAGGGCCACAAAGCCGGTAACGCAACCGGCCTGACCGACCAGATTGGTCAGTTGGGCAGTCTGGCGAAGGTTTGGATCTTTCGACACGTCAGTATGTTAACCGCTCAGAGGGCTTGCGCATTATATCACAATCGATCCCTCGGTCAATTTAACCGGAGAAGAAGGCCGCCGCCGCTTGCCGCGTTAGCTCGAACGCCGGCCCGGCCTGTATACCCAGGTAGAGGATGCCCAGCGCGGCGATAACCAGTCCGATCTGCGCCCCGCGCGACACCGGGATGGCGACGTCGTCCTCGTCCGAGCGGTACAGGTACATGTATTTGATGATGCTCAGGTAGTAGTACAGCCCCACGAACGCCATCAGGATGCCGATCCCCGCCAGCCACCACAGGCCGGCGTCAATGGCCGCCTTGAAGATGAAGAACTTGCCGAAGAAGCCGGCTGTCGGCGGGATGCCGCCCAGCGACAGCACCGCCAGCAACATGATGAGCGCCAGGAAGGGCGAGCGCCGGTTCAGGCCCGACAGGTCTTTCAGGTCGTCCGAGTTGGTGACGTTGCTGACCAGCACGACCACGCCGAAGGCCGCCACGTTGGTGAAAATGTACATCAGCAGGTAGAACATCGTCGCGCCCGAGCCGTCTTGCGACAGCGTCACCAGGCCGATCAGCGCGTAGCCCGCCTGGGCGAC
>CAYZYG010000209.1:0-4259 GCA_964481395.1 uncultured Vicinamibacterales bacterium
GGATCGCCGAAGCCGCTGTCGATGATGCAGGGCATCGACGCCTCGTTCGATGCGGCCGTCTTCGTGGGATACCACGCCAGGGCCGGGACGACCGCGTCCATCCTCGACCACACGATCTCGGGTGGGACCATCCGCGCCATCCGGATCAACGGGCAGGAGCTGCCCGAGATGGGCATCAACGCCGCCATCGCCGGGTACTACAAGGTTCCGCTGATCATGTTGAGCGGCGACGCGGAGGCCTGCGCCCAGGCCAAGGCGCTCTTCGGTGATGCGATCGTCGCCACGGCGGTGAAGGAAGCCACCGGCCGCTACGCGGCGCGCATGCTCCCGCGAGACGAGGCACGCGCCCTCCTCACGCAGTCGGCCCGTGACGCCCTGGCCAGAAGGGCCGCGGCGAAGCCGTTTCAGATCAGCCCGCCGTTCACGTTCGACGTCGAGTTCCTGAACGCCGGCCAGGCCGAGATGCCGATGATGCTGCCGGGCGTGAAGCGCACCTCACCGCGGTCGGTGTCGTTCGCGGCGACCGACTTCATCGAGGGCTTCAAGCTGCTGCGGGCGATCATCGCGCTGGCGGCCAGCTGAGGCCCCTCGCCCGCGGCGCGCGGACCTGGGGTGACAGATCGGCCCCGAGTGTCGCCGGCCAATCGCAGCGGGGAACGATGCTCGGGATCAGTCTGGCGTCGCCCTTCGGTTTCGTGGCCTCGTCAGACCACGACCGTGCCGCTGCGGTAGAGCGACCAGACGAACGCGACACAGAGCCCGAAGACCGCGACGACCGCCATCGCGCGCCGCGGTGCGAGCCGCCGCACGTCGTCAGGGACGTTCTCCCGCCGGTACCCGCGCAGGAACACCAGATAGGCGACGAAGGCGATCAGCGCTCCGGCGATCGCGTCGGCCGCGTAGTGCTGCCTGGTGTATACCGTCGAGACACCGGTGAGCAACGCCCAGAATGCTGCCGCGATCCCGACTCCCTTGTGAACGCGATAGCACGCCAGCGCCGCGACGAACGAATGGGCAACGTGGAGCGACGGGAAGCAGTTGAACGTGGTGTCGAGCGAGTAGGTCAGCCGGAGGCACCAGACCGCGAAACCGGTCCCGGGCACGCTAGTGGCCCGTATCGGCTGAATCAATAGCGGTCTCCGGGCGGGGCATCCCGTCTGGCGGCGTTGCTCCTCCCTCGAATACTCGGAGTATTCTCGGTCGTCACGCCTGGCCGGCCGGGCGCCGCGCTCCGGACTCCACTACCGATTCAGCCGATACGGGCCACTAGCCGGCCGCACCATGACCGTCGGAACGATCAGGAAGCCGGCGTAGGCGATGGCGATGACCAGGAGGTACGACTGCAGCGTGCGCCGGAAGAGCCGCGGTTCACGCACGACGAGCAGCGGCAGCAGCACGAACGCGCCGAGCGACCAGTAGACGACGACCCAGGCCGGCTGCAGGGAGACCAGTCCGTCCAAGGCTGTGGCCGGCACGTGAAGCGGCTGCGTCTGGACGATGTCCGCGATGGCGAAGTAGAGAGGAGGCGTCGAGATGACGACGCTGGCCACCGCCGTGCGCCAAGCCAGGTACGCCACGAGACCGGGCAGGGTGGCGACGATGACGGCGAAGATCTGACGGGAGGCCGGCCCGTTCGACAGCGGGGCGCCCACGATGGCGATGCAGGCCGCCCCCAGCACGATCGCCCACTGCACCGTCCTCTGCCGATGTTCCGGCAGCCGCTCGATGAGGTGGATGCTCACGCGACCGGCGGCTACCGACAGCAGAAGACCCACGCCGATGGTGACCACCATGGGCATGAATGGTGTTTCGGCGCCTGCCGCCCGCCGGACCAGAGTGCCGCTTCAGACGTCGGACGCCGATCCTGAGGGACGTCTGGGCCTCGTCCTCGCCGCCGCCCGACGCCGGCGCATCCGGCGCGGGCTACGTCACGGCGCCGCGGGCGCTGACGGGCCAGACCGCCTCGATCCGGCCGCCTCGCACGCCGATGAGCCAATCGTAGAGGTTGACGGTCGGATCGCAGTGCCCGGGGACCAGGCGGACCTGATCCCCGAGCGACAGCTTGAGGTCGCCCTCGAACTCGATGACGCCGTGCTCGTCGGACGCCCTCGTATAGGCAGCTTTCGGCACGCCAGCGACCAGCGGCATCCCGGAGTCGACGCTGTGCGCCTTGAGCCCGGCGTCCACCACGGCCTGCCCGGCCTGCGCGCGGCTCATCACCGTGGTCAGCACGAAGAGGCTCTGGCGGAACGTGCCGACTGGAGAGCCGTGCTCATCGAGATTGCGGCCGTAGTCGGCGTCCATGAAGATGTACGAGCCCGGCTGCAGTTCCGTGTAGAGCCCGTCGGCGGCGTCGAACTCGATGGTGCCCGTACCGCTGCCCGTAATGACCGGCGGGCCAAGCCCCCGGGCGTCGAGCCCGGCCAGCGTGTCTTCGAGCGCCGCGCGCACGCTGCGCGCGGCCGCGCGGCGATCGGCATGCGATCGCACGTGCTGCGCCCGGCCGTGGTAGGCCTGCAACCCGCCGAACCGCAGGTGCGGGGAGTCGGCCACGTGCGCAGCCAGCGCGATCGCCGCGGCGCCGGGCGTCACCCCGCAGCGGTGGCCGCCGACATCCACTTCCACCAGGGCGCGCAGCGTGACGCCGGCTTCCGCCGCCGCGCGATCGAGATCGGCGACGTTGGTCGCGTCATCGACGCAGACCCCAATCGCCGCGGAATTCGCGAGCCGGGCCAGGCGGGCCAGTTTCGGCCCGCCCACGATCTGGTTCGTGACCAGGATGTCTGCGGTGCCGGCCCGGGCGAATGCCTCGGCCTCGCTCACCTTCTGGCAGCAGATGCCCACGGCGCCCCTGGCCACCTGGAGGCGCGCAATCTCCGGGCACTTGTGCGGCTTGGCGTGCGCCCGCACCCGCACGTGCGAACCCGCCATCAGGGCGTCCAGCGCGTCGAGGTTGTGCTCGAACGCGTCGAGATCGATCAGCAGCGCCGGCGTGTCGACGTCCGACACGTCCATGCCGGGGCGGGCTGGCGGTTCCAATCCGGATGTGGTCATCTGTCCCCCAGGCGAGCATACGCGGAAACCCGGCCGGCATGACAAGGCCTGCGTGTCTCCACCGGCCGGCGCAACGCCGCTACGCGTCGGCCCACGTCAGCCGGCCCGTCATCACGTCTTCCCGAATGATCGTGCAGAACCTGTCCGGCTCCTCGAACATCGGACTGTGAGCGGAGTTCCTGAACGTGTAGAACGCTTTTCGAGGCGCGTCGAGCGAGGCGAAGTAGCCTCGCGCGACATCAATCGAGCACGTCAGGTCGTGGGCGCCGTGCATGAAGTACACCGGCACTCCCGCCTTCGGGACGACCGCCGCGAGATTCGTCTCGAGGATCTCGGCCCACATCGAGCTGACGCCCGATGTGACCTTCCCTCGCCACAGGTTGACCTTCTCGCGAAGCGAGTAGTCGCGACACCGCAGCGACTCGAGGAACATCCCCGTCACGACCGAGCGGATCTCGCGCATCGTGCCACCGCCCAGGCTGTGCATCGCGGCATCACGGACGGCAAGGTATCCGGGCGGCACGCCGGCTGACGTGACCGGCGCCGCCTCCAGGCGTGTGACCATCCTGGTGTCGCCGGCGGCGCGGAAGCGGCCCAGCATGTGCTCGTACGCGATGCGTTCGGAACGGCGCTGGTCGGCGATCTGGGCCACGCCGATGTAGGCAACGAATCGCTCCGGGCTGCGCGCCACGACGTGCATGCCGAGGAACGTACCCCCGGAATGGCCCAGGAGATAGATGCGGTCCTGTCCGAACCGGCTTCGCAGGTAGTCCGTCACCGCGAGCGTGTCGGACACCAACTGGTCGAGGGACACCAGACGCGGGTCGGCCTTCGGATCGAACGACAGGCCCGACCCTCGCTGTTCCCACCAGCACACCGTGAACAGCCCGTCGAGGCCCGTCGGATGCTTCCGCGTCAGGAAGTACTCCGGCATCCCGCCGTGGAGGTACAACAGCACGGGCCGCGTCACGTCCTTCGACTTCAGGATCAGGCCCTGCCGCGCGCCGTTGATCGGCAGGAAGAGCTTCTCGGCGAGGCCCACGCCGGCGTTGGAGCGCTCGCCGAGCCCCAGCTCATCTACGACAGGTACTTCCCGTACCACTCGAAGATCCTCTTCCATCCCTCCTCGGCCACCAGCGGGCGGTAGTCGGCCCGGTTCGTGGCGAAGATCGAGTGCCCGGCTCCGTCGTACGACACGAGCTCGT
>CAYZYG010000210.1:0-4238 GCA_964481395.1 uncultured Vicinamibacterales bacterium
GTGAACGGTGGCCGGTGGTCGGTGAACGGTGAACTGTGAATGGTGAATGGCAAACTGCGAATAGTGAACGGTCATCGGTGCAGCGATCACCCTCCGTTTACCGTTCACCGTTCACCGTTTACCCTCCGCTTACCGTTCACCGTTCACCGTTTACCCTCCACCGTTCACCCTCCGAACAGCCACCCAGCCACCCGGTAAGTCACGAAACCGGTGATCCAGGCCAGCGCCAGCAGATAGGTGAAGCTGAAGGCCATCCATTTGCCGCCGAATTCGGCCTTCAGCGCGCCCATGGCAGCGATGCAGGGGGCGTAGAGCAGCACGAAGACCAGAAAGGCCAGCGCGGCCGCGGGGGTGAAATGGCTTTGTAGCGCTTTGCTGAGGGCTGTGTCGGCCTGGGCCGGTTCATCTCCCATCAGGTCGATGCCGGGGATCATGCTCAACACGATGCGCGCCGAGTCGACTACCGCCTGGCCAAAGCCGACCACGACGTCGCGCACGTCCGCGGCCAGATCCACCGGCTCAGGCGGCTCGTCCGGCGCGTCTCCCAGGTAGATCACGGCCATGCTGCTGATCACCACCTCCTTGGCCACCAGCCCCGTGACCAGCGAGCCGGCGGCTTGCCAGTTGCCGAAGCCCAGCGGCTCGAAGATGGGCGCGATCGCGCCGGCCAGCCGGCCAAAGACGCTCTCCTCGGTGCTGGCCACCCCCACCGGCAGGTTGAGCAGCGCCCAGACTACAACCGACGTGGCCAGGATCAGTGTTGCCGCCTTGTGTACAAATTCCGCGCTGTGCCGCCACATGTGGGTGCGCAGCCCACGCCAGGCGGGCAGGCGATAGGGGGGTAGTTCCAGCACGAAGAGCGAATCGGCGGTCTTGCCGAAAAGGGTGCGCCGCATCAGCAGGCCGGTCAGCACAGCCAGCGCGATGCCCAGCACGTAGAGCCCAAAGATCACCGCGCTGGCGTGCCGGGGGAAGAAGGCCGCGGCGAAGATCACATAGACCGGCAGGCGGGCCGCGCAGCTCATCAGCGGCACCATCAGCCCGGTCAGAATGCGGTCACGGCGGTTTTCCAGCGTGCGGGTGGCCAGGATGCCGGGCACGTTGCAGCCAAAGCCGACGATCAGCGGGATGAAGCTCTTGCCGTGCAGTCCCAGAAGATGCATCAGCTTGTCCATGACGAATGCTGCGCGCGCCATGTAGCCGCTGTCCTCCAGCAGCGCCAGGCAGAGATAGAGAATCAGCAACACCGGCAGGAAGACCAACACCCCGCCCACGCCGGCCATCACCCCATCGACCAGCAGCGAGGTCAGCCAGGCCGGCGCGGCCACGGCGCTCAAGGCGGCCGCGACCCAGTTGGCCAGCACGCCGTTGACGGTGGCATCGATCCAGTCCACGAAGGGGGCGGAGGCGTCGGCGGTCAGCTTGAAGACCAGCGCCATCAACCCGAAGAAGATGGGCAGGCCCAGCACGCGGTGGGCGGCGATGTCGTCGATGCGGTCGGTCAGGCTGCGCGGACGATGCCCGCCGCGGCGCTTGACCACCTGATGGGCCAGGCCGTGCACGAAGCCGTAGCGGCGGTCGGCCACCAGCAGTTCCACGTCGTCGCCGTAGACAGCCTGGACGCGGGCCGCGGCCTCCTCAGCCTGCTGGCGCAGCGCCGCAGCCTGCGGCGTGTCGCCCAGCGCCTGTGCGACCAGCCGGTCCCCTTCCAGCAGCTTGAGCGTGGTATAGCGCGGCGTGTCGCTGGCGGTCAGCGTGACGAGCTGGGGCTGCAAGGCGGCGATCTCCGCCTCCAGCTCGATCCCGTAATCGATCAGATTGGGCTGTGACGCGGCCTCGGTCACGGCCAGGCCGACCAGGTCCATCAGGCCCTGGCGACGGGTGCCCACCGTGGGAACCACCGGCACGCCCAGCAGCCGCGCCAGCAGTTCCACGTCGATGGCGATCCCCTCGGCCTCAGCGCGGTCCATCATGTTCAGCGCCAGCGTCACCGGCGCGCCCAGCTCCAGCACCTGCGCGGCCAGGTAGAGGTTGCGCTCCAGGTTGGTGGCGTCGGCGACGACGATGGCTGCATCGGGCCGCTGCTCCAGGATGAAATCGCGCGCGATGACCTCCTCCGGCGAGTGCGCGCTGAGGCTGTAGGCGCCGGGCAGGTCAACCAGCGTCACCGCCTGGCCGTTCCAGCGCACGGCGCCCGAGGCGACCTCCACCGTCTTGCCGGGCCAGTTGCCCACATGTTGCCTGCCCCCGGTCAGGGCGTTGAAGATGGTGCTTTTGCCGGCGTTGGGGTTGCCCGCCAGGGCCACCACCGGCGAGTTGTCCGCCTTACTGGTCACGGGGACCGCCGTAGAGCCAGCGCAGCCAGCGCGGGCAGCGGCTGGCCTTCTGGGCGTCGCAGCCTTCGCCAGTCAACTGATCGCAGTCCGCGCAGGGCAGCCGCTGGATCATGACCTGGCTGGCCTCGCTGCGCCGCAGGGAGAGCCGATAGCCCCTGACCATGTACTCCACCGGGTCGCCCAGCGGCGCCACGCGCACCATGCTGATCTCTGCGCCGGGCACCAGGCCCATGTCCAACAGACGTTTGCGCAGGGCCGCGCCGCCGTGTACAGACTGGATGGCCGCGCGCTGCATGGGGAGAAGGACTGTCAGTTGTTCCATATTTAGGTACTCCTGTAGAAATTCGGTCGAATTCTTTAGCCAGATCATAACATGGATTGTGCAAAATGGAATATGATCTGGATCAGGTTTTGTCGCTATTTTTTCGCTCGCCGAGATGTGACGGCGCGTGCCTTGTCAGGATCAGCCTTGTCATCCTCCTCTCTGACCGGGCGGCTGTTGAAATTGCTGTCGGAGGTGTTTGACAGAACGCCAAGAAACAGGTATCCTCACCTCCACGCAAGTTTCATATTTCACTCAGGAGTCTTCCCCATGTCCGGTCACCTCGCCAGTATCGTCTATAGTCCCGACCCCGGCAGCTACAATCGCCATCCATTACATGAGGCCATGCTTTTGGCCGGTTACGGCATCGAGGGCGACCGCAAAGGGGGCAACCCCCGGCGCAACCTGAACATCATGGATCAGGAGATGGTGGTGACGCTGGCGGCTGAGGGCTTTCCCAGCGGCGCCGGTGTGCTGGGCGAGAACCTGATCATCGCCGGAGTCGATCTGAGCGCGCAGCCTGAGGGCGCGCGGCTGCGCATCGGCTCTGAGGCGGTGATCGAGGTGGTGAGCCTGCGCAAGCCCTGCTACAAGCTCACCGCCCTGGATGCGCGCATGCCCGACGCGGTGGTCGGCCGCGTCGGCGTGATGGCCCGCGTCGTGGCAGGTGGGCCGATCCGTGTGGGCGACGCGGTGGCGGTGCTGTGACGTGGCGAGTGTCTGCGTCGGGCCTGCGCCTGACGCCGGGCCGCAGACACCGAGCACCCTTCCTCTTGCCCCTCTCCCCTCACAGTTTCTATCATGTGGCAAACCTACTACCAACCGACAACGTTGTCTGAGGCGCTGGCCCTGCTCAGCCAGCACGGCCAGGAGGCGCGCGTCATCGCCGGCGGCACCGATCTGGTCATCGAGCTGGAACGGGGCGTGCGTCATCAGCACATCCTGATCGACATAACGCGCATACCGGGGCTGGATGGCATCGGGCTGGGTCTTGCTACGGCGCAGACGGGTCTCGATACGGCGCAGACGCCTACTCGACCTACGGATGACTGGCCGGCGGGGGAGGAGATCACCCTCGGCCCGCTGGTGACGCACAACGATGTGGCCGCGTCGGCGCTGCTGGTGGAACGGGCTTTCCCCTTGGCCCAGGCCTGCTGGGAGGTGGGCGCGCCGCAGATTCGCAACCGCGGCACCGTGGCCGGCAATCTGATCACCGCCAGCCCGGCCAACGACACCATCACCCCGCTGTGGGCGCTGGATGGCGCGGTGACGCTGGCCAGCGCGCAGCGCGGGGAGCGGCGGTTGACCTTCGACCAGTTCTATCTGGGGGTGCGCCGCACGGCCATGCAGCCGGACGAGATGTTGACGGCGATCCACCTGCGCGCCCTGCCGGCCAACGCCCGCGGCGCGTTCATCAAGCTGGGCCTGCGCCGCGCCCAGGCCATCTCGCTGGTCAACGTGGCGGTGGTGATCGAGTTTTCCGAGTTCCCTGAGTTCTCCTCTGCCGGGAACTGGAGGAACTCAGAGGAACTTTCCGTCGCACGTGCTCGCATCACCCTCGGCGCGGTCGCCCCTACCAT
>CAYZYG010000211.1:0-4220 GCA_964481395.1 uncultured Vicinamibacterales bacterium
GCTGGCCATGACCGACGGCGCGGCGCGCACATTGCTGCTCAGCCGCAACCAGCCGCTGATCGACCGCGCCGTGCCCCACCTGACCAGCCGCGACCCGGCCACCTTCTGGACGAGCGGCCAGTGGATGACCGAATCGACCGGCGGCTCCGACGTGGGCCGCTCCGAGACCGTCGCCTGTCGCGCCGGCGAGAACGAGTGGCGGCTCTATGGGCGCAAGTGGTTCACCTCGGCCACGACTTCCCAGATGGCGCTGACGTTGGCCCGGCCGGAGGGCAACGAGCCGGGCGGGCGCGGGCTGGCCCTCTTCTACCTGGAGTTGCGCGACGAGAACGGACGGCTGAACCACCTGACCGTCAACCGGCTGAAGGACAAGCTGGGCACGCGCAAGGTGCCGACGGCGGAACTCATGCTCGATGGCGCCCCGGCCGTGCCCGTCATGGAACTGGGCAACGGCGTGCGCAACATCGTGCCCATGCTGCACCTGACGCGGACGTGGAACAGCGTAATGGCCGCGGCCACCATGCGGCGCGGCCTGGCCCTGACGCGAGACTATGCGCAGCGGCGCGAGGCGTTCGGCGCGCCCCTCGCCCGCCAGCCGCTCCACGTCGATACCCTGGCCTGGTTGCAGGCCGAGGCCGAGGCCGCCTTTCACCTCAGCTTCTTCCTGGTCGAACTCATCGGCCAGGACGAGGCGGGCGACATTGCCCGGGAGGAGGCCGACCTGCTGCGGCTGCTGACCTCGCTGGCCAAACTGACGACCGGGCGGCAGGCGGTGGCCGTGGCGACTGAGGTGCTGGAGGCCCACGGCGGCGCGGGCTACGTCGAGGATACCGGCCTGCCCCTGCTGCTGCGCGACAGCCAGGTGTTGCCCATCTGGGAGGGGACGACCAACGTGCTGGCCCTCGACACGCTGCGGGCGCTGGCCCACGGCGACGAGGGGCTGATGGCGCTGGGGCGCAAGGTGACGGCCATCAGCCGCAAAACGCGCGACGCTGACCTGCTGGCCGCGGCCCAGGCGGCTGAAGTCGCCGTCCACCACGCCCTGCGCTGGGTGAGCGGCGTGGCGGCCAACCAGCCGGCCGCCAACCGGCCGGCGCTGGAGGCCGGCGCGCGCCGCTTCGCCCTGACGCTCGGCCGGGCGCTGGCGCTGGCGCTGCTGGTGGAGGCCGCCGAGTGGTCGCTGGCCCACGAGCGGGATGGACGGGCGCGGGCGGCGGCGCTACGCTTCGCCCAGACGCCGATTGACTGGCTGATCGACGTGCCGGCCGATGCGGTGGCCGTGCATGCGCTGGCGAACGACGAGGCGCTGCCGGTTGGTAGATCAAGATAAAGAAGAATCCGCAGATTACGCAGATCTTTTGACAGAAGGAGAAGGCCCATGTCGGAGCACTATAGTCTGGCCTCTGTTGAGGAGTTGGGGATCACGTTTGAAGTGGATCGGTTGGGGCCGGGGACGCGGCCGACGACCATGCGCCTGACCGATTTTCCAGATGATGAGGCGCGAGTGCTGTTTCACACCGATCCGGTGGAGGTGCGCCGGCGCATCGAGGAGGGGCGCGACTTGCCGTCGTTCGAGCTGGCCGGGCCGCGCCGGCAGCTGTTCTTCGACGGGGCCGGGCTACGGGCGGGCATCGTCACCTGCGGCGGCCTCTGTCCCGGCATCAACGACGTCATCCGGGCCATCGTCCTCAGCCTGCACTACCACTACGGCGTGGAGACCATCTACGGCTTTCGCTACGGCTACGAGGGGCTGAATCCTGCCTTCGGCCACGAGCCGGTGATGCTGACCCCGGCGCGCGTCGAGAACGTCGGCGAGTTGGGCGGCACAATGCTGGGCACGTCGCGCGGCAGCCAGGACATCGGCGTCATGGTCGATGCGCTGGTGGCGCGCGGCGTCAGCCTCCTGTTCACCATCGGCGGCGACGGGACGCAGCGCGGGGCCGGGGCCATCGCCGAGGAGATCATGCGGCGCGGGCTGTCCATCGCCGTCGTGGGCGTACCCAAGACTATCGACAACGACATCTCCTTCATCGAGCGCTCCTTTGGCTTCGTGACCGCCGCCTCCGAGGCGCGCCGCGCCATCGAGGGTGCCCACAGCGAGGCCCTTGCCGCCCGCAACGGCATCGGGCTGGTCAAGCTCATGGGGCGCGAGTCGGGTTTCATCGCCGCTTACTCCGCCCTGGCCGACAGCCAGGTTAACTTCTGCCTGGTTCCGGAAGTACCCTTCACGCTGGCGGCCTTCCTGCCGGCGCTGGCCGAGCGGCTGGCCGAGCGGGGCCACGCCGTCATCGCCGTGGCCGAGGGGGCCGGGCATGATCTGATGGCCCAGACCGGCGAGCGCGACGCCTCGGGCAACGTCAAGCTGGGCGACATCGGCCTCTACCTGCGCCAGGCCATCCTCACCTACTGCAAGGAAGTGGGCATGGAAGTATCGCTCAAGTACATCGACCCCAGCTACATCATCCGCAGTCTGCCGGCCAACGCCTATGACTCAGCCTACTGCCTGCTGCTGGGTTACAACGCCGTCCACGCCGCCATGAGCGGCCGGACGAACATGGTCGTCGGCTACTGGAACAACCAGTACACCCACGTGCCCATCCCCCTGGCCGTCCACCGGCGCAAGCAGATCGACCCGGAGGGGTGGTTGTGGAACAACGTGCTGCTGGCAACGGGGCAGCCGCGCGTGATGGCTTGAAAGAGCGGGGGAGCGGGGGAGCAGGGGGGCAGGGGAGCGTAGCAGGCGGCAAGCTCACCGATAGATTGCATCCTCTTTCTCCCCCGCTCCTCCACCACTTAGTTGCCTCCCCCATCATCCCGGCTTAGAATAAAGGGAGCATGCGCCGCGGGGCACGTGACTTCCCACAATCTCTCGCTTGCGCAAGGTGAGCGCGGTATGACCGGCAGTAGTAATCTGACCCTTTTTCTCATCGGGTTGGCAATCGGCATCACCGTTGCCCTATCAGGTGGCCTGATCGACTACGGGCTGCATCTCCGGCGCAACCGCGAACCGACCTTCGGCGTGCCGGGTTGCCTGGTTTACACGGTGGGCGGCCTGGTCCTGGCTGGCGTCGTGGCGCTCATCGCCTCGCTCATCGTGACGGGCGGCGTGGGCGCGGCGCTCATCATGGGGGCGGGGGTCCTGGTGGGCTTCTACGCCGGCTTCATCCTGCTCGTCGGGCTGTGGTTCCTGCACGACAGCGCGCGCCAGCCGGCCGAGAAGACAATGCCATCCGATTCCACCGTTCCCTGACCGCCGCTCGCGGCGGCCGCGCCCCTACCGGAGGTTCACCGCTCGTGGCCGTTCGCATCGCTCTGACCCTGCTCCTGTTCGCCATCGGCATCGCCGTCATGTACTGGCTCCAGGAGACCTATGGCGGCCTGCTGGCCGCGCTCATCGGCTCCCTGTTCTTCCTCTTCGCGCTGGCTATCTGGACGCTGCCCCCAACCACGTTCGAGCGCGGCCGCCGCCTGGATCCCATGCAGCGGCGCGTGATCGGCATGCTGCTGGGCACGACGCTGGGCATGTTCGGCGGGCTGGCCGTGGCCGCGTTCGTGCCGCGGCCGTTCAACTGGATCGTCCTGGGCGCGGTGGCCTTGGGCGTCACCATCTGGTGGTACCGCCGGCCGTGACGAAGAGCATTAATCCGCAGATTTGGCAGATTAGGCAGATTTCCAGAACGCCGTATGCGGTTAACGCTACACACAGCAGAGCCTTCTTAAATCTGCCAAATCTGCCAAATCTGCGGATGATTCAACTGCTTCAGGAGGCACGACTATGACCTACAACCTCACCTCCCTCGACCTGCCCAAACTCAACGGTCGCACGCTGCGGCTGTTCAGCGCCGCGCTCGATAATGGCGCGCTGCGCGGGGCGATGCTCGGCCAACTGTTGAAGCAAGGGGGCGTGACCAACCTGCGCGAGTGGGAGTTCGAGGACGCGCCGACTTTCTTCCCGCTGGCGCTGGAGGAAGCCGGGGCGTGGCGCGACGTGCCGCCGGTCGATTGGGCCGCCTTGCAAGCGCAGATCGCCGGCCGCACCAACCGCGAGCCATTCGCCGCCATCAGCGATTACGCCCGCGCCTACCGCGACGAGGCGACGACGCCGGAAGCGGTGGCCGAGGCCGTGCTGGCGGCCATCGCCGATGCCGACGACGACCCGCGCCCGCTGCGCGCCTTCCGGGCCACCGACCGCGCCGACCTGGCCGAGCAGGCGCGCGCCT
>CAYZYG010000212.1:0-4110 GCA_964481395.1 uncultured Vicinamibacterales bacterium
GGGCCGGGCCGCGACCGCGATGTAGAGCAGGCTGAGCAAGAAAAGCGCCGCCAGCCACAGGTCGAACGCATACCAGCGAAAACGGATGCGGCGTCGCCCGAGCAGGTGCTGCACCAGCACCACGGCGAAGAGCAGCGCCAGCCCCCCTTCCTTCCACAACGACAGAAGCTGCATGCGGCCGGCCGGCCATGCCAGCACATGGGTCAGATAGCGCACCAGCCCATCGTACAGCGGCACAAAGGCCAACATCAGGGCCAGCACCGCCAGCGGCCAGCGCCAGGCGATGGCCAGTCCAACGACGCCGGCCAGCGCGACCAGCGCCAGCGGGCGGGCCGCAGCCGGCAGGAGGTAGGCCGCGAGGAGCAGCGCCAGCAGGCCGATCATCAGCGCCGTGAAGGCCGGCAGCGACAAACGCCAGGCAGATTGGGGGGAATCGGTGCGTTGAGCAGTCACAGCGTCGTCTCAGGTCATCGGCGGGCCCGCCGGCAAATCAGGCGATCTGCACCCAATGTGGCCCGCACATCAGAGATCCGCGGCGCGGAACGCTGCGCATTATAGCCGCGCGCCGGAACATGGGCAAGCCAGCAGCTTGCCGCCGTCGCCCACCTGCTTTATACTGGCGGCATGGCCAAAGAAACCGCCCTCCCCCTGGCTTTCATGGCGCGCATGGCCGCGCTGTTGGACGAGGAATTCCCCCCCTTTCTGGCAATGCTCAATCAGCGGCCGGTGCCGGCGCTGCGCGTCAACACGCTCAAGCTCTCGGTCGAGCAGTTCCTGGCGCTCAGCCCCTGGGCCTTGACGCCGGTTCCCTGGTGTCCTGAGGGCTTCACGCTCGATCGCAAGGTCAACATCGGCACCCACACCTATCACGAGATCGCCCTCTACTACGTGCAGGATGCCAGCGCCATGGCTGTGGCTGCGCTGACCGCGCCGCAGCCGGGGGAGCGGGTGCTGGACCTGTGCGCATCGCCGGGGGGCAAGTCGACTCATCTGGCCAGCCTGCTGGCCGGCCAGGGGGTGTTGGTCGCCAACGAGATCGACCGCGGCCGGGCCGATGTCCTGCGCCGCAACCTGGAACGCTGGGGCGCGACCAACACGCTGGTGCTGAACGAGACGCCGGAGCGGCTGGCTGAGCGCTGGCCCGGCGCCTTCGACCGGGTGGTGGTGGATGCGCCCTGCTCCGGCGAGGGGATGTTCCGTAAAAATGAGGAGGCGCGCTATCACTGGAGCGAGGCCCACGTGCTCGGCTGCGCGCTGCGCCAGCGGGAGATCCTGCACTCGGCGGCGCAGTTGGTGCGGCCCGGCGGCCGGCTGGTCTATGCCACCTGCACCTTTGCGCCGGAGGAGGACGAAGGGGTGATCGCCCGCTTCCTGCGCAGCCATCCCGACTTCACCCTGCTGCCAGCGCCGCGGCATGAAGGTTTTCAGCCCGGCCAGCCGGCGTGGGCTGACTGGCCCGCGGCGCCGGAAGATCAGACGCCAGACCCATCGCTGGCCGGTGCGGTGCGCCTCTGGCCGCACAAGCTGCAAGGGGAGGGGCATTTCGTGGCCGTCATGCAGCGCGCTGGCGACGGGCCGCCGGCCGCCTGGAAGCCTGCCCAGCTGGTCCGCCTGGCGCCGTCCGACCGCGCCGCGCTGGAGGCCTTCTGGCAGCCGTTGATCGGACGGCCCTTGCCGGAACGGCTGCTGTTGCGCCCGCGCCAGTCGCAGGAGGTGGAGGTATCAGCGCCGCCGGAGGATGCGCCCGACACGGCCGGGCTGCGCACCGCCCAGGCCGGCTGGCGGCTGGGGGTGCTGCGCAAGGGCCGTTTCGAGCCCAGCCACGCCCTGGCCATGGCCCTGCGGGCCGAGGAGGTGAGCCAACGCATCGATCAGGCCATCGGCGGCGAGCTGGCCGCGCGCTTCATGCGCGGCGAGACGCTGGACGCGCCCGGGCCGGACGGCTGGGTGCTGATCGCGGTCGAGGACTTTCCCGTGGGCTGGGGCAAACGGGTGGGCGGGGTGGTCAAGAACCACTACCCCAAGTCGCTGCGTTGGGGATGAGGTCGGTTCGGAAACGCTATGGTTAGGAAAACTGCTCCGCCGGCGGAGCAGTTGCGATTGACTCAGGGTGCGCGGAGGGTTGCCAACCTCAACGCTACGGTGGCAACCTTGTTATTTCAGCAACGATTCGAGATAGTCAACCGAAACATTCAGGGGCTGCGACCGCTGACGCCAGGCGCGCGGCAGGCCCAGCAGGCCAGCCAACTGACCGCGCAAACGGGCGCGGGCCGCTTCGCCCCGCCACGCTCGCATCGCCTCCCAGGCGATGCGCAGCTGCGCCGCGACGATGGCGCGCCAGTGGCGACGCAGCAGCGCGCCCGGCCAGTTGCGCGCGATCACCCACAGCGTGTTCCTGCCGGTGAAGTAGCTGGCCAGCACGCCGCCCCCCGTCGCGCTGAGCTGGTGATAGATGCGGGCCTCGGGCGCGTAGATGGAGCGCCAGCCCAGCCGCTGCAAACGCCAGGCCAGGTCCACGTCCTCCAGATACATCCACAGCGCGGGATCGAGGCCGCCGGCCTGCTGCCAGGCTTCCCGCCGGTAGGCCGCCGCGCCGCCGCAGGGGCCGAAGACCCAACGATCCTGGTCGTACTGGCCGGCGTCCTTTTCCCACACGCCGCGGTTGCGGGGGATGCCGTTTCTGCCCATGGTGTCGCCGGCCGTGTGCAGCGTGTCACGGCGGTCGAAGAGCAGCATCTTGCTGGCGGCTGAGCCGGCCTCGGGGTGTTCCATCAACGCCGTTACCAGCGCCGCCAGCCAGCCCGGCTCGGCCTCGGTGTCGTTGTTGAGCAGCACCAGCACCTCGCCTTGCGCCGCGGCCACGCCCGCGTTGCAGGCCGCGATGAAGCCGCTGTTCTGCGCCAGCGCCGCCACCCGCGCCCAGGGAAACTCCGCCGCCAGATATTCGACCGTGCCATCGCTGGACGCGTCGTCCACCACGATCACCTCGAAGCGGTCAGCCGGGTAGCTTTGGGCGCGCAGCGACAGCAGACAGACGGCCAGCAGCGCCCTGCCGTTGTAGGTGGGGATGACGATGGAGACGAAGGGGAAGTGAGACATGGAAGGTGCGTTTGGAGATGGGAGGTGATGCGGAACCTGTAACCCGTAACTCGTAACTCAGAGGGGCTTGGCGCAATTCCGGGCTACGATGGCTTGGATGCGATATTATAGCACCCGGTTGGCGCGGCCACAAGCCGGTAGGGCAGCGGGACTGACGGTACTGGGATGCGACGCGTAGGACTGTCACCTTATTTTTGCGCAGTAACAGGCCGTTTCTACTCGGCGCAAGCAATAACAGGCCAGTTCTACTCGGTTATGGTTAAGCTGAGGGTCAGGATTGACCCTCAGAACAGTACTTTTCCAAGCACACAGCAAGATCGGACGCGAATTGCTTTTGACTTAGCAGCTCGACCCGGACGAGCCGATCGTCGCTAAGGAAGAGACGGCCAGGCGTGTTGAGCAGGTCGCGGACGATGCGCAAAGGGCCGTAGCCCTCGAAACGGGAGCCAACCAGCGCTCGATGATGGAAGTCGGCCAGCAGATTGTGGGCCAGGTCGGTCAACAGGATGTAAGCTGTCTGGCTCCAGAAATCGTGTTTGCGCCGGGCTGTCAGGCCGAGACCGCTCTTGTCATTGCGGAATTGCTCGACTTCGGCTCCGCCGCGGTCGTCATAATGAGCCATGTAAGCTCGTTTGGAAGGCAAAGCCAGGCTCGACAGGTAGTAGCTATGCTGATATTGGCCCTTTTCGAGGCGCCGTTTGACGATAACTCGCACCGGACGGCCATAGTTGATGGGTGGTGCAACCTCACCGAGCCAGACATCGCGATAGGGATCCCAGCGTTGCACCCGCCGAGCCAGCGCCTGAGCTCGCTGATGGTTGAAGCCCTTGGCTAGCACGTGATAGCCTCGAGCGAGCAGCCAAAGCACTTGTTCGTCGCTGCCAGCGCCGCCATCCAGACGCCAGACGATGCGCTGACGGCGCTGAGCGGCTAAGTCAAAAGCAATTTTGGCGTCGGGCGGCGCAGGAGCTAAGTCTAAAGCAGTTTCGGCGGCTTGGACGGCTGGCTGCA
>CAYZYG010000213.1:0-4017 GCA_964481395.1 uncultured Vicinamibacterales bacterium
ACTCGTACTTCGGCAAGGACGGGCGCGAGGAGGCCGAAGCCCTGCTCGAGCGCCGCAGTGGCAACGAGGATCGGCCGCGGATCCTGGAGGCGTTCAACGAACCCATCGAGAACTGGCTCGACTTCTTCATGTTCACGATGTTCACGGACCGCGACGGCAAGTCGCAGCTGATGTCGCTCTCCCAGAGCGCGCTCGACCCGCTGTCGCGCACGACGCGCTTCATGCTGACTGAGGAAGCGCACCACATGTTCGTCGGTGAGACCGGCATCGCGCGCATCCTGCAGCGCACGTGCGAGTTGATGCGGCAGGTTCGGGGCGTCTCCGAGGACGTCCGCCGGGTTGGCGGGATCGACCTGCCGATGATTCAGCGCCACCTGAACTTCTGGTTCAGCCGCAGCCTGGACCTGCACGGCGGCGAGATCTCGACCAACGCCGCCTCGTACTTCGCCAACGGCCTGAAGGGCCGGGCCAAGGAAGAGTCGTTCTCGGAACACGTGCTGCTCGACGACGTCTACGCGATGCACGTGGTCGATGACGGCCGCCTGACGATGCGCGAGGTGCCCATGCGCAATGCGATGAACGAAGTGCTTCGCGACTGGTACGTCGGCGACTGTCGCGGCGGCGTGGAGCGGTGGAACCGGCTCCTCGAGCGTGACGGCTTCAGCGACCGCCTCTATCTGCCCGATCGCAAGTTCAATCGTGAGATCGGCATGTTCCGCGGCCGGCATTTCGACCCGTGGGGCGCGCCGCTGTCGGACGAGGAATGGGGCCGGCGACGCGACGAGTGGCTGCCCACCGCGGCCGACAAGGCGTACCTGCTCAGCATCATGGCGGAGCCGGTCTACCAGCGGGGCCGGTTCGCGAACTACATCGCGCCGCCGGTCAAGGGCATCAACCAGCAGCCAATCGACTTCGAGTACGTGAGGACGGAAGCGTAGGCCGGGAGCCGGGCTCCGGGACCCGGGAGCCGGGAAAGGCGTCGCGCCGATCGCGCGACCTGGTTCGTCGTTCAAGGACGGTCATGCGGTCGGCCGCTCAGGCCGACGCCACACACGGAACCCGGATCCCGGATCCCGGGATCCGACCTGAGGATTGTCACCGATGCCGGTATCTGAACTGGGTCGCCTGAAGATGTTCATCGGCGGTGAGTGGGTCGCGGCCTCGGACGGCGCCGTGCTCCCCGTCGTGAATCCCGCCACCGAGGAGATCATCGCGGAGGTGCCGTCGGCGACCGCCACCGACCTCGACCGCGCCGTGGCGGCGGCGCGCCGGGCTTTCGAGGGCGACTGGGGCCGGCTGTCGGCGCGTGAGCGGGGGCGTCTGATCTGGAAGATCGGCCGGGAGTTGATGAGGCGGGCCGACGAGGTGGGTCGCCTCGAAACGCTGCACAACGGCAAGCCCATCTTCGAATCCCGCCAGATCGACGTGCCGTCGGCGGCCGAGTGCTTCGAGTACTTCGCCGGGTGGGCCGACAAGGTCCACGGCGAGACGCTCCCGGTCAAGGGGCCGTACTTCACCTATACGCTGCGGGAGCCGGTCGGCGTGGTGGCAGCCATCGTGCCGTGGAACTTTCCCCTGCTCCTCGCGGTCTGGAAAGTCGCGCCGGCGCTGGCGTGCGGCAATACCGTGATCCTCAAGCCGGCGAGCCAGACGCCCCTGACCGCCCTGGCGCTCGCCGAGATCGCGGAGTCCATCGGCCTTCCCGCCGGCGTGCTCAACGTCGTCACCGGGCGCGGCGGCGACGTCGGCCGACTCATCGTCGAGCACCCGGGCATCGACAAGATTGCCTTCACCGGAGACACGACGACGGGCCGCGGCATCATGAAGGCGTCCGCGGACACGGTGAAGAAGATCACGCTCGAGCTCGGCGGGAAGTCACCGAACATCGTGTTCGCTGACGCGGATCTGGAGGCTGCCGTCCGGGGCGTGACCATCGGGATCTTCTACGGCAAGGGCGAGGTGTGCGCCGCCGGGTCGCGTCTGCTCGTCGAGCGATCGATTCGGGACGAGTTCCTGTCGAAGCTTGCCGCGCGCGTCAAGAAGATGCAGCCAGGGGATCCGATGGATCAGAAGACCCGCCTCGGGGCCATCTCGTCGCGCGGGCAGCTCGATCGCGTGCTGGCGTACATCGACACGGGCCGCCGCGAAGGGGGCGATCTCATCGCCGGAGGGCGACGGGTGGATATCGGGACGGGGAGGGGCTACTTCCTGGAGCCGACGGTCTTCGTCGGGGTCACCCCGGAGATGACGATTGCCAGGGAAGAGATCTTCGGCCCCGTTCTGGCTGCCATCGAGTTCGCCGACGTGGATGAAGCCATCGCCCGCGCGAACCTGAGCCAGTACGGCCTGGCGGCCGGCGTGTGGACCAGGGACGTCAAGAAGGCCCATCAGGTGGCGCGCCGGCTGCAGGCCGGCACGGTCTGGGTGAACACCTACAACGTGTACGACACGGCCGCGCCGTTCGGCGGGTACAAGCAGTCCGGTTTCGGCCGCGAGATGGGGCAGCACGCCATCGAGCACTACACGCAGGTGAAAACGGTGTGCGTGGACCTGACCTGAGTCCCGGCCAGGTCGGGCCGGGATCCGCAGTGACCGCCGCCCGCACCAGGAAGCGCAACCAGGTTCCGGACTCGACCCCGCCGCCTTCAAGGGACGATGACGATCGTGCCTCGCAGTGAGGCGTTCTCAGGATCGTTGTGGTCATGGAAGCCGCACGTGCGCGCGGCGGTGAAGATCGCGGTCTGCGCGGCCTGCCCTGGCGCAAGGGTTCCGAGCGCATTGATTTGCGGGCAGTCGGTGTGGGTGGGGTGAGGGTCCGAACTCATCTGGACCGTGCTGGCGCCGCTGTTGGTGATCGTGACCCGCTGCCCCACGGAGACCTGAATGGAGGCTGGTGCCACACCGTCGGCGCCGATCACGATGTTCGTGGTGACCGTCGGTGGCCCGCCTCCTGCCGGACCACTGGGCGACGTCGGAGAACCACTGTGGCTGGTTCCCGTGCTCCCGCCGCCACAGGCCGCGAGCGACAAGGCGACGACCGCCTGGAGGGGGAGCCACCGGAGCGACCGGATTCGGAACAGGGGACTCATGCGTATCCTTTCTCCCGTGCTGGGACGCGAGACGACGTGCAGGTCAGGATTCGTTGCCGATGGCGCGCCGGTGGAGACTCGCTAATAGAACTTCCGGGACAGGTTGAAGCCGAGGAACCAGAACGACTTCCCGTGACTGTGGGAGCCCCTGGCGATCTGGGCAGGCGTCGTGCCGGCTCCATTCGAGACGTTCAACTGGAAAACGTGGCCGCCGGCTCGCTTTTCGATGCCGATGGACACGTGCGTGTCGCCCGACGCGTAGCCCGCCAGGCGCGGCGCCACTTCGATGACGGCGTAGGCACTTCCCCCGAGTCGGGCCCTCAAGCCCAGACCGAGCACCGTGGTGGATGAGCCGTCGCCGTGATGTCCGTCGGGCGTGTCCGCTCTTTCGCCCGACCGGGTCTGGCCGACCCACACCGGCTGCGCGTACAACGCGAGCCGGTCGCCGATCGTCCGCGACAGCACCAGCCCGAGTATCGGGGAGTACGCCTCGGTGAAGTTGTCGGCCCCCTCGATTCCGACGAGCAGGTTCAGACCAACCGGCCGGGACGGGCGCTGCTGAAAGAGGTCGTACTGCCCGAACAGCTCGATCGTCCTGTCGGAGGTCCGGTACACACCGGCCTGAAGTCCGCGCGCCAGTCCGAAGCGGAACTCGAGGCCGATCACGGCGCCGCCGTCCAGTCCGAAGAGATCGGACGCCAGGCTCCCGAACCCGCCCGCGTTGAGCGCCCTGGTGAATCGGTGGGTCAGCCGGAACGCGCCGGCGTGCCTCGGCACCCGCAGGGTGGTGGGCAGAGCGATGACGCTGAAGTCCGGCTCGACTTTCCTGATCTCACGATCGACCGCATCCTGGTCTGCATCCGCAGGAGCGCGCGGGGGCGCTGGGTCCCGGGCCCCCGCCTCGGCCGAAGGCGGGGCCTGGGGACCC
>CAYZYG010000214.1:0-2603 GCA_964481395.1 uncultured Vicinamibacterales bacterium
AGGTGCAAAGTGGGATGTGCGCTAGCCCGCATCGGTTTCATCATAGCACAAAAAAAGGGACTGTGGATCGGCCTTTCGACCGAGTTTCATAAAAGGGGATATAAGAGGAGCACAGAGAGACACAGAGTTCCACAGAGAAGAACAGTTTCTTCCTCTGTGGAACTCTGTGTGATCTCCGTGTCCCTCTGTGTTCCTCTTCCACGCCTCAATCAAGCGGGCGCACGCTGAGATTGTCAAAGTGAACGCGCACGCCCGCGCCGCCGAGGGTCTGAACCAGCAACCCCACGTCGCCGGAGGCGAAGGTGTTGTCGGTGACGCGGCCGACCTCCTGGTTGTTGACGGAGAAGATCAGGTTGCCCGCCTCGGCGCGGACGGTCAGGCGGTTGGTGACGTTCAACCCTTGCTGGACGGCCGGCGACTCGAACCAGTGCTCGCCGACGATGGTCGTGTCCTCCGCGCCCTCGGCGTAGCGGCCGATCCAGACGTAGCCGTCGGCTGAAATCTTGAACAGGTAGAAGTCGCCCGTCTCCGGGTTGGCGCGGAACAGCAGGCCAAAGCCGTTGTCGAGCGGCCCCGCCACGGCCGTCGCTTCGACTTCGAAGATGCCGTCGCCGAAGTTCTGGCCGGCCGACGCCCAGCGGCTCACGTCGTTCTCGATGATCTGGAAGTCATAGACGCCATCGACGACCTGGCCGATGGAGTAGGCGTCCTCGCCGCTGCTCCAGTCGCCGGCGTCGTCGAACGTCTCGACGTAGGGCAGGCCGGTTGCGCCGCTCCGGCAGCCGGCCAGCCCCAGGAGCGCCACGGTCACCAGCAGGAGCGCCGGCCGGAGTGGGTTTGCTTGGTGAATCAGTCGATGCATCGATTTCCTCTTTACCATCCGCAGATTACGCGGATTCCAAGAAGCTCACGCAAAGAACGCGAAGGACGCCAAGAGCGCCAAAGCTGTATGTTTCTTTGCGTTCTTGGCGATCTTAGCGTACTTTGCGTGCGGCTCTCAATCTGCGAAATCTGCGGATGATCCTCTTCTCTTGGCAATTGCCGCGCTTATGGTATACTTCATGGGGCGTGGGCGCGTAGCTCAGTTGGTTAGAGCGCACGGTTCACATCCGTGAGGTCAGGGGTTCAAGTCCCTTCGCGCCCACCACAATCCCCTTTCTTTCAGACGTTTGTGGCTCGATTGTTGTTCCCCGGCCGTATGTCGCCGGAGCGACGCGGCACGCCTACCACCCGCGCCAGCGGCAGCGCGAAGAGGATGCCGGTGTCAGGCTCGCTCAGTTCGCCGACGACGGACTCGGTGGCGGCGACGAGCTTATCGACCATCTCCTCCCCCTGCACAACGGAGAAGATCGTGCGGTGGTGCTCCTCATGGCCGTGCAGCAGCGCGCGCAGGCTGGGCATGAGCGGCACGTCGTCGCGAAAGCCCTCTTTATCGTGATGGCCCGCTTTTTGACGGATGCGGTGCAACCCCGTGCTCTCGACTATCGTGATGCCGCCCACGCCGGCCGCTTCCCAGGCGTCGAAGAGGTCAGGGCATTTGTTCACGTCATCCACGACCAACAAGACTAAATAGTGCATTGATTATCCCTCACGATGGGTGTGGAAGAAGCATCCACAGATTTCACAGATTGCACAGATTAAGCGACACTCGGCCAGCGTTGTGTCTTCCATTTTACTTGCTAGACAGGTTCGCCGCCGGGATCGACTTCGCCGGCGAGGGTGGGGGTGTCGCCGGCGGTCTCGTCGCGGTAGACGGCGCGTAGCAGCACCGGCGTGACCAGGGTGGCGATGATGATCATGAAGACGATCTGCGAGAACGTCTCCTGGCGGATGGCGCCCTGGCCCAGAGCGACCGAGGCCACGATTAAGCCCACTTCGCCGCGCGAGACCATACCGACGCCCAGCCGCAGGGCGTCCAGCCGGTTGAAGCCGGCGATGAGCGCGCCGAGGCCGCTGCCGATCAGCTTGCTCAAGATGGCAAAGAGCGTCAGGACGAGCGCGAAGACCCACGCGCTGCCGCTGATGTCGCGCAGGTTGGCCTGCAAGCCGATGTTGACCAGAAAGACGGGCACGAAAAGGCCGTAGGCCAGCGCGGCGATGCCCGACTCGATTTCGCTGACGTGGGCCGTGCGGGCCAGCATCAGTCCGGCCAGGAACGCCCCGGTGATGGCCGCCACGCCGCCCAACGCCTCCGAGGCCCAGGCGAACAGGAAGCAGGTCACCAGGGCGAACGCCGTGACGCCCTGGCTGATGGGCAGATCGCTGACGACCTCCAGCAGGCGCGGCAGCACGAACAGCCCCACGGGAATAGCCACGGCCAGAAAGAGCGCCATGCGCAGCAGGATGAGGCCGACGTTGCCGCCGCCGCCCTCGCCGCCCAGCAGCACCGAGGCCGCCGACAGCAGCAGGATGACCAGAATGTCATCGAACACGGCCGCGCCCAGCAGCCCGATGCCAACGCGGCTGCGCAGGACGCCCAACTCCATGAGCGTCTGGGCCGAGATGCTGACGCTGGTGGCCGACAGGGCCAGGCCGATGAAAGCCGCCTCAGCCGTGTCCGCGCCGAAGAGGCGCGCCAAACCAAAGCCGCCGGCCAGCGGCAC
>CAYZYG010000214.1:2703-3940 GCA_964481395.1 uncultured Vicinamibacterales bacterium
ATGCCCTCCAGCGAGCAGGCCGGGGCCGTCTGCTGATCCACCTCGGTGTTGATGATGGCGACGGGCGCGACGCCGCGGTAATACAGCTCGAGCAGGACGTAGGGGGCGACGCTGGAGCCGGTTCCACGCGGGAAGATGGCGACCTTGCCGGCGAGGCTCTGGCCGTCGGCCGGATGGCCCTCCTCCTCGATGACGCCCGTCTCGCGGTTGACGTAGCCCAGGAAGGTGAGCGGCGCGTCCGTCACCAGCGCCTTGCCAGTCACGGTGAAATCCCCCTGCGACGGCAAGCCGCGGCCGAGGCTGCTGAAGCCGGCCCGCGACGACCGACCGCCGGTTATGTACGGGCGAGTTTCAAACCCGCTCCTACGAGAGGCGGCATCCTTGTACGGGTGGGTTTCAAATCCGCCCCTACCACCGACTACTACCTCCCCCGTCGCCACCGCCACACAGTCAGCCAGTCGCATAACGGACGTGGGAATGCCGTTCAGCGCCGACTTGATGTAATGCTCGGCCTTCATGGAGTTGGTCAGCACGTGGCGCACCCAGGACTGGTCATAGGGCACGACCTCCGGGCAGGTGTTTTCCAGCAGCAGCGCGCCGCTGCCGCGGATGGCGTCAGCCAGGCCCGTCCGCTCGGCAATGGCCTTGGCGGCGGCCGAGGTGAAGACCCACAGCGGCGGCGGTTGGCCCGGCCCGGCCGGGTCGGCCGAGACGCGCCGGCCGCGCAACAGGCCGGCGATGGCCCGCAATTCGCCGATCGAGGCCTGCGGGCAGCCCAGCACGACCAGCGACACGGGCGCGCGCGGCCGGAGCTCGTCATAGCGCCCGGCCAACTCCGCCTCGCCAAAAGTCAGATAGTCCTGGGCGTCGGCCGGCATCTCGTCCGGGCCGGCCAGGTAGAGCAAGGGGCAGCCGTAGTTGGCCGCGGCGGCCGTCAGCGCTTTGCGCTGTTCGTGCGACAGGGTCGCCGGCAGGCCGCTGATGGCCGGGATGGGGCCGTAAGGCATGCGCCAGCCGGGGCGGCGCTGCTTGCCGATCCAGTCGCCCAGCACGGAGAAGTCGGTCGGGTCATCCAGCGGCGCGGTCACGGTGACGGCCAGGTTGGGCCGCCGCGCCTCTTCGCCCAGCAGGCCGTACTCCGGGGCGTAGCCCGTCAGGGCGCAGGCCAGCGCCGACAGGCCGGACTCGCGGTTGGTGCGCAGGCCGCAATACGAGTTGGCGTAGCAGATGGCGTTCG
>CAYZYG010000215.1:0-3903 GCA_964481395.1 uncultured Vicinamibacterales bacterium
GCAGACCGCGCACGCCATATTGCGCTTCGCAGTAATTGAGCTTTTCCTCTACCGGCAAGGTGGATTTATACAACGGCTGTACCGAATTGGCGCGGCGGGTGAAGCCATCGGTGAGGCGCAAAACCCAGCCGTCATAATGAATGGTTTGATAGGCGGGATGGGCGTTCAGGGACAGCTCTTCGAGTAGTAAAGTTCTGTTCATGGAGACCCTCGCCCCTGCGCGTTAGGCGGGGCAACGATAGATGGAGATATTTGGATACCTCACAGTGTATCCCTACACAAATATTTCCATACACAAGCATAATCATTCGCACGCAACCCGCCAGTAGCTAATTGCGTATATCTCTCAAGTGGACAATTCAACAGGCGAACAGGCGCGGCTTCCCGTGCTACAATGTGAATGTGTTGAATTGAGAAAAGGTGCGGGAGCCATGCCAGCATGGTGGGGTGGGCGTGACGCGGTATCAACCCGGCTGCGGCTGGAGGTTGAAGCCATGCGCGCGACCTTCGGAAATACTTTCAAACTGGTGGTGCCGAACAGTGCGCCGCAAGAACCGATTTACTGGGAAGGCATCGTAGAGATCAATCTGGCGACGCTGACGAACACGATGCATGCGATCAAGATTTTGTATCCTAACGATTACCCGAACCGCCCGGCAGAGGCGTATGTGCTGAAGCCGCGCATCTACAGCAAGAAGCATCAATTTGAAGATGGGCAGCTATGCCTGTTTAACCCGCGAGACGGCGAAAATTATGGCTGGAACCCGGCATCTTCTACGGCGGTGACGGTGGCGGCGTGGGCGATTCAATGGCTGTATGCCTACTATACATGGCGCGCTACCGGCACGTGGCCGGGCGTGGAAGAACGTATCAATCCCGATAATCCTGAACCGCCAGCCCGCTTCAGGAGATAGAGAATTATGCTGACAAGACAACGGGGTTCTGTTCCGAATTTAGTGGTGGCTGAACGGGTGCTGAAACGCATGGCAGCGGCAGCCGCCACCCACATGCGCGACGAAACTGGCGAAGCGATGGTGGGGATGGTGATTCCCGGCGCGATTGCTGGCGGCGTGCCGACGCTGTATGTGCTGGATACGATTGCGCCGGATGACAGCGCGGTGCGGCAGTTTGCCACTTTTCAACAGGGGGATGCCCGGCAGGATGAGCTGATCTGGTGGCTGCAAGAGAACTGGCGCAGCGAACGCGAGCGTAAAGGCGGATTGTTCCGTAAGCTCTCGAACCCGAACAAGTGGGATGTGCCGCTGCGCTATCTGGGTGACTGGCACAAGCAGCCGGGACACATGATCCAGCCGAGCGGCGGTGACCTGAATACGGCGCTGGACTGGATTCTTGATCCCGATAACGAGATGGATTTTCTGCTGGCGCCGATAGTGACGCTGGGGCATCCCTCAACCGTACAGCCGAGCAGCCCAACGGCGAATTTCGTGATGGAAATGCTGGATGATGGCGACGCGATGCGGGTGGATTTCTGGTACATTGACCGGCGAACTGGCCTGTTCCAGCCGATAGCTCCGGCGATCTACCCGGATGATCAACTGCCCACGCTGGTGCCGTACCCCTGGCATTTAATCAATGAAAACCGCATGGAAGCGGAGATGCGGCTGTTTCAGAAAGAAAAGCTGTTTCATTCGATTTCGTTCTGGAATGCGGATAACGAGCCACCGTTAGAGATATGCTTTTTAACAGGAAAAATGGGCAGCGATCATCTGCTTCTATTGATCACATCGTATGATTACCCGAAGCGCGCGCCAGAAGTGCGGGTCGCTCCATTTCTCCCGATGGGCGCGGGCGATGATATGTACAAAGTGTTTGAAACGGCTTTCAAGCGCTCACAACCGCTGAACGTTAGTTTGGAATGGGATCCATCTATGTATATGGCGGATGTGATCCGCGCGGCAGAGATAAAACTAAACCCATCTTTGGCGGCTGAACTGGAGAAGAAAGCTGAGAGCGTGCCGACGATTGACAAGACGGCATCCAGCGCCCCGGCAGCAGCAGATGAGGAGCAATCGCCATGATGGGGGATCGCCTGGAACGGCTGATTGGCGCGGGCAACCTGGCGACGCTGGCGCAAAAGCGGGTTGGCGTGATCGGGCTGGGCAGCGGCGGCAGCTTCGCAGCCGTGAGCCTTGCTATGAGCGGCGTGAAGCATTTCATACTGATAGATGATGATGTGCTGGAGGCTGGCAACGTGCTGCGGCACGCCGCCGATTTAACCGATGTAGGCCGTCCGAAAGTGGAGGCGGTTGCCGATTTGATTCACCGCCGCAGCCCGGATGCTGAAGTGCGGACGATTACGGGACGGATTGAGGATCATGCTGACGCGCTGGACGGGCTGGATTTGCTGGTTGTGGCGGTAGATGGCGAACTGGCGAAATACACGATCAATCAGGTGTGCCTAGAGCGCAACCTGGCGGCGATTTACGCGGGCGTGTATGCGCGCGGCGAAGGCGGCGATGTGGTGATGATTCAGCCGTACAAAGGGCCGTGTTATGCCTGCTGGGCGGCGGAATTACGCGGCGAAATTCTGGTGACTCGTGACGAAGATCAGGAACTCGATTATGGTATGATCGGGGAAGATGGCACGCTGGAAGCAGAGCCGGGATTGTGGCTGCATGTGGTGCGAGTGGCTTCAGCGCAGGCGGATATTGGCTTGAATTACCTGCTGACAGGCACGGACGCGCATCGCGATTTGCCGGGAAACACGGTGATATTGGCGAATACGGCGCTGGAAATTATCGAAGGCGAGATTACGCCGCCGTATTCGGCAGTGTGGGCGACCATCACCCGCGATCCGAACTGCCTGGTTTGCGGCACGGCGCAGGCGAGCGCGGTTTCATTGGATGCGCTGCTGGCGGAATCGGGGATTGAGATGCAGGATGGCGATAGAGAGTAGCAGCCCTCAAACCTCTCGCTGTGTACGGAGGGCGGGGGAATAGCGGGGACGTAGGGACAAGCGATGAACGCCCCACCCCTACCAGGTGTGATATTAAAGATTTTGTGCTGAGAAATTTAGGTTTGAGAGTGCAGTACAATCAAAATTAAGATGAGCAAAGGTAGCAAACGATGACTGACGAGTCTGTTCGTCGTGACGAAGTGAACCAACCTGCCGATGATGCGCCGGAGACAGAAGCGCCTGCTTCTGCGGAAGGATCGGCTAACGACTACTCGGTGCAGTTGGAACGGCTGGGCGGCGAACCTGCCCCGGTGATCACGCCGGAAGAATTTGCGCGGCTGCAAAAGGCCGGACAGGTGCATATTGATGCGCGCGGCAGGGTGTATGCCGCACGCCGCGCCGATGCAGAGGCAGGTGTTTCACTGCGTAAGCGCCGCGCATGGTACGCCGTTTCTGGCGTCGAATGACCGAGCAGACGCCCTCGGCGCAAAGCCTCGTCGCTGAAATGAAGCACGGCGGCGAATTACGTGATGCGCGCCTTGAGCAGGCATTTCTGCGAGTTCCCCGCAAGGCGTTTTTACCCGGCTTGCCACCCGAACAAGTTTATGTAGATAAAGCGATTCCGATCAAGCGCGATCCCGATGGCTCGGTGGTCAGTTCATCCAGCCAGCCGAGCATGATGGCGCTGATGATTGAGCAACTGCGGCTTGCGCCGGGCATGAACGTGCTGGAAATCGGGGCGGGATCGGGCTACAACGCGGCGATTATGCAAGAGGTGGTGGGCAAAACCGGGCGGGTGACGACGATTGAATATGACCAGGTAATCGCCCAGCAGGCGCAGGATAATTTACAGCGCGCGGCGATGAGCGGCATTATGGTAGTGCATGGGGATGGCGCGGCTGGATTTGACCCACGCGCCGCCTACGACCGGATCATCGCGACGGTGGGCGTGTGGGACGTGCCGAGCGCGTGGGTGCTGCAGCTCA
>CAYZYG010000216.1:0-3833 GCA_964481395.1 uncultured Vicinamibacterales bacterium
CGGCTGGGCACGGCCGGCAGCGGGCGCAACAGCTTCTCCGCCAGCCGGTCGATGCGTTGCAGCGCGTCCACGTAGGCTGCTTCGACGTCGCCGCCGTCGGGCACGTGGGCGTTGGCCAGCAGGATGAGCCGGTGGCGGGCGTGGTCGAAGACGACCAGCGTGTCGGCCAGCAGGAAGACGGCGTCGGGCAGGTCGAGGCCGGGCGCGGCCGTCTGCGGCAGCCGCTCGAAGAAGCGCACCACGTCGTAGCCCAGGTAGCCGACCGCGCCGCCGCTGAGCCGGGGCAGCCCGGGCAGTGGGGCGGCCCGATAGCGCGCCATCTCGGCCTTGACCGCGTGCAGGATGTCCTGCCCTTCGGCCAACTCGTAAGTCGTCAGAGCGCCGCCACCACCTGGCAGGGGGGCGGGGGAGGCGTGGGCCCGACGGGAGTCGGGGAGCAGGGGAGCGGCATCGTCCGTCATCCGTCGTCCGGCGGCGGTTCCTCCCCTCCTCTCAACCGTGCGCCCGCGCAGGGTGATGGTTTCGCGTGGGGTGACGCCGATGAAGGAGTAGCGGCCGACCTGCTCACCGCCTTCGACCGACTCCAGCAGGAAGGACGCGCCCGGCTCGTCCATCAGCTTCAGATAGACCGAGACCGGCGTCTCCAGGTCGGCGGCGAACTCGCGGGTGACCGGGATGAGGTTGGCCGGCCCGCCCGCCAGCGCCCGGAATTCGTCCAGCGTCGGCGCGTAGGTGTTGAAGTGTGCGTCGCTCATTGTTCTCCTTCGGGAGGCAGTTGCTAGTTGTCAGTTGTCGGTTGTCAGTTGTTAGTTGTCAGAATTTGGTGCTGGCAACAGACATCCAGACAGCGACAACTGACAACTAGCAACTGCCAACTACACCTGCGGCAAATACCGCATTGCTTCCGTCACCGCGTCGGCCGAGTACTCATAGTTCTCTAGCTGTCCCTTCAGGAAGGCATCATAGGCGCCCATGTCGAAGTGGCCGTGGCCGCTCAGGTTGAAGGCGATGACCCTGGCCTCGCCGCTCTCCTTGCAGGCCAACGCCTCCTCGATGGCAACCTGGATGGCGTGGGTGGACTCCGGCGCGGGGATAATGCCCTCGGCCCGCAGGAAGGTCAGCGCCGCCTTGAACGTGTCCAGTTGCTTCACCGCCCGCGCCTCGATGTGGCCGCCGTCCAGCAGCGCGCTGACCTGCGGCGACATGCCGTGGTAGCGCAGGCCGCCGGCGTGGATGGCGGCGGGAATAAAGGTGTGTCCGAGGGTGTACATCTTGACGATGGGGGCCATCTGGGCCGTGTCGCCATAGTCGAAGGCGTAGACGCCCTTGGTCAGGCTGGGCGAAGCGGCCGGCTCGGCGGCAATGACCCGCGTCCGCTTACCCTCGGTCAGGTTCTTGTGGACGAACGGGAAGGTGAAGCCGGCGAAGTTGGAGCCGCCGCCGGCGCAGCCGATGACCACGTCAGGATACTCGCCGGCCATCTCGAACTGCTCCAGCGCTTCCAGGCCGATGACCGTCTGGTGCAGCAGCACGTGGTTGAGCACCGAGCCCAGGCTGTACTTCTTCGCCCCACCCGATGACGCCGCGGCCTCGACCGCCTCGGAGATGGCGATGCCCAGCGAGCCGGGCGCGTCGGGGTTGCCGGCCAGCAGCGAGCGGCCGTAGTGGGTGTTGTCGCTGGGGCTGGCGAAGACACGCGCGCCGTAGCTCTCCATGATCACCCGCCGGTAGGGCTTCTGGTGGAACGACTCTTTGACCATGTACACTTCCAAATCCATGCCGAAGAAGTCGCAGGCCATGGCCAGGGCCGAACCCCACTGCCCCGCGCCCGTCTCGGTCGTCAGCGCCTTCGTGCCCTCCTGCTTGTTGTAGAACGCCTGGGCCACGGCTGTGTTGGGCTTGTGGCTGCCCACGGGGCTGACGCCCTCGTACTTGAAGTAGATGTGGGCGGGCGTGTCGAGCGCCTTCTCCAGCCGGACGGCGCGCAGGAAGGGGGTCGGCCGCCACATGCGGTACACGTCGCGCACCGGCTCCGGTATCTCGATGTAGCGCTCGGTGCTGATCTCCTGCATGATGAGGCCCATCGGGAAGAGGACGCTCAGGAAATCGGGCGTCACCGGCTCCTTGGTGCCGGGGTGCAACACCGGCGCGGGCGGCGTCGGCAGGTCGGCGTTGATGTTGTACCACGCCTTCGGCAGCTTGCTGTCATCCAGAATAAACTTCGTTCGCTCGCTCATTTTCAGCCTCCTTGAAGAATTGTCATCCGCAGATTTGGCAGATTAGGCAGATTTCGAGAAGCTCATGCCAAGTATGCTAAGAACGCGAAGAAGAAATTCCTTTGCGCACTTCGAGCTCTTTGGGCTTTGCGCGCTCTTTAATCTGCCCAATCTGCCTAATCTGCGGACAAAACCTCTTTGCAAATAAAAACGCCCTCGTCCCACACTAGGGACGAGAGCGTTCGATCTCCCGTGGTGCCACCCTGCTTAAGCCGCTTCGCCCAACAAAAAACGCGCCGGTGATAGCGCGTGGGGAAGCCAGCTTCACTCTGTCGGCCCGCTCAGACTGACAGTCTGAGCTACGAGGCCTAGGCCCTATAACGGAGGCCACTCCGTCCGGAGCTACTGATCACTGACCACTGCTTACTGATCACTACTTTCGCCCCGGCGACTCCTCGGTCCATTCACCCGCTGCGCTGACGCCGGCCTTGCAGCCTGGTGGCCGGCTCTCTGGGACTCGCTTTGCGGGATACTCGTCCGAATCGCTGTCGTTGTGTATTCGATTGGGGAGCAGTCTAGCATGGGGGATAATGGTTGTCAAGCAAAGATAGTTGGGTCAATCCCGGCGCGTAGAGGCATCAAGAACCGTAATACCGACATGTGTATTAACCATGGACGACGAAAGCATACCACACGGCTCTCCCCAATACTGGGACGCTCTGGCGGCCACCTTTGATGATGAACCGGATCACGGTCTGCGCGATCCCGCCGTGCGCGGGGCGTGGGTAGATCGTCTCCTGAGCTGGCTGCCGCCAGGCCGCGCGGCTATTCTGGACGCCGGCTGCGGCACAGGGTCGCTCAGCGTCTTGTTGGCGGCGCTGGGCCATGAGGTGATAGGGATTGACTGGTCACCGGCCATGATCGTTCAGGCGCAGACCAAGGCGGCGGTCTCGGGCCAACCCGTAATTTTTACCGTCATGGATGCCGCCAACCCCCAGTTCCCGTCGCGCCGGTTCGACGTGATCCTGTGTCGGCACGTGCTGTGGGCGCTGCCGGAACCGGCGGCGACGCTCCACCGCTGGGCCGACCTGCTTGCGCCTGGCGGACGACTCCTGCTCATTGAGGGGTATTGGCATACCGGCGGCGGTCTGCATGCCGCAGAGATCGTGAACGCCCTGCCGCCTGGACTGACCAACGTCCGTGTTGAGAACCTGAATGGTGAACCGCTTCTATGGGGCGGGGTGGTTAGCGACGAACGTTACGCGGTAATCGCTGATCGTTAACGGTCTCACGGTTGTTATATCGGATGTGGCTCAACAACACTCATCCGATATAATAGCAGCATGCTCGAAAAGCGCTTGCTGGCTCGCCTCCACGACAAAAAGACCCACCTCGATGCTCGTCGCCCCCTCCCCGCGGTGGCCGTGCGTCGGCTAGACGAGCAGTTGGCCGTCGAGTGGACGTACAACTCCAATGCCATCGAGGGCAGCACCCTGACGCTGCGCGAGACGCAACTCATCCTGGAACAGGGCGTCGCCATCGGCGGCAAGAGCCTGCGCGAGCATTTCGAGGTCGTCAATCACCGCGAGGCGATCCGCTGGGTCGAATCGCTGGCGG
>CAYZYG010000217.1:0-3756 GCA_964481395.1 uncultured Vicinamibacterales bacterium
ATCCAGCCGTCGGCGTACTCCTTCACATCGGGTTGCTTCTCATTCGGCTCGTCCATTGGGCTGCCTCCGTTCTTCGGGCTTCGACTCGTCCGCCTCGTCGTCGAACATCCGGTACTTGATCTCCTCAGAGTCCTTTCCCCAATAGCCGTCTCGAATCGTGCGCGTGAAGAAGAACACTGCGCCCGAGGCCAGCAGGAAGAACACGAAGTATGCGAAGAAGACGCTGGGATAGCTGTGGTCGACCATCGCGCGGCCTCCTATCTCTCGAAGTCGCCGTCGGGCCGCCAGTCCTTGGCCCGTCCGAGCGTCTGCAGGTAGGCAACGAGCGCCTTCGACTCCACGGGATTCGCGGCGATCCACGGGAATGGCGGCATGATCGAGCCGGGTACGAGATCGGCCGGGTTCCGGAAGTGCGTCACGTGCCACTGCTCGTCGTATTTGCCGCCGACGCGCGACAGGTCGGGGCCCGTCCGCTTCGTTCCGAACATGTGCGGGTTGTCGTAGACGAACTCGTCTGGCGTGGACACGGGCGAATCGACGCCGCGCCAGCCCGAGCGCTTCGTGTCGGCGAGAATCGTCCGCGTCTGCTGCGTGTGGCAATACCAGCAGCCTTCGCGCACGTAGATCGCACGACCCTGGAGTTCGAGCTCGGTGTAGGGCTTGAGCTTGCCCGTCGGGCCTTTTGACGGATCGGAGTTCTCGAACGGCTTCGACCAGCTCGCATCGACGAGCGGCGGGACGACCGTGGTGAGGATGCCGCCGATGAAGAAGAGCACGAGGGCCCCGATGACGAATGCGACCGCGCTGTTGTCAGCTTTCCGTAGCATGGTGGGTCCTCCGCTCAGGCCGCGACGGCCGCGCCGTCGGTCGCCTTCTCACCGCCGGCGCCTATCGCCGTTGCGAGGATGTTGTAGGCAAATGCCGCGATCCCGCCGAACATCAGCACGCCCGAGAAGAACCGCACGAGCCACACGGGTTGCAGGTTCACGACCGTGTCGATGAACGGAATCGCCGGGTTGTTCCATTGCCAGCCCTGCCAGAAGCCGCCCAGCCACAGTGTCACGAAGAAGCCGAGGCCGCCGATCAGGAAGAGCCAGAAACTCCAGTTCGCCAGCGCGTCCGAATACAGGTCGCGCTTGAACATCCGCGGAACGACGTAGTAGCAGCCGGCGATGGCGAAGAACGAGAAGGCGCCGAGCACCGCCATGTGCGCGTGGCCCGGAATCCAGTCCGTCTTCGAGACGATCGCGTTCACGGATCTGAGGCTGTGCATCGGCCCCTGGAAACACGTGAGCAGGTAGAACACGACGCCCGAGATCAGGAACTTGATCGGGACGTTGTCGCGCATCTGGTGCCACTGGCCACGCATCGTCGCGAAGAAGTTGTAGACCGCGGCCCAGACCGGAATGAGCAGCATGACCGAGAAGACGATCGCGATGGTCTGCAGCCACTGCGAGATCGGTCCGTGCAGCATGTGGTGGGCGCCGGTCCAGACGTAGACGAACGCGAGCGACCAGAACCCGACCATCGAGAGCTTGTGGCTGTGTAGCGGCGTGTTCGCGGTCTTCGGGATGAAGTAATACGCGATCGCCAGCCCGATCGGCGTGAAGATCAGTCCCACCGCGTTGTGGACGTACATCCAGTTCAGGTTCGCCTGGTTGACGCCGGTCACGAGCAGCGCCGCGAAGTTGCCCGTCAGGTAGACGAACGCGGTCCAGAGCACGGTCCCCATCGCGTACCACAACGTCACGTACATCTGCTGGTACTTGCGCGTGGCGACCGTCATGAAGATGTTCGTGCCGAACATCACCCACGCGATGACTACTGCGACGTCGAGGACGAACGGCAGTTCGCCGTATTCGAAGCCCTGGTTCCAGCCCATCAGCAGCGAGACGACGGCGCCGAGGATGATGACGTTCCAGAGCGCCGCAGTCGCGAGCCCGAACTTCTCGCTCCAGAGCTTCACGCCGCACAGGCGCGGGACCACGTAGTACATCAGTCCCATGTCGGCCGCGAGCAGCCAGCCGAAGAGCATTCCGTTGACGTGCAGCGGCCGCAGCCGGCCGTACGTCAGCATCGGGATCGTTCCGAGAAAGCTCGGCCAGAGGAACTTCGCCGCGACGAGGAGAGCGACGATCCCGACGATGAAGAAGTAGCCGATCGAGCTGAGAATGAAGGCGCGCGCCGTAGCATCCTCGTGCACCGACTCGGTGTACTTCGCGGTGCTCGTGACCGGGATTTCGCCCGCGTCCGCAAGAGTGGTTCGTTCAGCCATAGATCCTCCAGGTGCTCAGGTGTCGAGCAAGTGGGCGACGGGTCACCGTCCACCGCCAGCCGGCGGCCCGTTGAGGCTCCGGATGTAGTTCACGAGGTCCGCGACGTCGTTCTTCGTCATTCCGTAGTCGATCCAGCTCGGCATTGCGGTGCCCTGGACGCCGTAGAGAATCGACTCGAACATCCGGCGATCCGGGATCGAGTGAATGAAATCGCGGTTGAGCAGGTTGCGCGGCCGCGGAAGGATATCGAGGGCGTTGGGCCCCTTGCCGTCGGCCTTCCGGCCGTGGCAACCAGTGCAGCGCTGCGCATAAGTCTGCGCGCCGCGCTGGATGGAATCGTCGGACATCGCGACCGGACTCTGGTCGGGAATGTCGCGCGGCTTGAGATCGCGCCGGGGCTCCTTGACGAAGTTCGTCTCGACGTACGCAAGCACGTCGCGGATCTGCGCCTCCGAGAACACCCGCGACAGCGGCGGCATCGACGTGCCGGGAACGCCGTTCTTGATCGAGTCGACGAACCGTTCGGCAGGTCGCGAAGTGAAGAAGCTCGCCTTCGTGAAGTCGCGCGGCGCCGGGTCGAGATAGACGGCGATCGGTCCCAGTCCGTCGCCCTTCTCGCCGTGACAGCGTGCGCAGTAGTTCGAGTAGATCTCCGACGGGCTCGCGTACTCGGGCGGCTTCGTCAGGCTCAGCAGGTACTTCGAGAGCGCCGAGAAGTCGGAGTCAGGGAACGCGAACGACGGCATGATCGAATCCGGCACGCGAGAACGCGGATTGCGGAAGTGCTCGACGAGCCACGGTTCGTCGCGAAGCAGTCCCTGGAACGAGAGGTCCGGAGCGACTCCGCCGTCCTTGTCGCCGAGCTTGTGGCACGCAAGGCATGCGCGTTCGCCCAGCAGTCGCTCGCCCATGGCCACGGGGTCTCCCGCGGCGGTTGCAGCGCCGCCAGGGGGCACCGGCGTTACGGCCGTCAGGCTCTGCCTGTAGCGGTCGAGCGACGTTTCGGCGAAGTTCACGCCGCGTCGGCTCTTCAGGAACACGACGAGAGCCTTCGTTTCGTCGTCGGTCAGGTTGAACCGCGGCATGAACGAGGTCGCCAGATTCGCACGCGGATCGACGATCGATTCCCAGATGTAGTCGTTCTTGAATTTCTTGCCGACTTCGCTCAGGTCCGGACCGAGGGTGCCGTTCGCGATCCCCTCGATCTTGTGGCAGCCGTAGCAGTTCTTCTCGACGAAGAGCTGGCGCCCGCGTTTGACGAGCGGCGTCGAGGCGAACTCGGCGTCGGTGTGGCACTGCACGCAGTTGCTCTGCATGTAGTCCGCGCCGACGAGCTTGTCCTTGAAGTCGGCGCGCCATGTCGCCTGCGTGACGTACCCCAGCATCGGCTCAGGCCAGAAATGATCGCTGCCGTGCGCGTCGAACGCCTCGAGCCCGCGACCCTGGCCGGCGTGACACACCGTGCAGCCGAAGTCCGAGA
>CAYZYG010000218.1:0-3754 GCA_964481395.1 uncultured Vicinamibacterales bacterium
TGGGATCAAGCCACGATTGGCGAGGGTGGTCACGCAAGGGGCGACAAATTCTTCGATAACCCTCTATGGAGACTTCAATGAGCGACGACAGCCGTCCGTCACTTGTTTCGCGCATCATCATATCGCTTCCGATCATCGGCTACGGTGCGCGCTGCCTCGCCGAGGAACGGCATACCGAACTCGTCTGGCACGGTATCGTGCTGCTGATGGCGGTCCTCTTGATCGTGCTCACGTTCGGCTTAGCCGGCTTCATCACGATCATGCACGCGCTGGTCGGGCTCGCCGCTGTCCTCATCCTGTCGGCTACGCTTTGAGTGGTGGCGGCTCCCAGTGTGTGCCGGCGGCGGCGCCCGAGCCGGTCGTGCGCTTCGAGACCGAGCCGGGCCGGCAGATGCAGGCCGACTGGGCGAACGTCGGGCGCGGAGGCGACAAGCTCAAGGTTTTCATCGCGACGCTCGGCTGGAGCCGCGCGGCGTATGTCGAGTTCTGCGACAACGAGCGCATCGAGGCGCTGATCCGCTGTCACGAGAACGCGTTCCACGCATTCGGCGGCGTGCCGTACGAGGTGCCCTTGCTTGGCCGCCGCTACCGAACAAGCGTTCAACGATGAGCGCCTGTTGAAGCTTCAAGAGTTGCGAGCGTCGCCAGCAGTGCCGGGATGTTAATCCGCGTGCGAGCGAAGGCATCGCGCAGGAGCTCATCTGGGACAAGATGATCGTATTTCTGCCGCCGCAGCGTCTCTACTTGCGCGGTTAATTGAGCTGCCGTGGGTGGCGTCGCCCTGAGCGACCTGACAGCCTCGGTAACGAGCGGCGCAGATGTGTTGAGCGCACGAAGCCCGACGGTGTCGTATTCCGTGCGAATGCCCTTGCCGGAGAGGGCGAGGCGCACGGTCTCGCCGGTGCGGGTGCCCTGCCAGTGAAAGATGTAGGTATCGTCGCCATCACCGATGACGTAGCGATGATCGAGATCGAGCGCGGCGTAGGCGGCTCGGCCTTCTTGCAGCAACTGCCAGGCCTCGCCATCGAGGAACACTGGCCGGTCATCGGCGCGATAGACCGCGCGCATTTCCGCAACGAGGCGGTCGTGAAGAGGGGCGCCTTCCTGTGCGGGGAACTTCGGCACCACGCCCGCCGGAGCCGACGCGACGCGGATCACCTTCCCTCGGTCGTCAACGCCTTCGACGATCCAACGCCGCCCGGCGAAGGTTAGGTAATCGCCGATGCGTAGAGGATTGAAGATGGGCAAGGTTCCGAGCGCGCGATGCTCGGTAACGATGCGGTACTCCTCATCGCTCATGAAGACGGCATAAAAGTCGTAGCGGTCGGTCAGCTGCTCGCCGAGCGCTCCGAGCATCAGCACGCCGTCGCTACCTTGCTCGAGTAGGGCGGGCGTCGTGCTCCCCATCGCCTTCAGCAGCGTCGTAAAGTCGATTGCCGTGACGGCGGCGAAGGGGCCGGCGCCGCACAAGGTTTCGTAGATGGTCTTGGCCCGCGCGCCGCCACGTTCCCGGATGAAAGCGAGCGTCTGGTGCAGCAGCGTGGAAAGTCCCAGCCCCATACTGTTGCCGGGTTCGATCCAGCGTTGAAGTAGGAGGCGCACGGCCGCGACCGACTGCACGACGTCGCAGCGCAAGCGCGTGAAGAGGTCCTTGTCGTCGGGCTCCTCGGGCTCGATTACGTAGATGCGCAGGACCGACGGCTGCCCCTCGCGGCGTCCACTGCGCCCGAGCCTCTGTCTCAGTCCTGCGATCGAGGCAGGTGGCCCGACCTGCGCGACTGAGGCCACGGAACCTATATCGATCCCGAGTTCGAGGGTCGTGGTCGCAACGGCCGTCGTCGGGAGCGTGCCTTCCTTCAATCGTTCTTCCAGCTCCTCGCGCAGGCCTTTGGCAAGGCTGCCGTGGTGGGGGAAAAATTCATTCGGGACATTTTTAGATTCGCTGAGATTGACCAGCGCGTCGGCGATCCTCTCGACGTCCTGCCTCCGGCTGGCGAACACGAGGTTGTTGCTGCCGCGCAAGTTCCGGAACATGTGGGCAGCGATGTCCGCTTGCGCCGTCTGCGAGGTTTCTTGCGCCGTTCCCTCGTCGCCCTCGGCAACGGCGGTTGCTGCGTCGACCTTCGGCGTCGGCTCGCGGTAGCCGCGCACTTGCAGGCGCAGCTCGGCTTGACCCGAAGTCGCCTCGATCACGCGAACATCGTCCGGCTGGCCCGGCCTCAAAAACTGGCTCGCGGCTGTGAAGTCGCCGATGGTCGCCGACAGTCCGACCTTCCGGATCGGCCGTCCCGCCTGCGCTTCCAGCCGCTTCAGCAGCGAAGCCAGATGCACACCGCGTTCCCCCGACATGAAGGCATGCAGCTCGTCAATGACGATGAAGGCGGTCTCGCCGATCAGCCGTCGCACTTCATGGCCCCTACGCACGAGCAGTGACTCGATGGACTCCGGCGTGATGAGCACGACGCCGCGCGGATCGCGCATGGCCTTCGCTTTGGCTGCTGCCGCCGCATCGCCGTGCCATTTGACGACAGGAAGCGAGAGGCGTTCGCACAGCAGCTCCAGCCTGCGGAACTGATCGTTGATCAGCGCCTTGAGCGGACTGATGTAGAGAACGGCGAAGCTGGCGACCGGCGTGCCGGCGACGCGGCTGAGGATCGGCAGAAACGCAGCCTCGGTCTTTCCCGCCGCGGTCGCCGCCGCAATGATCAGATCGTTCTCACTGCCGAGGACACCGTCGACAGCGAGGCTCTGGATTTCGCGCAGCTCCTGCCAGCCTTGCTCCCAGATCCAGCGTTGCACATCGGGATGCAAGCGATCGAAGGCGCTCGGGCTAGAGCTTGAAACCGCTGAGCTCATCATCGCCTCCCGGTGGGGGTGCGCCCGTTGCCTCGTCCGGTGCGACGTCGACCTTCCCGAGCAGATTCGCCCAGGCGACGGCCGGATTTTGCTCCAGGATGGAGAGGAGCTGGACGAAGGCCTTCACGGAGTTGCGCGGTGTCCGGAAGTAAGCGTCGCCGATCTGCTTGCTGCAGTGCTGCATGAAGGCGGTGATGCCGGCGTCGGGAACCTCGGGCAGCGTGGTGGCGCCCGACGCGAACACGCGGCGCACATTTTCCAGCAGAACATGCAGGTCTTCGGGCGTCAGGTTGCTCAGCCGAATGACCGGGCCAGAAAAATCAACCAGCCCGTCGCGGGCAAACTGGTTCTCGCCAAGGCGCGATTGCAGGGCGGGATAGCTGTAAAGCCCCCGGCGAGTGTCCATCAGGAACTCGGGCGTTCCGCCGAGATAGACGCCGAGGCCGGTGACGCTGCCTTGAAGCACGTCGTTGAGGATGCAGAGGATCTGTTCGTAGTTCTGGTTGCGCGACGTTGCCTGCTGCATCTTGTAGAGGTTCACCATCTCGTCGAAAATCACGAGCAGTCCGGCATAACCGGCGAGACGGGTAAAGGCGGCGAGCAGCTTCAGATGGTCATAGACGGTGTCGTCGTCGACGATCGTGCGGACGCCGAGGGCCTGCCGCGCATCGGTCTTGGTTGTGAACTCGCCGCGCAGCCAGCGCAGGGCGTCTGACTTCATTTGCTCCTGGCCTTGCTCGTGACCGCGGCAATACGCGGTCAGGACGGTCGTATAGTCGTAGCCGCCGACATGATCCTGCAGGCTCGCCAGCTTCTGGTGGATCATGGCATCGACCGGGGTATTGGCGGCTTTCGCCGCCTGGGTAGCTTCCGTGATGAAGCGCTCGACGATGCTCTG
>CAYZYG010000219.1:0-3751 GCA_964481395.1 uncultured Vicinamibacterales bacterium
GGGGTCGCAAAGTACGCTTTGCCCTGGCTGCGGTCATGACTCTATTTCCAACCAGATTATCAGCGTAGCTTACGATCTCGGCCTGCCCATGCACCGGGTGATCAAGCTCAGCGGCATCGGCTGCTCCAGCAAAACGCCCGCGTATTTTATGGGGCGTTCACATGCCTTCAATGCTGTTCATGGGCGTATGCCTTCGATAGCTACAGGCGCGACCACCGCCAACCGGGATCTGATGACTATCGCTGTTAGCGGCGACGGTGATACCGGCTCGATTGGTCTGGGGCAGTATAAACACCTGATCCGCCGTAATGTGCCGATGGTCTACATCATCGAAAATAACGGTGTTTACGGCCTGACCAAAGGTCAGTTCTCCGCCACCTCTGATGAAGGCCAGAAGCTGAAATATTACGGCGTAAACGAGCTGCCATCACTTGATCTGTGCCTTGAAGCTATCATTGGCGGCGCAACTTTTGTCGCCCGTAGTTTCAGCGGTGACAGCAAGCAAGTACAAACTTTGCTCAAAGCGGCATTGAGCCACAGCGGTACTGCGATAATTGACATCATCAGCCCGTGTGTTACGTTCAACAACGCGCCCGATGCCAACAAGAGCTATCCTTACGGTAAAGAACATGAACAGCCGCTGCACGAGTACGAGTTTATCCCTGTAGGATACGTACACCCGCGTGAAGAAATCACTGCCGACTACTCGGAAGGCGACACGATTCAGGTAGAAATGCACGATGGATCATTTATTCGCCTGAAGAAGCTGGATAACGGCCACGATCCCCGCAACCGCCGTCAGGCGATTGATGTGCTGGAACGGGCGCAGCAGGAACAGTTGTTCCTTACCGGCCTACTCTACTACGAAGAGCCGCGCCCGATCCTGAACGAAACGCTGCGTCTTGTTGATACGCCACTGGCGATGCTGCCAGATGAAAAATTGCGTCCCTCACAAGATGCCCTCGAGTCGCTGATGAAATCATTTATGTAGGGTATTTGGCACTAAACAAAAACGGCGAGGGGTCAATACCTCGCCGTTTTTGTTTTCACCGAAATCTTAGGGGTGATTTCCCGTACTTTCTGTGACAAACAGCGTGCCGCTAATACTGGCACCTTCCACATAGCTGGCGACCCAGATATCGTAGCGCCCGCTTTGCGGCGAATTGAAATCAATTGTAGGGTTTAGCGTGCCAAACGAGTCATCAACGCATGAATAACTGTCACTTGGGCTGTTAATGATCATGGTCGCATCGCCGCTGCCAATGAAATAAAAGCGTAATGTTGGGAAGGCGCCGTTCGTGTAATTTACGCTAAACGTTGGTGCAGAGGTGGTATATCCATAACAACTGCCGCCAAGATAGCTGGAATTGACAGGGCCACCAGCAGTAACGCCTACGGAAAATGGATCAGGCAAAAATCCAGACCATAGCGCCGTCGAGCCATAAACAGCAGGCAGCGAGTAGTTCAACGTTGGCGCAATAGGCAGCAGATCCAGCGTAACTGGCAGCACATCAAATGTCACAATAGGCGGAAAGACGATGCCAAGTGTAGAGGTGGCCGTCGGCGTTGCGGTTGGCGTCTCCGTACTGGTGGCCGTTGCGGTGGCCGCTGCTGTCAGCGTCCCGGTCGGTGTTGCTGGGGGCGGCAAAGTAGCCACCGTTACGCCCAGGCAATTACCGCCAGCAATTACTACTGTGGCCGAAACCCATCCAACTATCCCATTCAAGTTAATTTGATACCATGAGCTATCCGGCATACGTGCTTGAACAGGCGCTGTAACCCCCGGCGCAAGCTGGCCGATAATTGCAAATTCTAAACCAGGGCCGCTGCGAATATTGATGGTCTGCCCACGTGATGAGGCAACCATACATGGCCCGGCAGGCGGAATGAACGGCGGCACGTAAGGCGTCGGCGTTGGCGGCGCAACTGTCGGCGGCAGTGCTGCGGTAGGGACAACCGAAATTGCTGGAATATCGCCGGGGCAGGTAATCGTGCCGCTCTCTGGCGCAAGACACACGGTAAACGGCTCAGTAGAAGCGCTGCCGCCATGCGAAACTTCGAGTAGATAATTGGTGGTTCCCGGCGGGATACGCAAACGGCTGCCGATCAATCGCATGCTGCTTGTTGCCAGCACGTTATTCGTCGCCACATCTCGCAATGTAATCAGCGGGCCGGAGCCGGGCGTAGCGTTGCCAACATTGTCTGCTTTCACATTGAGCAGCAGCACATCCGAAGGTGAGGCAAGGAACGAGAAGAACTGGAACGGCGCTTCCGGCTCAACCGCAGTAGAGATCGGTAATCCGACAACCAACGGCATTGGTGGAGGGAGTTCTGGCCCGCCCTGCACACTCAGCACAAACTGCCCAACTGAGCCATTCGCGCCGCCTACTTCCAACAGGTATTGCCCGGCGGCGGTGAAGCCCGCAGTGGTCTGGATCAGCGTAGCGTTATTCAGATTGGTTACATTTTGCTGCACCACGCCATCAAACGTTAGTACACGCAGCGTGGGCAGAAACCCCGGAGTCAGGCTGATGACTTGCAATGACGCCATCTGTGGGTTGGTAACGGTTAGCGTGTAGTTAACCACTGGCGCGGCCGCAGTTACTTCCCCCGTTTTGTTCTCACCGATGCTAACCGGAGTCGCGGTAATGGTTTGCGCAAATACGGGTATCGAAAATAACCCGACGGCCATAGCAACCAACAAAGTCAGGAAAACAGATTGACGGCTTCTTTGATGCCAGCGCATAACAGCCTTCTTTCAAGCAAATGCCTATACCAACCTACATTTCACTTTATGTAGAAATACATAATGTGCAAGCGTTTGCCCTGCAAAAATTTATAAATGCGGGTGCTACCCGACCATTTGGGGGTCTTGCCCACTAGCTACATGAACGAATTACTTGTAGCGTTACTGGAAGGTGCTATCTTTAACATCAATAGTCAAACCCGCCCAAAACCTGAATTTTGCCGATCATTTATTGACATCAAGGATGCCAGATGCCTGATTTTTACCGTTACGACGTTCCTTCTGTCTTAAAAGAGGTAGGCAGTGAGGCTGAAACCGGCCTTAGCCACGCGCAAGCTGCCGAACGACTATCAAAGTTCGGGCATAACGAGCTGCCCAGCGATGACACCACGCCGTTGTGGAAAGTCGTCCTCGAACAATTCACCAACGTTCTGGTAATTGTTTTGATTATTGCCGCCGTCATCTCCTTCTTTCTAGGCGATGTGGAAGACGGCATAGTGATCATGATCATCGTGATCCTGAACGCCGCGCTTGGAACCTTCCAGGAGTACCGCGCCGAGCAGGCATTGGCCGCATTGAGCGCCATGCAGGTGCCCAATGTACGCGTGCGCCGTGAGGGTAAGCCGGAGCAAGTGCCTGCAACCGATCTGGTTCCGGGGGATGTTGTGCTGCTTCAGGAAGGGGATCGCGTTCCTGCAGATGGCCGCGTCATTTTGAGCGTAAACCTGCAAATCGAAGAAGCCGCGCTCACTGGTGAATCGCAAGGCGTTTACAAAAATATTGACACCCTGAACGAAGATAATCTGCCGTTAGGTGATCGCAAGAATATGGCCTATATGGGCACATCCGTCACCTATGGGCGCGGCGAAATGGTGGTGACTGGCACGGCGCTGGATACCGAGCTAGGCAAGATCGCCAGGATGCTGATGAGCGTTGAAGATTCGCAAACGCCGCTGCAAAAGCGCCTCGACGCCCAGAGCAGCGTGCTCTTCGAGGGCGTGGGCG
>CAYZYG010000220.1:0-3698 GCA_964481395.1 uncultured Vicinamibacterales bacterium
AGGCTGTCCGCGCAGCCAAACGCCGGCCGGCCGCGCGACATCGAGGGGCGGACGCTCTACCTGAGTTCACCCGAGTACCTGGCCTCGTACGCGCGGCGGCTGGTCCAGGTCGGCGTCAGGCTTGTCGGCGGGTGCTGCGGCACGACGCCGGAGCACATCCGGCACGTCAAGGCCGCCGTCCGGACGCTCTCGCCCGGCCGGGGGCGTCCGACCGTGACACCGATCGCGAGGCCGACTGCGCCCGTCCACCCGCCGATGGCTCCGCCCACGCCGACCGCCGAGAAGTCACGGCTGTCGTCGGCGCTGGCCCGCGGAAAGTTCGTCGTGCTGGCGGAGCTGACGCCGCCGCGCGGTCACGAGTCGGGCGTGCTCGTCGATCAGGCCCGGACGCTGCGGATCCGGGGCGTCGATGCCATCAACATCCCCGACAGCCCGCTCCTCCGGGCCTCGACCAGCGCGCTGGCGGCGGCCGTGATCGTCGAACAGCGGGCGGGCGTCGAGACGCTGCTGCACTACACCTGCCGCGATCGCAACCTGCTGGGCATGCAGTCCGATCTGCTCGGGGCGCACGCGATGGGCGTCCGGAACCTGCTCATCACGACGGGAGACCCGCCGCTGGTGGGCGACTACCCGCAGGCGACCGGCGTGTTCGACGTGGACTCGATTGGCCTCGCGAACCTGGTGACCCGCCTCAATCAGGGGTTCGACTTGGGCGGGGCCCACATCGGCGTGCCGACGTCGTTCCACCTGGGCGTGGTGGCCAACCCCACGGCCGTCGATCCCGAGGTCGAGGCACGGCGTTTTCGGTACAAGGTTGACGCCGGCGCGGAGTTCGCCGTGACGCAGCTCGTCTTCGACCCCGCGCCGATCCACGAGTTCGTCGCGCGGCTCGGAGGGCACCGGATCCCGCTGATTGCCGGGATCTGGGTCTTCGACTCGGCGCGCAACGCCGAGTATCTGGCCAACGAGGTGCCTGGCGTGCGAGTACCGCCCGACCTGGTCGAGCGGATGCGGCGGGCCGAAGAGCGGGGGGAGGCCGTGGCGGAGGGGATTGCAATCGCCCGAGAAGTCGTGCACGGCCTGGGCAGCGCCGTCCAGGGCATCCAGATTGGCGCCTCCGGGGCGAACCTGGACGCCATGCTCCGCGTGATGTCCGGCCTGGCGTGATGAGGCACCCCCGCTCTAGAGCGGGAGTGGTCCGGGAGTTGGAGCGGGAGTGGCCCGAGGAGGTTTCCCGGACCACTCCGGGACGACTCCGGGAGGAGACCCGGGGTAGACCGGGAGTGATGAGGCGGACTATAGTAGCGGATACTCAACGTGCCCATGACCAGTCTCTTCGATCATCCTGCTGCGGAAACGCGCGCCGAGTCGATTGGCGGTCCAGACGTGGCGGCCGGCGCCCTCTCGGTTGCTCATGTCGACAACGATTTCCTGACCGGTGTCTACGAGAAGCTGGCATCGACCTACGATCTGTTCTTCGGTCCGTGGCTGCACCCGGGCCGGGTCCGAGCGGTCGAGCGCATGGCGCCGAAGCCGGGAGAGCGGATCCTGGAGGTCGGCACCGGCACGGGGATCAACCTGGACCTGTACCCGTCTCACTGTCATGTGACGGGTGTGGACCTGTCCGCGTCGATGCTCGAGAAGGCGCACGAGCGGGTCGCCAAGAAGGGGATGATGAACGTCCGTCTTTACGAGATGGACGCGACGCACCTGCAGTTCGCCGACGACTCTTTCGACATCGTCTACGCGCCGTACCTGATCAACGTGGTGCCGGACCCGATCGCGGTAGCCCGCGAAATGCGGCGCGTTTGCCGGCCCGGCGGCCGCATCATGTTCCTGAACCACTTCCACAGCGCGGGGCCGTTTCTGTCCCGCTTCGAGAAGCTGCTCTCACACGCCACGATCTATATCGGATTCAAGACCGACCTCGCCCTCGATCAACTGCTGAGCCACACCGGGCTGACGGCACGCGCCGTCGAAGGGGTTAACCGCCCGAAGACGCTGTGGTCGCTGGTGACATGTATCAAGACTACTGACGATGGTCAGTAGATAGTAGGTAGTAGACAGTAGACAGTAGACACAATCCAGAAGGTGTCGAGGGTCGGCTGAGCGCCGGCTCCTTCCTGAGCGCGCCGTCGCACACTGCCAACGGCGGGCCTTCGTCGTCTCGTCGAGAGGCCAAGGCACGCGCCCCGATACCCGCCATTGAGGCGATCGCTGACAGGAGAGCAAGGGTCGCGCGATAAGAGCGACCCGGCCCCTACCATCTACTGTCTACTGTCTACTGTTCCCGTCAGTTCCCAAACGGCCTCTCCAGCGACGGGCTCTGCGGCGTGAACAACTCGGCTCCCGACGGCGTGATGAGCATGTCGTCTTCGACGCGCACGCCGAACTCCCCGCGGATGTAAATGCCGGGTTCGTTGCTGAACGTCATGCCCGCGGCGAGCGGGAGCGTATTGCCGCGGACGAGGTACGGCCATTCGTGGCCGTCCATGCCCATGCCGTGGCCGAGGCGATGCGAGAAGTAGGTGTAGTCAGGGCCGAAGCCGGCATCGGTGATGACCTTGCGGGCGGCCGCATCGACCGCTTCGCATGGCAGGCCCGGCCGCGCTGCGGCCAGCGCTGCGTCCTGGGCCTTGCGGGCGATGTCGAAGACGCGGTTCATCTTGTCCGTGGGCTTGCCCAGGACGAACGTCCGGGAGATGTCCGACCGGTATCCGTCGACGCTGCAGCCGCCGTCGATGAGCAGGATGGCACCCTCGCGGATCACCTGTGGGGTGGCCGACCCGTGCGGGAGAGCCGAGAACTCGGCGACCTGGACGCCGGCGTTGCCCTGGAATCCCAGGCGCGCATGGGCTGACGACACCAGGCCGGCGAAGTCGGCCTGGGTCATGCCTTCACGCAGGGCCTGCCAGGCGGCCGTGTACGCTTTCAGCGTCACGCGTGAGGCCAGACGCATCAGTTCGATTTCTCGCGCATCTTTGACCTGCCGGCACCCCGCTGTCACGGGCGTCCCGCTCACGGTCTTCATGGCCGGGGCGGCCTGACTGATGCCATCGCTGAAGACGAAGCGCACCGTCTCTTCGACGCCCAGCGTGCCAGCCTTCAGCCCACGGTCGGCAAAGCCCCTCGCCGTTAGCGCGTAGGGGTCTTCGTGCTCGTGCCAGGTGAGGACCACGGTGCCCTTGAGCGGTCCCGAATCCAGCTGCTCGCGGGCACGCTCTTCCTCGAAGTGCGGGCACACGACGAAGTCGCGACCGGAGGCGGTCAGGAAGATTCCGAAGAATCGCTCGCTGAGCCACCACTGCACGTTCGTGAAGTATACGGTCGAGGTGCCGCCGGCGAGCAGGATGGCATCCAGCTTCCGGTCGGCCATCAACCGGCGCGCCCGCTCGATGCGCGCGCCCCGTTCTGCGCTCGTGATGGGACGCATCTCGGATCGCATGGACGTCAGCGCAGCCAGCGACGGAGGCAGCGGCTGGCCGGCAGGCGGCTGTGCGACCGCGTCGGATGGGGCCAGAGCCACGCCGGCGGACGCGGCGGTGAGAGTCAGGAAGTTCCGACGAGTGATCATCGAGCAGGCTCCTTGAGTGCGGCCTGCATGTTACCGGAAGGCGAAGTCGTTCGCCACCCGCGCAGCGCCAGCAGCCCGTGGTGCAAGTCGGTCGTCGCACCGAGACCGGCGGTGCGCCCGGATC
>CAYZYG010000221.1:0-3673 GCA_964481395.1 uncultured Vicinamibacterales bacterium
AACGGCGGCGGTTCACTGCCCATCGTCGGCGTAGCCACAAGCGCGACTTCTACTTCAGCAGTAGCCTCAGCCGTTGAGGAAGAACTATCCAATCCGGCAGGGATGATCTGCCCGGAAAATATCGCTACAAGTACGCCGGCAAAGAGCAGGAACAAAACAAAAATGGCAAAGGGGTTTCCATCTTCACCCTGCTTTTCCGACGGCGGGTTGGGCGTTTGCTGACTCATATACGCCCTCCTATTCCTGAACGACCAGCGCAGTCACCATACCAAACATGCCATTAGGCCCTTCTGCGTGAGAAAGAATATGGCAGTGGAATGCCCACGCGCCCAGCATATCGCAGTCCACCAACACATCATAACGTTCGCCCGGAGCAATATTCAGGGTGTCGCACAGGTACGGCGCAGGCAGGTTAAACCCGTCCTTAGCGATCACGAGTTGTGGCAGGCCGTGTAAGTGCATCGGGTGGATCATCAAGCCTTCATTGAAGTAACGAATACGCACGCGCTGCCCAAGCTGGGCAACAATCGGCTGAGTATAGGGGAAGCCCTTGCCGTTGATTGTGAAGCCGAGCGCAGAATCGTTCAGCACGAAAACATATTCAGCATCTACCTGCGGTTCCCGCGAAGCATCTGCCGGGTCAATGATGAACGCGCCCAACAGCCCCCGCGTAACCTGTTCTGCCGCATTGTGATGCGAGTGATACATGTGCGAGCCGTAGTTGATCAGATCGAATTCATAGGTGTATTCAGTGCCGGGGGTAATTGGGGGCTGGGTGATGAAAGGAACGCCATCCATGTTATTAGGCAGGCGCAGGCCGTGAAAATGTACCGCTGTACTCTGGGTCATTTCATTACGGCAAATAATACGCACCCGTTCGCCTTCAGTCGCGCGAATGATCGGGCCGGGAACGAGGCCATTGTACATCATTGCCGGAAAAGTCATGCCACCGCCAGTATCCCAATCGCCTTCGGTGCAGGTGATACGGAATACCTTGACATCGCCATCCATTTCAGGCTCAAGCGGGGTACCCCAGAAACCGGGATCAGTCCCGATGTTATTGAGGAAAATATCAACGCCAGCCTGATGATGGGCATCCATTTCCGCCCAATCACCTTCGGTCATCGAAGCCATATCATGGTCGTCCTGAGCCGCCACTTTTGCCGCCCCTGCCCCGATCCATGCAGCTCCTACGCCGCCCACCGTAGCTCCGGCAAGCTTAAGAAACTGCCGTCGCATCATCATGTATTCACTCATGACACATCTTCCTTGATTAAGTGATTAGATACTCTGCACGCAAGCCAAACATACTACCAGATTTGATATACCCGTTCGATTCTATCCTCAAAAGCGATCGCCCAACTTGTCATTAAGCGGTCAGCGGTCACTAAATGATACCAGATTCGATACATCTGGCTGATTCTATCTCAGAAAAAATGACCGCCCAACTTGTTGTTAAAAGATGAGCGGTCACTACTATGAGAAGAAAATCAGCGCCAGTTCCAGCAGCCTGCGGGTGCAATCCGCAAACTATGCTGCTTCGGCGGGCGGCAGATGGCCTTTCCGCCATTCATAAATGAACAGCCCGAAGAACACAACTGCTAGCACCAGAATGACGCCACCTGCTGTGATAATTCCTGTGGCAACGTTGTCCCAGCCATAAGCGGAGAGCAGAGTTCCTCTAAGGGTGTTGCCCGTCAGCATTGTATTACGAAGATTGGTAACTGCGGTTAACTCTGCATTTGCTGCCTCAAGCGCTTCCGCATCGCCAGATTCCGTAGCCTCAGCCACTGCTGCCCTCAATTGGCGCTGTAGCCCGCCTAGCGTCGCGTAAGATGCATCTGGATAGCCCGCTCCTTCAGCGGAGCTGCGCATGTGCAGCCCGATAATCTGCGAGTAAACCTGAGCCTGATTGCCAGTCGTGAGAGGCAGTCCGGCATTTTCCACCGCACCAGGTATCGCCCGTTCCTCATCAGAAAGTTGTTCTTCTGCCGTAAAAGTGATCTGCTGCGAAGCGAGTTCAGTGCGAATATTATCCTGAACGAAGCGACCCAACCCGATTGCCGTTACCCCTCCTGCGAGTGCCCCAACACCAAGGGTTAGCCAAAGTAACAGTACCCTGGCCCACATAGCTGCTGATAGACGAAGCTTTAGATATTTCATGAGATTACTCCTCTTTGACTGTAGTTTGTGATTGCGAATGGCTTAACGCCAAATATCAGCGTTCCCCACGTTGAATGATTAATTGCCTGTTTCTTGCCTCCCAGGTTTCGGTTTTTAGAAAACGCAAGCCGTGCTTTTTCATGTCGTAAAGATGAATTCTTCCGAGTAAGGGTTTTGACTGAAACCCCCTGCAAAATTGCCGCAGGCCTCGTTGGAATAGCCTCTATATTGTCATATGCCGCGGCTTGCAGCATATTGACAAACATCCTAATCAATGTGTGACAATCGTCACGCTATCGCCAACATGGACACAGCCCACGCCGCGATGGATCAGATTCTGACCGAAAATGACCTTGCCCGCTTCATTGCGGCGGTACTTGTTCAGTGTCGCTAAAGGCTCATGTGGATCAACAATCTTTCCAAGAGATGGCTCAACGGTTGTCATCACACAGCGGCCGCAAGGCTTCACCACATCAAAAGCAATCCCATTTGCCCGAATCTGCTTCCAGTGATCTTCATCCCACGCAGCATTTCCATCAACCACAATGTTCGGGCGGAAACGGCGCATCTCCATTGGATCCGTGCCATTGTCAGCCAATTTGAAATTGAGATCATCCAGTGAGGCCTGCGTCGTTAGAAGCGCGGGAAAGCCATCTGTAAAAGTTGTGGTGGCAGGCGGGTTGGCAAACTGCGGGTCTACGGCACGCCGTTGTTCGGGCATCCGCACCAGTTTCACATCCATTTCCAGAAAACGGCTGAACCACGCATTAACCTCAAGCGGATACACGCTGCCTGTAACCTCAGCTTTCCAGATCACAACGTCCAGCTTTTCGGCAGGTGTTTCAGCAATCGGCAGCACCAGATCAGGCATTGCAGGCGCGCGCGCCACCAGATTGCCATTCTCAATTGCGGGTTGAAACAGCGCCAGCCTGGGAACTTCACGCTGTGAGGTATAAAACCAGCGCTCCCCTTCTTTGTGTACAAGCATCCACTCTCGATCGTAAATCGGCCCATCAGCATCAAGCTCCATCGTTTGAAGCGAAATCCCGGCACAAGATTTGATCGGATAGATGTGTAATGAAGCGATACGCAGTACTTGTTTCATGCATGTCATCCTATTCAGCATATTTCAATCAGGCGCAAGCCCTTAAACTGCCGTTCGATTTTCGCGCGGCACGATCTATAATTGCACGCGTTAAAGTTCGCGATACAGGTTTGTCAAAAGGTATTCGATATGGCGCCAATTGGCTTATTTTATGGCAGCAACACCGGAAACACCGAAAGTGTTGCCTACATTATGAAAGAAGAATTTGACAAGATTCTGCCCGGCGGGGTTGATGTTCACAACATTGGCCGCTCCACGCCAGAAGACATCCTGCGCTACAACTATATTATCATCGGCATCCCCACATGGAATACTGGCGAGCTTCAAGACGACTGGGACGCCTGTATGCCCAAGATTAACAGGATGGACATGAAAGGGAAGAAGGGAGCGCTGTTTGGTCTGGGC
>CAYZYG010000222.1:0-3652 GCA_964481395.1 uncultured Vicinamibacterales bacterium
CGGCCAGGTGCCCTCGGGCCAGCACATGGTGGTTGCCGACGGGCCGGTGAAGCAGCGCCGTGACGTCGGTCTCGAGTCGAAGTTCAACCTGTGTGCGGCACCGCATGGGATTGTCACCGCCACCAGCGATGTTCCCGTCGCTCACGAACAGGTCGCGCAGGTCCGCGCCGCCGATGCGGGCCAGCGTGGCGGGACCCGGCTCGATCCGCCCTTGAATCGCCACGCCCAGCGAGGATTCGAAATGTGACCGCAGATCGTAGGCGGACACGAGGCTTCTCGGCACGGTGCAGTGCGCGAGCCAGAGCGTGTTCGTGCGCGGATCGAGATCCTGCGGGTTGGCCATGAACGCCGGCTGCCCGGTCATGGCCCGGATCCACAGCATCGTGAGGGTGGCCGGGAGGTCACCCTCGCACCCGGCCGTGACGCCGTCATCGAGCAGACAGGAGAGCGCCACGCAGCCGGTCGTGCGCTGGTTCAGGACGAGATCGAAACACCGCACTGCGCACGCATCGAGACGGTGCCGGTCGACGACGCGTCGGAGCGCGACCGCGACGCGTGAGGCGAGATCGACGTCCGATGCCGAGGGCTCTACCACCGTGCGCGCGGCCGCGACGAGCACCGTGCGCACGGCGGCAGCGTCGGCCGTCGTCGTGTCGTCGACAGCCGCCACGACCTCCTCAATCGGGATGTCGACGACGGTCGGTCCCCACGTGGCGGTGACCAAGGCCGGATCGGGAGTACTGGCCATGAGCCAGTCCGACGGCCGGCCGATGCGGCCGAGGCGCGATTCCGACAGCGTGCGGCGAACCGCGAGGTGAGCAGCGAGCGTGGCCACCGAGGCGTCACCGCCGGCCGCGTCGCTGAGCATGAGGACGCGACCGGCCCGGCCGACTTGTCGAAGCCGGCTCAGGATCTCGAGGGCCGCCGGAAGCGAGTTCTGCTCGGGATGGGCGAGCAGGACGATCGGACCCGCGAGGCTCTCTGCGGCCGAGAGCGCCAGATGCTCGGTGCCGCCGGTGAGGATCAGCAGCGCATCGGGCCGACCGGACGCCGCCTGTACCATCCGGTGATTGACGCCGCGTCTCGCGAGGCGATCGGCGACTCGATTGACGGCGGCGGCCACCTGGTCCGGAGGGTTCAGGCTGGAAGCGAGCGGCAAGAGGGTCAGCATGACTGCGATAGCATAGCGCGGCGTGTCCGCAGGCACGGCTGTGCGCGTGGCGGGTTCCTGTCCAGCGAGCATGTTGCCGCTATAAGGCACTCACCGGGCGGACCCGCGCCAGAACGACGGGACGCTGTCGAAGAACCGGCGCGAAGGAGAGTTCAAGCGGTTGACGGCTGACGACGTCGCCAGGATAGAACGCGTGGTTGGGGATGCGGGTCCGTGCTGCGCCGCCGCCATCGCCATCATGATGGCGAGTTGTCAGGACGCCCGAGGCTTCCAGGCCTCCTGCCATGCGGCGAATTCGCTGGGCCTGATCGCATAGCGCGCGAAGTTGCCCTCATGCAGGCCGAGCAGTTCGGTCTCGGCCACCCCGCGGAATCCCGCCCGGTCGGTCTCCTCGACATGCCCGCTCGCCCATGTCTCGACATGGGCCGCGGCCGTCTTGCGATCCATCCGACCGCGCACGACCTCGGCGACCACCGAGCGGAGCGCGTCCCGGTAGCGCAGCCGAAAGGGATCGGGCTCACCGAGCGACTGGCGGACGGCGGCATAGCGCGCCGCCGATCGCGCGTACGACCAGATGAAGACATCGCGCAGGAGATCAACCCGGTTGAGCTCGTAGACCCCGAGCGTCGCGTGCGTGTACAGACCGCGGGGCAGGTCCGTGAACGAGAGCGGCGACAAGTTCGCCTTGATGAATGGGATGTTCGCCGCCATCCGCGACACCCGCTTGTTGACGTCATCAAACGGCTGCAGGTATGGCAGTTGCGCCATGACGAAGAACGACTGCTCGAAGGGGTCAGTGATGGCGTCAGCCGTGGCGAGCAGTTGGTCGAAGCAGTCCTCGACGAGCTGTGGCGTCTCGGGCGGGTGATACACCGAGCCGTCGATACCGACGCCAATGTGGCGCAGCCTCCCGGCGGCTCGCTCGTCAGCCAGCAGGTTGTTCGCCAGGATGGCGTGCAGGTTCAGGATCGTGTACCGGTTGAAGCCGATGTCCGCGGCGTTGCCGACAAGGAACTCCACCGCATCCTTGTGATTGAGGATCATCTGCGCTTCGAGCCGGTCGCGCCCCTCGGCTTCCTGACCGAATTCAATCAGCCGCCTCGTGTCGAGCAGCGAGTAGGTGTTCCCCTCCAGCCGGCTGGAGTTCCATGACAGGTCGATCAGCAGGCGGCTCAGAATCTGCCGCGCGTAGGTGCCCGCGGGCTCCTGCCCTCTGACCGGCCGCGCGCCGAGCTCCGCCAGATGCGCGCGCGCGTCTGCGGGAAGGTAGAACGTCTCGCCGGGACGGTAGGCACTCAGGAATCCGCGGTTGTAGCCAACCGGCGCGCGCGCCGCGAGCGGCTGGCGCAGATGCGACCTGATCTCCTGGCCCTCCGGTGAGAGCGGCACGGCGGCCTCGTCCGCGACGGCTTCCGCCGGCGCCGGAGCACGGGGGGCTTCGGGCGCGCGGTATCGCGCCCAGCGGCGCTCGCCTTCACGGATGAGTCGTCCGTCATCGACCAAGCCCTTCAGGCGGTGCTGTAGCGTTCGCCGCGCCACCTGACCGCCGAGTAATTCGGCGAGTTCGGCTGACGTGACGCCCGGACGGGTACGGACCGCCCGCTCGATGGCTTCCAGTTCTTGTTCAGGCAGCGGTCTCGCCATACAGGTCCATTGGTTGCGTTTACGCTCTATATGCGCAGTGTAGGCAGGTTTATGCGCAACAATCAAGACATATGCGCAACAATTATTGCGCTTAAGAGTGTATGCGCCAGATGTTCCAGCCGCCCGGGCCCGACATCGCACGGCGATTCGCGCCGAACGGTGTCCACGCCACGACCTCCCTCACCTGCGCGAACAGCGTCTGGCCCACCTTCATGCGATACCCCGGGTGGGTGGTGAGACCCGTGAGCATCGCAAACGCGCCGGGCGCAATGCAAATCGTGGACAGCCATGAAACGCTCGAAACCCCTGTCACGATTGACGTTGTAGGCGATTGCAACCAGATGAACCGGACACTACACGTCCGCGGCATGTGTTGACCACAGCCTTGACCACATGACCACAAGAGGCCTCGATTTCGGGGAGGCCTCTCTGGTCGTAAAACGCTGATTCTAAGTGTGTTGCTGAAGAGATGGCTCGAGCCAGAAGGCCGAGCGCGACGCGCGATGGCCGAGTGCCTGAGAACGGCCTGCGGCGCCGAGCGAAGGCAGCGGACGGTCCGCCTGCGCTGGGGTCCGGTGTGACGTCTTCCTCCCACAGCTTCGGCGAGACAACCTTCATTGGCTTGCCAACCGAAGCTCGCAATGAGTGGGGGTGGGGCTTGGTGTCCTTCGACTTGCTTCCTGACGCCGAATCGCTCAGGGCACCATTCGACTCGGTCGCATGGCCTGCCACGAGCGGACGTGGTGCCCTTCGACTTGCTTCCTGACGATCGATCGCTCAGGTGCGCGGCGTCAACTACTCTTGCCGATTGACGACAACTATTTCTGCCGGCGAAGG
>CAYZYG010000223.1:0-3539 GCA_964481395.1 uncultured Vicinamibacterales bacterium
GATCGCGTGCATCGATGCGGCGCAGCTGCCCGGGGGCCCGGCGCGCGCGGAGGCCCTGCGCCGCGAGCTGCGCGCGGCCGCACTGTCGCGTGCGATCCCCGTGGTCTCGGGGCTCGAGGTTCACGAGGGCGAGGCGAGTGACGGCGATGCTGCCCGGCTGCTGCGTCACGTGTTGTGCGCGCACCCCGGGCCGCTCGTCATCCGGACGAGCATCGAGGCCGCGGTGCCGCTCGAGCCCGGCTACGTGGACGTGCGGCTACCCACGCTCACCGAGGCCCAGCGCGCGGCGGTGTTCGCGAGCGCACTCGGCGACGCGCGCGTCGACATCGACGCGCTCGCCCACCGCTACCGCATCGGGCCCGGTACGATCGTGCGCGTCGCGGCGGAGGCGCGGGCACGGTTCGCGCGGGCGGGCGGCGAGCCGACGGCGGTCGTCGACGAGGTGGCGCGGCAGCACGTGGCGGCTCGCGTCGGCTCCGCCGCCCAGCGCGTGACCCGGCTCGCGACCTGGGACCAGGTCGCGCTGCCCGAAGACATGATCGACAGCCTGCGCGAGCTGATCGGCCGCGCGCGGCACAGCCGCACGGTGTTCGAGGACTGGGGCTATGACCGCCGCATCGCGACCGCGCGCGGGTTGACCGCGCTGTTCTATGGCCCACCCGGCACCGGCAAGACGATGGTGGCGGGGCTGATCGCACGCGAGCTCGGGCTCGAGCTGTACCGCGTCGATCTCGCGAAGGTGATGTCGAAGTGGGTCGGCGAGACCGAGAAGAACCTCGGAGAGGTCTTCGATGCCGCCGAGGACGGCCGGCTGATGCTGCTGTTCGACGAGGCCGACTCGCTGTTCGCGCGGCGCTCCGAGGTCAAGTCGGCGAACGATCGCTACGCGAACCTCGAGGTCAACTACCTGCTCCAGCGCCTCGATGCCTTCGAGGGCGTCGCGATCCTGACGACGAACCTCGAGGGCTCGATCGATCCGGCGTTCAAGCGCCGGCTCTCGATGCGGCTGTACTTCCCGTTCCCCGACGAGGAGCTGCGTGCACAGCTGTGGGCCGCGCACGTGACCCCGCAGATCCCGACCACGGGCCCACTGGACTTCGACGCGCTCGCGCGGCGCTTCCCGCTATCCGGCGGCTACATCCGGAACAGCGCCCTGCGCGCGGCGTTCCTGGCGGCACAGGAGCGGGTGCCGCTCACGCAGGCGCACCTCGAGCGCGCGGTCCTCCTCGAGTATCGCGAGCTTGGCAAGCTCGCCTCCGATGGCCGCATGGAGTGACGGAAGATCCTCCGCGGCCTGCGTCGTGAGGATGGAGGTCGCATGAAGAGCTTCGATTCGTCGCACGAGCACGCGCAGCAGCAGGACGCCGAGATCGAGGCCGACGAGGAGCGCAAGCGCCTCGAGCGCCGCACGTCCGCGCGTCCCGCCTCTCCGGGGCCGGAGGCCGGCGCTCCGGTGGCAGCCGCGCCGGTCGGTCCGTGGTCGTTCGGCAATGCGGTCAACGCCGGGATCCACACGCCGTCCGTCCAGTTCAAGGGCGGTGACTTCGATCTCGATGCCGCCGCGGCGCATCGCACGGCGGCGCATGGCCTCACCGGCGAGGGGCAACAGCTGCCGTTCCTCGACACGATCCAGCAGAGCTTCGGCAAGCACGATGTCAGCGGTATCCGCGCGCACGTCGGGGGCGCCGCGACGGAGGCCTCGGAGGCGCTCGGTGCGCACGCGTACGCGTCGGGCGATGCGGTGGCGTTCGCGAGCGCACCCGATCTGCGGCTCGCGGCGCACGAGGCCGCCCACACCGTGCAGCAGCGCGGCGGGGTACGGCTCGCGGACGGCATCGGCCGCACCGGCGACGAGTTCGAGCAGCACGCCGACGCCGTAGCCGATGCCGTCGTCCGCGGTGAGTCCGCGGAGTCGCTCCTCGATCGCTACGCGCACCGCGGCGCGGCGGGCGGCTCGGCGGCGATCCAGCGGCAGGACACGGCGGAGGCCGCAGCGCGCCGCCGTGGCGGTGGCGGCGGCCGCCGTGGCGGTGGTGGTGGCGGCGCCGGTCCCGCCGCGGATCCGGCCGCGCGGATCCCGCGCGAGCCGAACCCCGCGCCGCTGCTCGCGCGCTTCCGCGATCTCATCCAGCGCACCGCGAACTCGTACGGCATCGGCTTTCCGAGCACCGCGTTCAACCAGCTCAACAACCAGCTGATGACGATGATCACCGGCGGCGGGTTCGGCATGCTCAACGAGCAGACGCAGCACGTCGAGGCCAACGTGATGTCGTACCGGTTCCGGCTGTGGGGCCGGGTCGAGCACGGTCCGCCGCAGGCGGCGCGCGCACAGCGGGGTCACGGCACGCTGACCTCCGGCACGACGGGCGGCAGCGAGTACGGCGAGTCGACGTCGCAGACCTCCGAGGAGACCGATCAGACCAGCATGTCGGGTACGGCGAGCTCGTCGGCGGGCAGCGGTGGTGGACGAGGCGGTTCCGGAACGCTCGGGCACCAGCACACCGAGCGCGATCAGGCGCAGAGTGGCACGTCGGCGCGGAGCACCGCCGGGCGCTCCGCGGGCTCGAGCATGGAGGGCGACGTCGAGCACATCGCCTACGAATCCGACATCGCGGTGTTCCTCGAGGGGGTGTGCGAGCCCGAGCACGGCAACATCGCGAACTCGATCGCGGGTGCGTTCGGCGCGCCCGCGGCGGACCCCACACGGTTCCAAGTCGATGACGTCGTCGGCGCGATCTCGCTGGAGCACCAGAGCGCGGCGGGACCCGAGCCGCGGCGTCGGCGCGGGGGTGGCGGACGCTGACGTCGCCTTCGCGAAAACCCCGCGCGGGCTGCGCGCGGGGCCGATGTTCTTGCGAGGTTCGGCGGCTCCCCGACTTGCCGGCCCGGCACACGCCTTGCTGAGATGTCGCACATGAAGATCGACATCGGAATCGACGCGCCCCGGCGTAAAGAGATCGCCGACGGCCTCTCTCGCGTGCTCGCGGACACGTACACGCTCTACCTGAAGACCCACAACTATCACTGGAACGTCACCGGCCCGATGTTCCAGACGCTGCACCTGATGTTCGAGACGCAGTACAACGAGCTCGCGCTCGCGGTCGACCTCGTCGCCGAACGGATCCGCGCGCTCGGGTGCCCCGCGCCCGGCACCTACAAGCGGTTCGTGGAGCTGTCGTCGATCCGCGAGGAGGACGAGATCCCGAAGGCGCAGGACATGATCAAGAAGCTCGTCGAGGGCCACGAGACCGTGGCGCGCACCGCGCGCGACGTGTTCCGCGCGGCCGACGGTGCGAACGATCAGCCGACGTGTGACCTGTTGACCCAGCGCATGCAGGTCCACGAGAAGACGGCGTGGATGCTGCGCAGCCTGCTCGAGTAGCGCGCGCCACATCGAAAGATGTGACACCCACATTGCACGGCGCGATCGCGATCGTGCACGGTGGGCGATGATGTCGAAGCACCTCGTCCTTGGAGCAGCCTTCCTGGGCCTCGCGGCCTGCGCCGGCGGCGGCGGCGCGGACATCGACGCCAGCGTC
>CAYZYG010000224.1:0-3521 GCA_964481395.1 uncultured Vicinamibacterales bacterium
TCCAGATCGGTATCTGAACCTGATGACACGTCGCCAATGGCTTGTAAGGCTTCGCGAAGCTGGCATTGCCCGTCAATTAAATTCGTCAGGGTATCATCGTCGAAAGTATCAATCGTGATCGTAGCTGAAGCGGCAACGGGCTGAATGTATATCAGCACGCCCGTCAATAAAGCCAGAATGAACACAACCTTTGAACGCATCTCTTTACACTCTCCCCATTTGATCGCTTCTGTGCCAACCATAAGAAAAAATCGTCAAGAGATCGTCAATTAGCCTTCCATATAATTGATATTTACAGCTTTTTTGCAGTTGTTTCGCGCTTTATTCAAGTTGTCTGGATCGCATATGCTGCCTATACTTAGGCTGAATTGACATAGCTGCTTCGCCTGTGCTGGTTTTGGTTATTGTGATCTGCTGCCCGGTAATCGCATGACTCAGCCGCTCGAAATCATTACGCTGGGGGGTCTCACCATCCAGCGCAACCAGGTTGTCGTTACAGGCTTTGTCTCGCGCAAGGTTGAAGCGCTGCTGGTTTATCTTGCCTGCGAACCCCGCGAGCACCCCCGCGAATTCCTCGCCAGCCTGCTCTGGGACGATGTGCCTCAGGCACGCGCAATGGCAAATTTACGTATGGCGCTTTCCAGTTTGCAGCAGCAGCTTGAAGATTATGTTGTCGTTACACGGCAAACCATCGCCATTAACCCTTACAGCCCTATCAAAATTGATGTTCGCGAGCTGACCACAACCCTCGATAAAGCTGAATTGACATGGGCGCGCGCAGGCAGGCTGCCCCGTTCACTGATTCACGATCTGGATGAAGCATTAAGCCTGTATCACGGAGATTTTTTGGCCGGTTTTCATCTTCGCGATAGTCGTGGCTTTGATGATTGGCGATTGCTTGAGCAAGAACGGCTGCGCGCCAATATGATCGCTATCCTTAATAGATTGGCTGAACAGCTTCTTGAGCAGCGCACCTACGCTGAAGGCTTGGATTACGCATCGCGTTTGCTGCAATTAGACCCGCTGCGTGAAGAAACCCACCGCCTGATGATGCAGCTTCAGGTTGGGCTTGGCGAACGCAGCGCGGCAATCGCCCAATACAAAACCTGTGAGCGGCTGCTACAGCAGGAATTAGGGGTTGAACCCTCTGCAGAAACCATCCACCTATACCAGCAGATCGTGCAAGGGGTAGTTGAAACGGTTGCTCCCGCGCAGCCCCCAAAACACAACCTGCCTTTCCCATCCACGCCGTTCATAGAACGCCCTGCTGAGCAAATGCAAATAGCCGAGCGTCTGGACAGAACAGATTGCCGCTTACTCTCGTTAGTTGGCCCCGGCGGCACAGGCAAAACCCGCCTGGCGCTGCATGCGGCGCTGGAACGCGTGGAAGATTATCATGACGGCGTGTATCTGGTCACGTTTAACCCTGTTGACTCTCCAGCCTATTTGCTTCCGCCTATTGCCGCTGCCTTGAAGCTGAAAACGAGCGACAACCCCATCGAAGATTTGTTGAACTATCTGCGTGATAAACGCATGCTGCTGATATTGGATAATTCTGAGTACGTGTTGGAAGGCGCGTCAGTTCTGGACGAAATCCTGAACCATACACAATGGCTAAAAATAATTGCGATCTCACGCGAACGCCTTCAATTACAGCAGGAATGGGTGCTGCCCATTGGTGGGCTGGAATGTCCCCCTGCCGGGCCAGTAACCGATCCTGAGCAGTACGGTGCGGTGCAGTTGTTTGCCTACAGCGCCCGCCGCGTGCAGGCACATTTTTCGCTGGATCAGGATTTTGAGGGGGTGAGGCGGGTTTGTGCGCTTGTAGAAGGGATGCCGCTTGGTCTGGAGCTCGCCTCAGCATGGACAAGCGTGATGTCTGTTGCCCAGATCGCCACCCAGATTGAGCAAAGTCTTGGCTTTTTGGAAACAGCGCTTCGCAACGTTCCCCAGCGCCATCGCAGCATACGTGCCCTTTTCGAGCATAGCTGGACGATGCTCAATGAAGCTGAACGAGATACGCTAACCCGATTATCCGTCTTTCAGAATAAATTTGACTTGCAATCTGCGGAAGCCGTAGCCGAATCCACCCCGGCAATCATGCTTTCGTTAGTCGAAAAATCGCTGGTTCGCAGCAGCGTTAAGGACAGCTATGACCTGCATTCCTTTCTGCGGCGCTATGCGGGTGAAAAACTACAGGAAAGCGGCGAAGCCAGCGCAACTTTTGAGAAGCATGCGCGCTTCTTTACGCAGCGTGTTGAGGCAGATGCTGCCGCCAATCAGGAAGAACGCACCATTGAATACTATGAAGACGCGCGCGCTGCGTTGGAATGGTTAGCAAGCACGCGCAACACGATGCTGCTGCGTTTATCTTCTGCCATGGATGGCTTCTGGCAGCGCAGCGGCTACCTGGGCGAAGGCCGTGAGTGGTTAGACCGGGCGATTGAATTAGTTGATGCTGATACTCCGGCGAAACTGCATGCCGGTGCCTTGAACGTCGCAGGCAAACTGGCATGGCGGCAGGGCGATTTTGAGATTGCCGGGAAATACCTTCAGCAAACAGCCGAACTCGCGCGCATGATTGAAGACAATACGCTCTTGGCAAGCGCGCTAATGTATCTGGGCTATCTCAGCCTGAACATAGGCGATCATGAAGGCGCGCGTGATTTCTTCGCCGAAAATCTGGAGATCGCGCGCATCCTAAAAAACCAGAATATGATAGCGAAATCGCTGGGTAATCTGGGGCTGCTCTTGCAGGAATTAACCGATTACGCCGCCTCGAAACGTTATCTGGAAGAATCTGTAGCGCTCGCTGAGCAAATGAACGAAGATGAATTGACGTTGGTCATGCTCTCCAATTTAGGCGTTACCGAGTTGAAGCTGCAAAATTTCGAGCTTGCCGAGCAGCACTATCAGCGTGCGTTGGGGTTAGCCCGTAAGATCAATTCGCGCATCAACATGGCGATCACGCTTGTCAATCTGGGCGAGTTGAAGCATTTCGCCGGGAATCTGCAAGAGGCTGTCGTCGCTTATACCGAAGGCCTTGAGCGCCTGCGTGAATTTGGCGATAAACTCAGCCTCTTGCAAACGCTTGAAATGATCGCTTTTGTCCTCATTGATCAGGGCAATTTTGAGACGGCGATTCAATTATATGAAGCGGCAGCGGCGGAGCGAAAAATTCTTAGCACACCGGTGATTCCGCGAGAACATGAGCGCCATAAGCTGTTCCTGGATCGCGCACGGGAACAATTTTCACAATCCGCCTATGCCAAAGCGCAAGCAGTGGGGCAAACATTAAGTTTGGATCAGGCGATTGATCTGGCGCTTAATGACATTCAGGCATCATGACCGCGCGCTGCTTCGCACCAGGCAGGCGATCAAGACCAGCGCCGTAGCGGCAGCAGCGGCAAGCGCGCGGATCGCGTTCAACTGCATCCAGCGAGAGCCTACGCCGTGATAGTCGTTCCGCAGCTTTTCCGCTTCGGCATCTGAAATACGGGTAATATCAACCTTCTCCAACT
>CAYZYG010000225.1:0-3516 GCA_964481395.1 uncultured Vicinamibacterales bacterium
CCTGGCGGCTTGCACGCTGCCGGCTGCGGCCCAGACCGCTACGCTGCCGGTGGCGACGCCCCCGCCGAACGTCCTCGTGTTCCTGGTCGACGACATGGGGGTGATGGATACCTCGGTCCCCTTCCTGACCGGCGAGGACGGCCGGCCCGTGCGGTACCCGCTCAACGACAGCTACCGCACGCCGAACCTGGAGCGCCTGGCCGCGCAGGGCATCCGGTTCAGCCACTTCATGGCGATGAGCGTGTGCTCGCCGACCCGCATTTCGATCGTGACGGGCCAGAACGCCGCCCGGCACCGTACGACGAACTGGATCGATCCGGCCTCGGACAACCGCGATGCCCAGGGGCCGCCGGCGTGGAACTGGCGGGGCCTCACGAAAAGCGCCGTCACGCTGCCGTCGTTGCTGCGCGCCGCCGGGTACCGAACCATCCACGTCGGCAAGGCGCATTTCGGTCCCAACGGTTCAGAGGGCGCCGACCCGTTGAACCTGGGCTTCGACGTGAACGTGGGCGGGCGGGCCATCGGCCATCCCGGCAGCTACTTCGGCCGAGACGCGTACGGCGCGGGCGGCGCGAACGCCGTGCCGCACCTCGAGCGCTACCACGGCACGGACACGTTCCTCACCGAAGCGCTCACACGAGAGGCCGAGGCGCGCGTGGCCGAGGCGGTGGCCCAACGGCGGCCGTTCTTCCTCCACATGGCCCACTACGCCGTGCACGCGCCGTTCCAGAGCGATCCACGCTTCGCGGCGCACTACACCGCGTCTGGCAAGCCCGCGCCCGCCCAGGCGTTCGCGACACTCATCGAAGGCATGGACGCCTCACTCGGGCGCCTGCTCGACCATCTCGACACGCTGGGCGTGGCCGGCAACACGCTGGTGTTCTTCCTCGGCGACAACGGCTCGGACGCGCCGCTCGGCCACCAGCACGCCGTGGCGAGCGCGGCCCCGCTGCGGGGCAAGAAGGGCTCGCACTACGAAGGCGGCATGCGGGTGCCTTTCATCGCCGGGTGGGCCAGGACCGATCCGGCCAATGTCCACCAGCAACGCCTTCCCGTCGCCGTCGGAGGCGTGCAGCGCCAGCTCGCGTCGGTCTGCGATCTCTTCCCGACCATCCTCGCGGCCGCGGGCGTCGCCCCGCCAGCCGGCCACGTGGTGGACGGCGCCAGGCTGGACGTGTTGCTGACAGGACGACGCGACTCCGCGAAGCCGGACGAGTTCCTGATGCACTTCCCTCACGAGCACCGCAGCAACTACTTCACCGCTTTCCGCCGCGGCGACTGGAAGGTCGTCTATCACTACATCCCGTCGGAGGTCTCCGGGGGATCGCACTATCAGTTGTTCAACCTCGCGACGGACCCGTTCGAGTCGACCGACGTCGCTGCCGCGGAACCCGCGCAGCTCGGCGAGATGATGGCGGCGATGAAGGCCGCCCTGCAGCAGCACGGGGCCCTGTACCCCGTGGACGCGAAGGGGCGCCCGCTCACGCCGGTGCTGCCGCGCGCACCACGGTAGACGCGGCGGCGCCGTTCGTTCTCGCCGTCGGGCCGACGCAGGCGCTGACGGCGGCGAACTCGTCCGGCACGGGCACCCGACGTCACCCCGAGTCGACCCCAGAGGAGGCGGGGCGCGTTATAGTGGTCCCGCACGGAGGCCGAACGACAATGGTCCCGACCCCGGAGATGGCTGCGGTCTGGTCGCGGCGGCGCTTCCTGCGGGAGTCCGCCGTGGCCGTGGGAGGACTTGCGGTGCCGCTCGCGGGCGCCGAAGGCGCTGAGCGGTTCGAGCCGTCCTACCTCCGCCTCGCACGCGAGGGACGCCTGCGGCAGATCGAGCGGGATCTGTGGGAGATCCTGCGGGCGTGCCGGCTCTGCCCGCGAGCCTGCGGTGCGGACCGCCTGGGCGGGAAGCGTGGCGTGTGTGAGTCGACGGCTCGGCTGAAGGTCGCGTCGCACGGCCCACACTTCGGCGAGGAGCGGCCGCTCGTCGGCCGCTCCGGCTCAGGCACGATCTTCTTTTCGAACTGCAACCTGCTCTGCTGCTTCTGCCAGAACTGGGAGATCAACCACCGCGGCGACGGCCGGTTCGTCAGCGAGGTCGAGCTGGCCGAGATGATGATCAGCCTGCAGGAACGCGGCTGCCACAACATCAACCTGGTGACGCCGACGCACGTCGTGCCGCACATCGTGCGGGCGCTGGGCATGGCCGTCGACCGGGGTCTGCGCGTGCCGCTCGCCTACAACACAGGTGGCTACGATCCCGTGGACGTCATCCGCGCCCTCGACGGCGTGGTGGACATCTACCTGCCCGACTTCAAGTACCAGGACGGCGCGATCGCGGCGAAGTACTCGAGCGGCGCGGCAGACTATCCCGCGGCGGCCGCGGCCGCGATCAAGGAAATGCACCGGCAGGTGGGCGTGCTGAAGGTGGACGAGCGGGGTATCGCGCGGCGAGGACTCGTGCTTCGGCATCTCGTGATGCCGCAGAACATCGCCGGGACGGATCGCTTCGTCACCTGGGTGGCCCGCGAACTGACCACCGACACGTACGTCAACATCATGGCCCAGTACCGCCCGGCGCACCGGGCGCGGGAGTACCCGGAGCTGGCGAGGCGGCTCACCCAGCAGGAATGGGCCCAGGCCCTCGCCTGGGCGAAGGACGCCGGCCTGACGAACCTCGCAGACTGACGGAGAGGCCCGCAACTGACGCCTGAGGTCTTCGCGCCCGGCATCGTGTCGACGCCAGCCTCGACGACGATGCGATGATGCCCCGAGGTCAGGCAGCATGAGCCAGCTTCACCGCATCACGGTCAAACCGGAGCAGTGCGGCCGTCAGGCTGATGAGGCCGCAAGACCGCTCCGGAAGTACTTGTCCGAAGCAACGTCTGGCGTCACTTCTCCCAACTGGATCCGGGGCATCACGGTGAAAGTGGTTCTGCTTCGTCGTCGACGGGACTGAAGTGCCGCAGGGCGAAGGCGCGGCCTGCCCCGGACTTCAGGTACCGCTCGAACCGGGCTGCTGTTTTTTCCTCAGCGAACTCGAGTGAGACCAGCAAGCGCCAGGGCTTGGCGCGGGCGGTGTGCACGTTGTGGCCCGCATTGTGGCATGTGAGGCGTCTCGCCAGGTTCGAGGTCAGGCCGACGTAGTGCTTCGACGGGTCGGTCTCGCTGCGGAGGATGTAGACGACGCGCTTGGGTGGGCAGGACATGTCTTGCCGTCGTGCACGGGCTGGGCCAAAGAGGAGAACTGCGGATCCCTCAGAAGAGGCGGCTACCCTCGCTGGAAGATCGCAAGAACTGCAACGCGGGCGGGGTTCGAAGGTGGCAGGAATTGCGGTCCGCCTTCGCAACGGTCCGGATTGCCCCTCTCCTCCCGTTGCTTCGGCGAGACAGCCTTCGCGTGTACCTGGCTTGCCTAGCCGAAGCTCACCGAGGAGGGGAGCAAGCCGAAGGTGAGCGAAGGCTGGCGGAGAGGGGGGATTCGGTCTTGACAGGGTCTTCAAGATCCGGCCTACTTCG
>CAYZYG010000226.1:0-3470 GCA_964481395.1 uncultured Vicinamibacterales bacterium
CTTGAGCTTTCGGTTGCGCCAGTCAGTATCGCTGAAACTATTCAGCGGGCGATGGCGTTTTACAGCACCACCTTAAGCGAGCGTAAATTGAAGGTAGAGGTGAACACGGTTGGCGCGCCCAGCCGCATGCTGGCTGACTGGGAGTTGATGGAATTGACCCTGCGGAACCTGCTCGGCAACGCAATCAAATATACGCCCGATGGCGGAACCGTGACGATTAGCGTGACCGCCGATCCGGGTGAAGGCCCGGAAGATACCACCGTGCGCATCAGCGTAAAGGATACCGGCATCGGCATCCCGATTGACTCGCTGGATCGCATTTTCGAGCGTTTTAACACCACCAGCGATCCAATGCTGCACTCCACCAGCAAAACTTCTTTTCGGGGTGGGGGCATCGGTTTAGGGCTGGCGGTTGCTAAAGGGATCGTCGAAGCGCATGGTGGGCGCATTTGGGCGGAAAGTGCTGGTTTTGACCCTGAACGCTGCCCCGGAAGTGAATTTATAATTGTGATGCCTTTGATGGCAATGTCTCGTCGCGGCGTTACCGGCGGCTTGACCAGCATCACTTCTAAAATATAGGACAGCGAATCCACTCATGACCCGCCTTCAGGCGCTGACAAGCCCCCATTCACGCGGCATCGCGGCAGCCTTGCTGACGCCGATGATGCTTGGCGTGGCGCCTATCTTCGGCAAAATGGCGATGTTCGCTGGCGCCGATCCCTTCAGCGTGGCGGCCATTCGCACCGTGATTGCGGCGGGACTTCTCTGGGCAGTATACGGGCTTTTCTTCCGCCGTTACATTTATATCTATCCGGCGGGGCTGCTTGGCTGTGTCGTGGTCGGCGCGGTCAACGGCGTTGGCTCTTTGTTCTTTTATGCGGGGCTGGGCCGTCTGGATGCCTCGGTTGTTCAGCTTTTGAATGGCACATACCTGATTTTTGCCGTGATTCTGGCGCATATTTCTGGCGAGCGCCCGGATATGCGCACGCTGGTGCGCGTTGGCGTGGCTTTTATGGGGCTGGTCATGATTACCGGGTTCGGCTCTGCGCCGCTGGACTGGCTGGGCATCGGCCTGATGCTGGGCAGCGCCTTGATGTTCGCCGGCACCGTCATTTTGAGCCAGTATGTGCTGTATGAAATGCCCTCGCAAACCGCCGCCCTGTACGTGATCACCACTATGGCGGTGGTGGTCGTCGTGGTGTGGGCAGGGGTAGGCACGCCGCTGGCGCCCGGCGTAATTGATCTGGCCTTGGCGCCGCTGATTTTGCTGGGCGTGAGTACCGCCCTTTCGCGGCTGTTTATGTTCACCAGCATTCAGGCGTTTGGCAGCCTGCGAACCGCTATTATCGCGATTCTGGAAATAGTGGTGGCGCTGGCGCTGGCTTTTGTCGTGTTGGGTGATCGGTTGACGCCGATTCAAACGTTTGGGGCTGCGCTGCTGATCCTGAGCCTGCTTCTGGTGCGCTCAAAAGATGTGAAGCCGCGCAACATGAATTTGAATATGCTGCTGGTGCATGATATGTCCGGCCTTCAATTTCAGCGGATTGCCTTTCATCGCGCCTTTGGCAGCCCCGAACAGGACAATGAATTTGGTATCATGAGCCAGATTACCACCGCCGAATTACAGGCTATTCAGCGCATGATGGGCGCTGAAGATGGGCCAGTAAATCCATTTCCGATCAGCCGGGTGCCCACTGGAAATACTGTGATCTCGCCGGACGAAATGGCGGCATTTCTAGCCCGTGATGACGAGTAGGAGGCCGCTATGAGCATACAATTGACGCGCTCCGGTAAAAATACGCTGTACGTTGAGAATCCGATTTTGAACGCTGCTGGCGTGTTGGGCTATGCGGACGAGTATCGCCATCTGATTGCGCTGGGGAAACTTGGCGCGTTGGTCACCAATCCTGTCACGCTTATGCCCCGCACCCCTGCCAATGGCACGCGCGTAGTGCCGCTGGATGCTGGCCTACTGCTGCATACCGGCTTGCCCAATGCGGGCATTCGCCGCGTGATTGAAACCTATCGCGAAGCATGGGCGCGGATGCCGATCCCCGTGATTGTACATCTCGCCACTGCCTCATCTGACGATCTTGCGCGCTGCTTAGATGCGCTTGAAGCGGTAGACAGCGTGGCAGGTGTTGAAATCGGTGTTCAGGATGATACCCCCGCCAAAGATGCTGCCCGTTGGATTAGCACCGCTGCTCGCAGCGATAAACCTGTCTTATTCAGGCTGCCTTTTGGCGCTGACGAAACGTATGCCGCGACGATGGCCGACGCGGGCGCAGGTGGGTTAACCATAAGCGCGCCCCCACGCGGCACCTCGCGCGATGCGGCTGGCAAGCTGGTCGCTGGTCGCCTGTATGGTGCCTGGGTGCATCCCTTGAATCTACATCTGGTGCTGCGGATTACCAGCAAAGTGGATGTGCCGGTGATTGCCTGCGGCGGGGTGCATACGGTTGATGATGCGCGCACCTATTTGAATGCTGGCGCGGCCGCCGTGCAGGTAGACTCGCTGGCGTGGGCGCGCCCCGCGCAGGTCGAATTGATCGCCCGCGATCTGGGTGGGTTGGTCGTTACTCAGCCTGTAGGCGCGCTGCCCGACGAATGGTATCCCGGAATGAGCGACACTGCGCAGCGCGAGCAATAAAAAGCCGCTGAACAGCATCCGGAACAAGATATCTGATGATCAGGGCGGAAAATTCCCCAATTCTCTACGCCACGCCATAAGGACGCACGCTATACTTGGATAATTAACGCATAGCGATCCTTTTTATACGATGCCTGAAGAACCCGCAATCCTCGCCCGCCTTTTATGGACTGATCCCGTCAATAACGACCAGCGCGTGTTTTTTCTTGCGGAAGGCGCAACCGCCAGCATTGGGCGGCTGGAAACCAACGATATTTGTATTCACGAGCAGCACGTTTCACGCCAGCATGCCGTCATCAATTATCAGGATGGCATCTTCATGGTGCAGGATTTGGGCAGCGCTAACGGCGTTTTTGTTAACGATGAGCGCCTGACCGATCCGTTCCCCTTGATGGCTGGTGATGTGATCCGCCTGTTTGTGCCTACGCTGTTCTTCACAGCCATGAGCGAAGTTGACCAGCGGCACATTACTGAACACGGCACGGTGCTCAACCCGATTCCCAGCAGCGGGCGCGGCACCCTGACCATCACCAACGGCATTCAGGAAGGTACGGCCATCGAACTCAACAAGGCAGAGATGACCGTAGGCCGTGCCACCCACCGCGCTGACTGGAATATTTGCCTGCCTGATCCCTCAATTTCGCGTCCTCACGCGCGCATGGCGCTGCAAGACAACATCTGGATTGTTTACGATCTCGGCAGTGCTAACGGCACCTTTGTAAACGGCACGCCGGTTAATGAAAAAGGCCGCGCCCTGCGCGATGGTGACGTGATCGCCTTTGGTGCGCTGCTGCTGCTTTTTAGAGCAGGGTAGCCTGCT
>CAYZYG010000227.1:0-3470 GCA_964481395.1 uncultured Vicinamibacterales bacterium
GTCCAGGGCGCGCTGTCGCAGCTCCAGCCGCAAACCTGCGCCGCGGCGGGCGCACCCGCCGGATGCATCGGGTTCACGACGCCGGAGAACCAGAGCACGTCGCTCCAGTTCGGCTTCACGGTCTCGACCGACCGGCTGAGCGTGCCGGAGCCCGGGGCGCTCGCCCTGATCGGCATCGCTCTGCTCGGGTTTGCCGGAGCGCGCAGGGCCGCCCGGCGCGGATAGCGCACCGGCGCGAGCATTCGAGCAACGGCCCGCCGAACGCGGGCCGTTTCTCATTGGGGCGCCCGGCAGGGCTCGTTCATTTGGCCCGAGGCCAGAACCGTCCGGGGGCGCAACACCTCGCGTCGCGCGCCGGCGGCCACGCTCACGGCGCGAACTCGCCGCCCCAGAGCCCCTCGAGAAACGCCCGGTAGGGCAGCACGCTGACGCCCTGCACCTCGCGGCGACGGGGCTCGAGGCTCACGCACAGGTAGCGCTTGAGCTTCTTCTCCTCGGCGAGCGCGCGCAGCGATCGCAGGTCCTGCGCCGAGACGGTCTCCTTGGCCTTCACGTCGATCGCGGTGTGGTCGCCGAGGATGAAGTCCACCTCGAATCCCGACGCGGCGCGCCAGTACCGGACCGGCACGCCCGAAACGTAGTCGCGGTGGCAGACCAGCTCGTGCAGCAGCCAGGTCTCAAACGCGGCGCCGAACTCCGGGGTCCCGGGGCTCACGCGGCGGCCCTGCAGCGCGGAGGCCACGCCGACGTCGAAGCAGTAGTGCTTCGACGAGACGAGCGGCCTGCGCTTCACCGACGCCTTCCAGGCGGGCACCTCGTGCAGCAGCAGGGTGTCCTCGAGGATCTCGAAGTACTCGTAGACCGTGGTGCGCGGCACCTGCGCGTCGTTCGCGACGTTGGTGAAGTTGACCATCGTCGCGTCGCAGAGCGCGGCCACGCGCAGGAAGCGGCTGAAGGCCGGGACGTTCCGGGTCGCGCCTTCGGCCACGATCTCCTGCTGCAGGTAGGTCCCGGTGTAGGCGTCGAGGTCGGCCCTGGCGTCGTCGGAGAAGTAGATCGACGGCAGCAGGCCGCCCGCGAGCGCGCGGCCGAGGTCGAACCGCGTGCCCAGCTCGCGCCAGCTCAGCGGGTGCAGGTAGCGCGTACGGGCGCGGCCGCCGAGCAGGTTCACGCCGCCGCGCCGCAGCTTGCGTGCGATGGCCGGAGATGCTGCGGGGGACGCCGCTCTCGTCGCCATTCTCGTCAAATGTCATGATAAATGACGACTCCGTCGTCAAGACAGGGCCGCTCGGATGGGGCGCCGCCGCTCTGCCCGGGATCCCCGCGGCGGAGCGGGCCAGCTTCGTCGGCTACGGGTGGAAGGGACGACGCTGCGGCCGGGGTGCGTGCTTCGAACGGCGCGCCGCAACGAAAAACGCCGACCGGGTCACCGGTCGGCGTCGCGTGGAGGCGGGTCGAGTCAGCCCTTGCGCCGCAGCCGCCAGAAGCCCAGCGCGGCGATCCCCAGCAGCGCCGCCGTTCCCGGCTCCGGCACGCGCCCGTTCGGGTCGCCGGTCACGGAGAGGAGCTTCACGTGGTCGCTCGCGGCGCCGAGCGTGCCGATCGTCTGCACGTTGGTCGCGGACCCGGTCGCGATGGTGCTGATGTAGCTCCCGACCAGCCAGAGCTGCGAGTACACCGACGCGTTGTTGATCGACTGGGACGTACCGGTCGGCACGTTCCCGATGTGCCGCACGAAGTTCCAGCCGCAGGTCGTCAGTGCGGCGTACGTCTGCCCGGCGATCGCGGCGCAGCCCGCCCCCCCGTCGCCGCCGGTGAAGGCGAGCACGGTCATGTCCGAGCCCGTGCCCTTCCAGCCGATCTGGATGTCGGTCAGCATCACCGGCGCCGAGAACGACAGCAGGACCGCGTCCTTGCGGTCCTCGTTGTCGATCGCGTGCTCGCCGTTCGACCCCGAGTTCTCGGTGTCGTCCCGTCCGTCGCCCGGACCGCCCGGGCGGTCGCGGTTCTCCACCCCGAGCCCGCCGCCCCACAGCGGCAGGTAGGCCTGCTCGAGCAGCGTGTTCGACGCGCCGCCGGTGTTGGCCCAGCCGGTCGCGGTGACGGTCGGCCCAGGGCCGCAGTTGCGCGACAGCCCGTCGCCCGAGCCGCTCATCGAGCAGGTGGGCGACCCGGCGTTGAAGTTCCACGTGGTGGTCGCCGCGGAAGCGGGAGTGCCGAAGGCCGCGGCTGCCGCCGCGAGGCCGAGAAGTGCGAGTCTGTCGGGTCTGCGCATTGTCAACACTGCCTTGCATCGAGTCGTTGCCACCCGACTCGTAGCAATTCGCATACCGACTGGAAAATCGCTGTAGAAACAGCGATTTGCAATCACGCCGAGGGGCCGTCGCGGACCGTCTGTAAGGCGGTCCGACGCCCGACTGTGACAGGCCTCTACGAGCGCGGGAGCTCGCCCAGCAGGCGCCGCGCGTCCGCGGCGCCGTCGAACGGCCGGTCGCTCTTCAGCGCCTGCTCGAGCTCCGCGCGCGCCTCGCCCGGCCGCCCCGCCCGCGCCAGCGCGGCGGCGAGGTGGTAGCGGATCTCCGGGTTGCCCGGCTCGCGCAACCGCGCCTCGCGCAGGTGCCGCAGCCCGCGCTCGAGCTGCCCCTGCTGCACCAGCACCCAGCCGAGCGTGTCCTGGACGGCCGCATCCTGCGGCGCCAGCGCGTGCGCGCGCTCGGCCGGCGCGAGCGCGCCGCGGTCGCGCAGCGCCACCAGCACGATCGCAAGGTTGGTCAGCGCGTACCCGTCCTCCCCAAGCCGTTGCAGCAGGCGGTCATTGACCATACAGCGGTGTATCTGGCGATGCAGCCCAACGTCAAAACCCCCAGCACTGTCATCGCGGAACAGATCAACGAGCGTATTGCGTCGCTCAAAAATAATGGCATGATGTGGCAGAATGCAATTGCCCAAACCACGCCAGGAACGCATGTCCCCACGAAATGAATCCGATATCGTCTCGGACTATCTAACCAACGCCACTTCCATTGAACGACTCGATTCCGCCATTTTCAAGCGCGCCGAAGCGCTGGTCAAAAAAATGCGCGCGCACAAGCCGCTGCTCAGTGTCGAAAGCTTCCTGCAGGAATACGGTTTGGATACGATGGAAGGGGTGGCGATGATGTGCCTGGCCGAAGCGCTCCTTCGCATTCCCGATAAACACACGCAAGACGAGCTCATCGATTCAAGTTTCCGCCGCGGTGATTTCTCCACTCATCTGGGGCGAAGCGATTCCTGGTTCGTGAATGCCTCGAGCTGGGGGCTTCTCATCACCGGCAAGGTGGTGAAACTCAGCGATTCGCCGGAGCATATCCTGGCGCGGCTTACCAAAAAAATGGGCGAGCCGGTCATCCGCGAAGCGCTCAAAAAAGCCATGCGTTTCTTAGGCAGCCAATTCGTGCTTGGCGAAACCATCGAAGACGCGATGAGTAACG
>CAYZYG010000228.1:0-3415 GCA_964481395.1 uncultured Vicinamibacterales bacterium
CGCTTTCTATTCAGTTGTGAATAACGATAGAAACCGATTGGTTAGAAAGGGAAAGGCAGGAGGAAGGTTCCTCGACCCGAGGCCACCTCACCGCAACCCGACAACAGGGAGGCCATCGCGGTACTGCTGCTGGATGGCCCCCTTCTCTTTCGACCTATTCAATTCGTAACGACAAGGTAAGTCGCTACCCGTTTAGGCTAGACACATACGAATTGGTATCTTACCAGAATCGGGAAGGTTGTCAAGACCTAGACAGGTCATTTTGCCGTTGGTAGTAGCCGAATAAATTCGGCTACTACCAACGACTGTCCTTAACGGTTCGAGCGGGCCAGGGCCATAAAATCGTCCCCGGCCCACTTGCGGCTCGTCCGCTTGTCATCTTCCTTGCCGAAGCGCACCACCTCGCCCCCTTCCGTCGTCGCTTCAACGGCCAGGCCGAGGCTCTGCAACTCCTTCACCAACACCCGGAACGAGGCCGGCACGCCCGGCTCCTCGATCGGCTCGTTCTTAACGATGGACTCGTACGTCTTGACCCGTCCCTGCGTGTCGTCGGACTTAACGGTCAACATCTCTTGCAGCGTGTGCGCCGCGCCATAGGCTTCCAGCGCCCACACTTCCATCTCGCCGAAGCGCTGGCCGCCGAACTGCGCCTTGCCGCCCAGCGGCTGCTGCGTCACCAGCGAGTATGGGCCGGTGGAGCGAGCATGGGCCTTGTCCTCAACCAGGTGGGCCAGTTTCATCATGTGCAGCACGCCCACCGTCACCGGCTGATCGAACGGCCGCCCCGTCTTGCCGTCAAACAGCCGCTCCTTGCCCAACGTCGGCAGCGGCACGTGGGTCAACACCGTGACCTCATGCGCCAGCGCCATCAGTTGCTCCAGGTCGGCCGTCATCGGCTCCAACTGGGTGATGTGCTCCGGCAGCAGATCGCCCTGCTTTTCCAGCATGAACGCAAACCACTCCCGCACGCAGACCTCAATCGCCTTCGCGTCGAGTTCCTGCCAGCGCGCCTTGAGGACCTCCGCGGGGTTGTCCGGGTAAATTTCATCCGGGTCCCAGTCGCGGCTACGCAGCCATTCGCGGGCGACGGCCCGGCGAGCATACGCCTCATCCGTCTCCAACTGCGCCGCGTCATAGCCCAACTCGCTCAGCCAGGCCACCACGAACTGCCGGCGCGCCTGCTCTTCGTTCTGCAACTGGGCCGTGTTGTACTTGATCTCGTCCAACCAGTCCCAGGCCCAATCGCTGGCGATCTTCCACGCCCGATCAATGAGCCAGGCCCGCCCCAACTCAGCGGCGATCTCCTGCTCGGTCGCGCCGTCAAACACGGGCGTGATGGCCCGGAAGCCGACCCGGCTGGCTGCCCAACCAAGGTGCGTCTCCAACACCTGGCCGATATTCATGCGGCCCGGCACGCCCAGCGGGCTGAGGATCAGGTCAACCGACCGCCCGTCATCCAGATAGGGCATGTCCTCGATGGGCACGATCTTGGAGATGACGCCCTTGTTGCCGTGGCGGCCGGCCATCTTGTCGCCCTCGGAGACCTTGCGGCGCTGGGCCACGCTGACCCGCACCATCGTCTCCACACCGGCCGGCAGGTCGCGGTCGTGCTGCCGGTCGAAGACCTGCACGTCCACCACCTTGCCGCGCGCGCCGTTGGGCAACCGCAGGCTGGAGTCTTTCACCTCGCGCGCCTTATCGCCGAAGATGGCCCGCAGCAGCTTCTCCTCCGGGCTGAGTTCCTTCTCGCCCTTGGGCGTGATCTTGCCCACCAGGATGTCGTTCTCGTTCACGTCGGCGCCGACGCGAATGATGCCCCGCTCGTCCAGGTCCTTCAGCGCGTCCTCGCTGACGTTCGGAATGTCATAGGTAATCTCTTCCGGCCCCAGCTTGGTGTCGCGCGCCTCGACCTCGTGCTTCTCAATGTGCACCGACGTGAAGCGGTCGCCGCGCACCATTGCCTCGCTGACCAGGATGGCGTCCTCGAAGTTGCCGCCCTCCCAGGACAGGAAGGCCACCACTACGTCCTGGCCCAACGCCAGTTCACCATTGCGCGTCGAGGAGCTGTCGGCCAGCACGTCGCCGATCTTCACCCGCTGGCCGCGATAGACCACCGGGTGCTGATCGATGCAGGTGCTCTGGTTGGAGCGGTTGTACTTGCGCAGCTTGTAGGTGCGCGGGCCGTTCTCACCCACAACCACCACCTTATCGCCGGAGACGCTGATTACCTCGCCCGGCTGGTCGGCCAGCACGACCTGGCCGGAGTTCAGAGCTGCCTGAAGCTCCATGCCCGTGCTGACCACCGGCACGTCCGGCTGGAGCAGCGGCACGGCCTGGCGCTGCATGTTCGAACCCATGAGCGCGCGGTTGGCGTCGTCGTGCTCCAGGAACGGGATGAGCGCCGCCGACACGCCGACGATTTGGCGCGGGGCCACGTCCATGAAGTCCACGCGCTGCACCGAGGTGAAGCGGAACTGCTGGTTGCGGCGCGAAGAAACACGGGCGGCCGCGAACTGGCCGCGCTCATCGATCTTGGCGTTGGCCTGGGCGATGGTGTAGTGGTCTTCCTCGTCAGCCGACATGTAGATCGTCTCTTCCGTCAGGAAGGGCTTGACCTGCACCTCGTTGACGCCCGCCTCGCGCAGCTTCTCAAGGTGCTCGGCCGTGACGCGTTCCCCCTGCGCGACGAGAATCTCGCCCGTCGAGGGATCGGACACATTGGCAAAGGCGTCGTGGTCGATCAGCGTCTCGCCCACCGGCAACTTGTTCAGCACGCGGCGGTAGGGGGTCTCGATGAAGCCGTAGCGGTTCACGCGGCCGTAGGTTGCCAGACGGCCAATGAGGCCGATGTTCGGGCCTTCCGGCGTCTCGATGGGGCAGATGCGGCCGTAGTGGCTGTGGTGCACGTCGCGCACCTCGAAGCCGGCGCGCTCGCGGCGCAAGCCACCCGGCCCCAGCGCCGACAGGGTGCGCTTGTGGGTCAACTCGGCCAGCGGATTGGCCTGCTCCATGAACTGGCTCAACTGCGAACTGCCGAAGAACTCGCGGATGGCGGCCACCACCGGGCGAATGTTGATCAGGGCCACCGGCGTCACGCTGTCGCTCTCGCGGATGGACATGCGCTCGCGCACCACCCGCTCCATGCGCCGCAAACCGACGCGCAGCTTGGCCTGAATGAGTTCGCCGACCGTCTTGACGCGCCGGTTGCCCAGGTGGTCGATGTCGTCGGCCCCTTCCAGCCCGTTGTTGATCAGGATCATGTGGCGCACCAAGTTGACGATGTCGTGTTGGGTGATGGTGCGATGGCTCAGCGGCACGACGCCCTGCATGTTCAGGCGCTTGTTCAGCTTGTAGCGGCCAACGGCCGCCAGGTCATAGCGGCGGCTGTCATAGAGCTGCTCCTGAAGGTACTGCG
>CAYZYG010000229.1:0-3348 GCA_964481395.1 uncultured Vicinamibacterales bacterium
GCCGCGCTCATCGAGCCGGTCATTCAGTTCAACCCCTACAAGCTCAAGACGACGGCCGCGCGCGACGGCGACGGCTACGTCCTCAACGGCTCCAAAACCTTCGTGCCTCTGGCCGACGCGGCCGAGGTCATTCTCGTTTACGCCAATGAAGACGGGCAGACGCAGGCCTTCCTCGTCCCGGCCGGCGCGCCGGGGCTGACCATTGACAAGCGAGACAAGCTGATGGGCGTCAAGGCCCTCTCGACCAACCTGGTGACGCTGGCCGACTGCCGCGTACCGGCCGAGAACAAGCTCGGCGGCGAGGCGGGCATCGACTTCCCGCTGCTGCTGAACCACAGCCGCGTGGCGCTGGGGGCAATGGCCGTCGGCGTGGCCCGCGCCGGCCTGGAATACGCCCGCGACTACGCCAAGCAGCGCGTCCAGTTCGGCGAGCCGATCGCCCACCGCCAGTCCATCGCCTTCATGCTGGCCGACATGGCGACCGAGATCGATGAGGCCCGGTTGCTGGTGTGGGAGGTGGCCTGGCTGCTGGATCAGGGCCAGAACGTCACCCGCGAGGCGACCATCATGAAGCAGCAGGTCGACCGCGTGGTGATGCAGGTGGCCGACCGGGCCGTTCAGGTTCTAGGCGGCTACGGCTACATCCGGGAGTACCCGGTTGAACTGTGGCTGCGCAACGCCCGCGGGTTCGTCAGCTTCGACGGGCTGGCGATCATTTAACGAAGCGCGAAGACACCGCCAAATAGGAGTGGGTTTCCATGATCAGTTTTGAGATACCACCTTTCGTACAGAATCAGTCGCAACTGATTCGTATGGTTGCCGAGCAGGCGATGCGGCCGTACTCGCGCGAACTGGATGAGAACGAGCATGCCCGGCCGCAGGCGTTCGTGCAGATGACCTGGCCTTTTACGCAGGAGATGGTCAAGCGCACGCTGAAGCCGCTGATGGAGAACGGCAACGGGACGAACGGCAGCGCCAAGCCCAAGCGCGAAGGGCCGGATTACAGCCTGCTGGGCTTCATCATGATGATCGAGCAGATGAGCTGGGGCGACGCCGGGCAATACCTGTGCCTGCCCCATCCCATGCTGGGCGGCGCGGCCGTCGACTCGGCCGGCACGCCGGAGCAGCGCGTGCGCTTCCTCAAGAAGTTCACCGAGGGCGCGCCGAAATGGGGCGCGATGGCCATCACCGAGCCTGGCGCCGGCTCCGACAACAGCGCCATGCGCACCACGGCCGTCCTCGACCCCGACACCCGCGAGTGGATCATCAACGGCGAGAAGATCTTCATCACCAACGGCGCGCTGGCGCTGAAGGAGTCGGACGGCCTGTGCGTGGTCTGGGCCACGGTGGACCCCAAGGCCGGTCGCGGGGCTATCAAGTCCTTCGTCGTGGAGGCCAACACGCCCGGCGTGACCATCGCCAAGCAGGAGCATAAGCTGGGCATTCGCGCCAGCGACACAGTGGCCCTGCACTTCGACAACGTGCGCATCCCGTTCGACAACGTGTTGGGCAACCCGGAGGTGCAGCAGCCGGAAAACCGTCAGGGTTTCGTCGGGGCCATGAAGACGTTCGACGCCTCGCGCCCGGCGGTGGCCGCCAGCGCCATCGGTATCGCCCGCGCCGCGCTGGAGTTCGCCAAGGAGAAGCTGGCCGAAGAGGGGATTGTCCCCGATTACACCAAGCCGCTGCACGAGATGACCGCCGTCGAGCGCGACATCATCGAGATGGAGGCGCGCTACAAGGGGGCCTGGCTCCTGACGCTGCGCGCCGTGGCCCTGATGGCCCACGGCGAGAGCAACCGGCTCGAGTCGAGCATGTGCAAGTATCGCGCCGGCGACGCGGTGACGTGGATCACGCAGAAGGCCGTCGAACTGCTAGGCCCCAAGGGCTACTCCCGCGAGTGGCTGGCCGAGAAGTGGATGCGCGACGCCAAGATCAACGACATCTACGAGGGCACCAAACAGATCAATCAGCTGATCGTCGCCCGCAGCATTCTCGGCTATTCTCGCCGCGAGTTGAAGTAGGCCACTGACGTACGCCGCGGATTTCGCCGATCACGCCGATTGGAGAAGGAACGGTGTGCGAGGGATCGGTGAAATCCGCGGTTTCCCAATCGAGGAGCGCACATGAACTATCGAATTGACAAGGTAGGTATTGTCGGGGCGGGGACGATGGGCGGCGGCATCGCGGCCCATCTGGCGAACATCGGCATTCCGGTGGTCTTGCTCGACATCGTCCCGCCCGATCTGAGCGAGGCCGACCAGCAGAAGCCGTCCGCCCGCAACCGGATCGTCAACACCCTCTACGACCGCATGGTCAAGGCGCGGCCGGCCAACCTGGCCCGCGCCGACCGGGGCGACCTGATCACCCTGGGCAATCTGGAGGATGACTTCGACAAGCTGGCCGACTGTGACTGGATCGTCGAGGTAATCGTCGAGCAGCTGGAGCCTAAGCAGGCGCTGATGGCCCGGCTGGAGGCGATCCGCAAGCCCAACGCCATCGTCAGCAGCAATACGTCCGGCATCCCCATCGGCCAGATTGCCGCCGGCCGCTCGGCCGAGTTCCGCGCCCACTTCCTGGGCACGCACTTCTTCAACCCGCCCCGCTACCTGAAGCTGCTGGAGATCATCCCCACCGACGACACCGCGCCCGAGGTGACGGAGTTCATGAAGCGCTTCGGCTCGGAAGTGCTGGGCAAGGGCGTCGTCGTCTGCAAGGACACGCCCAACTTCATCGGCAACCGCTTCTTCGCCGTGGCCTCGTCCTATGGCCTGGAACACGCCCTGGAGCAAGGCTACTCCATCGCCGAGGTGGACGCCATCACTGGCCCGGTCATCGGCCGGCCCAAGACGGCCACCTTCCGCCTGCTCGACCTGGTCGGGCTGGACGTGATGGCCCACGTCAACAAGAACCTCTACGCCGCCGTGCCCCACGATGCCTATCGCGAGACGTTGCGCCCGGAGCGCACGTCGGCGCTGATGGAGGCGATGCTCGGCAACAAGTGGCTGGGCAACAAGAGCGGCCAGGGCTTCTACAAACAGGAGCGCGTGAACGGCGGCAAGGAGTTCTGGGCCCTCAACCCCGGCTCGATGGCGTACGAACCGGCGCCGAAGATCCGCTTCGAGTCGGTTGGCGCGGTGCGCAACGTCGAGAACCTGGGCGAACGCCTGCGCAAGCTGCTCCAGTTCGACGACCGGGCCGCTAATTATGCCCGCGATCTGCTCTACTACGGCTTCGCCTACGCCGCCTACGTCACGCCGGAGATCGCCTATCGCCTGTCCGACGTGGACAACGCCATGCGCTGGGGCTTCGGCCACGAGGCCGGGCCGTTCGAGATGTGGGACATGC
>CAYZYG010000230.1:0-3298 GCA_964481395.1 uncultured Vicinamibacterales bacterium
GATGTCCTCCGGCGCGGTGTTCCAGCCCATCTCGCTGATCCAGATGGGCTTGGCGGCATAGCCGTGGCGCACCAGGATATCGCGTAAGAACAGGTTATGGGCATAGTTGATGACCGTCGGCCGCAAGCGCTGGTCGGTCGGGCCGGACCACAGGCCGTACCCCTGGGCGGAGAATACATCGAAACACTCCCCCGCCCCGGCAGCCAGCATACGCTCCAGGAAGATGAGGTCGTTCATGTTGCGGCCGTCGTTGGCGACGGTCGGCGTCAGCGCCCCGGCCAGCACGACGGCCGACGGATCGACGGCTTTGATGCGGTCGTGGGCCAGGCAGAGCAATTCGGCAAACGCCTCCGGGTTCACGTCCTGGCGGCCCCACTCTTCGTTGCCATTTGGCTCGTTCCACAACTGGTAGTAGCGGATGCGCCCCCGGTAGCGCTCGGCGACGGTCGCGGCGAAGTCGCCGAAGTCGTTGAAATCATCGGGCGGCGCGTTCGTGCCGATCTCATCCCCCGCGGCGCGCGTCCAGGCTGGCGGGTTGCTCAGCCGCGCGATGACAGCGATGTTCCGCTCGACAGCCAGCCCCACGATCTGGTCGTACTTGGCCCAGGCGTCAACGCCGGCCGGATCGTTGCGCCGGTCAACGAAATCCCCCTTGCCGTGGATTTCGATGTCTTCCCAGGGGAACTCCTCGCGGATGAAGCGAAAGCCGGCAGCGGCGAGGAGGTCGAGCGTGCGGGCGCGCTTCTCCGGTTCCGCCTCCTGATGCAGGAAGGTATTGACGCCAAAGGGGGAGACGGCCGGATAGGCCAGCGGCGAACCGGCGACCGCCCCCGGTTCCAAAGTGGGTTGCGGCCGGACGGCGGTGTTGAGCCAGTGAATGACGCCGGCCGCCTGGCCGCGCCACTGCTCCTCGCCGGTGAGGTCATACAGCGAGCGGGCGTTGGGCCAGAGGGCGACGAGCAGCGCGAGCGCCGCCAGGGCCAGGAGCAGCCGCCTGCCCAGACGGCGCGTGTGTTCAGCGGAGGTCATGGTGCTAGATTATAGCGGGTTCTTCCAGAATAGGGGTTAGGGGCCAGGTTCTAGGGAAGAGCGCTCTTCCCTAGAACCTGGCCCCTGACCCCGGGCCCTATTACTCCCATTCGATGGTGCCCGGCGGCTTCGACGTGATGTCGAACACGACGCGATTGACCTCGGGCACTTCATTGACAATGCGGCGGCTGACGCGAGCCAGCACCTCGTAGGGCAGTCGCGCCCAATCGGCGGTCATGAAGTCCTCAGTCGTGACGGCGCGCAGCGCGATCACTTCTTTGTACGTCCGGCCGTCGCCCATGACGCCGACGCTCTTCACCGGCAACAGGACGGCGAACGCCTGCTGCGCCCCCTCGCGCAGCAGATCGGCCCGCTCCAACTCCTCCAGGAAGATGGCGTCGGCCAGACGCAGCCGCTCCAGCCGCTCCCAGGACAGCGGCCCCAGGCAGCGCACCGCCAGTCCCGGCCCGGGGAAGGGCTGCCGGTAGAGAATCGTGTCAGGCAGGCCCAGCGCCGAGCCTAACCGCCGCACCTCGTCCTTGAACAGCGAGCGCAGCGGCTCCACCAGTTGGAACTGCATGTCGGCCGGCAGGCCACCCACGTTATGGTGGGTCTTGATGACGTGCGCCTCGTCGCGCCCCTTACCGGCGCTTTCGATCACGTCGGGGTAGATCGTGCCCTGGGCCAGGAAGTCGATCTGCCCCAGCCGGCGCGCCTCGCGCTCGAAGATACGCACGAATTTCTCGCCGATGATGCGGCGCTTCTGCTCCGGGTCGGTCACGCCGGCCAGCGCGTCGAGATACTCCTCGACGGCGTTGACCGCCACCAGCCGGATGCCCTGCTCCTGCTGGAACGCCTGCACGACCTTGACCGCCTCGTTCTGGCGCAGCAGTCCGGTGTCCACAAAGATGCAGGTGAGCTGGTCGCCGATGGCGCGGTGGATGAGCGCGGCGGCCACGGCCGAATCGACGCCGCCGCTCAGCCCCAGGACGACGCGCCCGTCGCCCACCTGCGCCCGGATGGCCGCAATCTGCCCGGTCAGGAAGCTGGCCGGCGTCCAGTCGGGCCGGCAGCCGGCAATGCGGTGGACGAAGTTGCTCAGCAGCAGCCGCCCCTGCGGCGTGTGGGCCACCTCGGGGTGAAACTGGACGGCGTAGTAGGCACGCTCGGCGTCGGCCGCGGCGGCCAAGGGGGAATTCTCGGAGTGGGCCAGCGGCCGGAAACCCGCCGGCAGCATCTCCACCTTGTCGCCGTGGCTCATCCAGACCTGCGCGGCGCTGACCGGCGCCTCGTCGGCCGCCTGCCAGCCGGCAAAGAGCGGGTTCTCGGCCACGTCAATGGTCAGTTGCGCCGGGCCGTACTCGTGCGCCGTGCTGCGGGCCACGCGCCCGCCCAGCCGGTGCGCCAGCAGTTGCATGCCGTAGCAGATGCCCAGCACCGGCCGGCCGCTCTCCAGCACGTAGTTGGGCAGCGTCGGCGCGCCCGGTTCGTAGACGCTGTTGGGGCCGCCGCTCAGGATGAAGCCCTTCGGCTCCAGCGCCAGCACCTCAGCCGCCGGCGCGCGCCAGGAGACAAGCTCGCAATAGACATTGGCCTCGCGCACCCGGCGGGCGATCAGTTGCGAGTATTGCGAACCGTAGTCTAGAACGACGATGGTGTCGTGTTTCATGGTAGAAAGTTGATAGTTAATAGTTGAGAGTGGTCAGTGGTCGTTGGTAGTCAGTCGGCAGTCAGCAAGTTCTCCCCTGCTCCCCCGCGCCCCTGCACCCCTGCATGCTTCTCACTCCGCCATCACGATCCGCCCTTCGCTCATATCGGTGATCGTCGCCAGCGCCTCGATGGGCACACCCCAGTAGGCCAGATTCTCACGACCGCCCTCGAAGATCTTCTCGACCACGGCGGCGATGCCGACCAGGGTGGCGTCGGCCGCGAGCACGATGCGGGCCAGCGCGTCGATGGTGCGTCCGCTGGCCAGAAAGTCATCGACAATCAGAATCCGGTCGCCGGCGTGCAGGAATTCGGGCGAGACCATCAGCAGCACCTCACTGCCCTTGGTGTGACTGGGAGCCGTGTCGATGTAGACCGGCTCGCGCATGGTGATGGGCTTGTGCTTGCGGGCGTAGACCACCGGCAGGTTGCCCAGCGCCTGGGCGGCCATGACGGCCGGAATGATGCCGCTGACCTCGGCGGTCAGCACGCGCGTTGGCTCGGTGACGCGAAAGCGCTCGGCGATGGCCTCACCGGCGGCCACCATCAGGGCCGGATCGAT
>CAYZYG010000231.1:0-3212 GCA_964481395.1 uncultured Vicinamibacterales bacterium
AGGCCAGGCCGAACAGCAACGGCCACATGGCGTTGGTGCGGCCCCAGTTGACGAGGTCTTCCAGGCGGTAGGTGACGACGCCGAGGTTGCCGAGCTTTTGCTCTATTCCCATTCCAAGACTCCTTTTTTCCAGACCCACACGTCGCCCAGGATGAACATGACCATGAAGATGAGCATGGCCGCCAGGCCGAAGTAGCCGAGGTTGCGGAAGGTGACGGCCCAGGGGACGAGCAGGATGATGTCCACGTCGAACAGGATGAAGAGGACGGCGATGCGGTAGAACTTGACGGGCAGCCGCCGCTGGGCTTCGCCGATGGGGGTCATGCCCGATTCGTAGGGGGCCAGGGCGCGGGCGCCCATGCGCTTCGGCCCCAGGCTGAGCGACAGAATGGGCAGCAGCAGGGCAAAGAAGAGGGCGATGCCCAACAGCACGGCGATCGGGATGTACTCGGTCAGGTTCTGTTCCATAACGTGCGCCCTAATAAATGAACCGCGGATTTCCACGGATTTCACGGATGTGACGGATTGACGGTTCTGGCCGCGTCCATCCGTTCAATCCGTGAAAATCCGTGGTTGAATTATTCTCGTCCGCCCACCGGGATCATAGTGCGGATGGGGCGGACGCGCCACTATAAACGGGCAGCGAGACCCAACCGGACTCGCGGGCTGCGTGAATTCTATCACAATGGGGAGAAAGGTGTAGTTTGTAGCGCGGGATGGCATCCCGCGTCGGCTGGGGCGAAGAGGCGGGTTGCCAACCCGCGCTACCATCTCACGTCAAATAATCCCGCAACGCCCGGCTCCGGCTCGGGTGCCGCAACTTCCGCAGCGCCTTGGCCTCGATCTGCCGGATGCGCTCCCGCGTCACGCCGAAGCTCTTGCCCACTTCCTCCAGCGTGTGGTCGGTGCCGTCGTTCAGCCCGAAGCGCATCTCCAGCACCTCCCGCTCCCGCTCGCTCAGGAAGCCCAGCACGTTGCGAATCTGCTCCCGCAACAACTCCCGCGAGGCCGCGTCCCCCGGCTCCACGATGCTCTCGTCGGCCAGGAAATCGCCCAGCTCCGTCGCGTCGTCGTTGTTGCCCACCGGCGTCTCCAGCGACATCGGGTCCATGGCGATGCGCAGGATGTCGCGAATCTTGCTGACCGCCTGCCGCCACTTGCGTTCCAGCATCGGGTCGACCGGCATCCCGTTGGCCTGGGCCGCCTTGATCGCCGCCGACTCCTCCGGCAGCAGGTAGTCCAGCTCCAGCGCCAGCTCCTCCACGCTCGCCTCATGCCCCAACTGCTGCACCAGCTCCCGCTGCGCCTTGACGATCCGGTTGATCGTCTCGTACATATGCACCGGAATGCGGATGGTGCGCGCCTGGTCGGCGATGGCCCGGCTGACCGCCTGGCGAATCCACCACGTGGCGTAGGTGCTGAACTTGAACCCCTTGGTGTGGTCGAACTTCTCCACGGCGCGCAGCAGGCCCACGTTGCCCTCCTGCACCAGGTCGAGCAGGTGGATGCCCCGGTTCATGTAGCGCTTGGCCACGCTGACCACCAGGCGCAGGTTGGCGCGGGTCAGATGCCCCTTGGCCTCCTCGGCCGCCTCCACGATCATGAACTCGTTATAGCTCAGCGACGAATCGCCGGGGAAGAGCCACGCCTCCACCTCGGCCGCCGGCGGCAGCTCGCCCTGGGTCTTGACGTGGGCCGCCACCTGGTCGCTCAGCTCATTGGGCAACAGGTAGAACGCCGTCAGCACCGTGAACAGGCACTCCGCCAGGTCAATCCACGCCTCATCCTGCCCCCACGCGCCGTCGTTCAGGTAGCGGCGGCTATAGGAGCGGTCGCTGTGCTGCCAGCTGGCGCGCAGCCGTCGCGCCTCGTCCAGCAGCGCCAGCGGGTCAGGCGGATCGACGCGCAGCGTGGCCGCGCTGTCGCGCACGCACTGCCAGTTTTCCAGCAGATTCAGGTAGTTGAGCCCCATCGCCTGGGCGCGCAGCGCGTTCTGGTTGGCGGGGCGCTCGGGGCCGGCGGGCGGCGGCTCCGGCGGGGCGGGGCGGCTCCGGCCGCGGCGCACGCGCTTGCCGCCGTTGGCGCGGTGGACGCCCACGTCCCGGTTCAGCCGCTCCAGCACCCGGTGGGCGTGCATCTGCGTCGCCAGCCAGATCTCCTGCTCGGCCGACAGCAGCGGAACCTGGCCGATCTCCTTCAGATAGGTGTGGACGGGGTCGTCCTCGGCGTCGCTCAGGTGGTAGGCGTCGTCGTCGTCGTCCAGATCATCCAGGCTGTCCAGCAGGCCGATGTCGCCGGGGTCGTCGATCGGCTCGCCGTCGCCGCCGACAATGCGGATGTTGAGCTTCTGGAGGCGCTCATAGAGCATGTCGGCCTCGTCCTCGCTGGCCGTCGCCAGAATGGACTGCACGTCCGATTCGGCGATCTGCCGCGAGCGGCGCGCCTTCCTGACCAACGCCTCCACGTCGAGCGGCTCGGCGCTCAGCGCCTCGTCCGCCGCCTCGTCGTCGGTCGGGTCAAATTCCGGCATGTCCGCGTCGGGATACATCTCCATCTAGCTTCGTACAATCCGCGAAAGACAATAAAGACAATTAGGAATTACGAATTACGAATTAGGAATCTACTCCTTACGGCCGCCTTCTTAATTCCTAATTCCTGATTCTCTTCCCGTCCGCCTGTTCCGCCTTCCGGCGGCCCGTGGCCGACATGGCATTCTTGGCCTGGTCAATGCGCCGCTTCGCCTCCTGCGAGGTGTGCAGCTGATCGCCATAGAGTCGGGCCAATTCGTCGTCGGCTCCCTTCTGGTTCTGAGATAACAACAATTGCTTCAGGATCGTGTTGTGCTCGCGCAGCTTCTCCAGCCGCCAATCGAGCACCGACAACGCCAGCGCGTCGGGCAAGCGGCCCAGCTTCGGTTCCGGTGTGGGCGACAATGTGAGCAACCCCTTAACCCTATCTGCCAGCACCGAGTCAAGACTATCGCACAATTCCGCAATCGTGGCAACCGTTGGCAGCGTCGCTCTCTGAGTAATTTCCGCAAACAGGGCGCGATCCTCGGCCAGCCGGAAATCCTCCGCGCTGACCTCGGGTATCTTCTGCGCCCTCAGGATGCGGTTGACGTGCGGCAGCACGCCGGGATACTCCAGGCACTCGCGCAGAAAGTGGGCCTCCAGCCGGTCGGGCTTGCGCATGTGGCGCGCCGACAGCTTGCC
>CAYZYG010000232.1:0-3211 GCA_964481395.1 uncultured Vicinamibacterales bacterium
TTGCATGTGTTAGGCACGCCGCCAGCGTTGATTCTGAGCCAGGATCAAACTCTCATGTTAAAGGTGCGGCCGGCTCGCCTTGCGGCTCACCGGACATCTTCAACCGGAGCTCTCTCAAGCTCTGGCGTTGTTTCGGTTCAGTCTTGGAGCCGACCCCGCAGCCCGAAGGCCACGGCCCGACCCCGCTGATACTCACAGGTTCGTACTCTTGCGCGCGCTATCTAGTTTTCAAAGAACCGACTTGCCGCTCCCCATCGTATCGGTCACTCGCGCGACCATCTTCAGGGGAACCTTCTAAGATTACTACCGCCGGCCTCGCTTGTCAACCCCTCTTTTCGACCCCAATCGGCGGCTCGGCCGCATCACATCGGCCTCACCCGCCGCATCGGTGTCTGGGAGCCTGGCACCGCTCCAGGGCTTACCTCGGAGCGGCCCATCCGCCCGTCGGGCGGAGGACTCACGGTCAACGCATCAGTTGACCAGCGGACTTTCAATACTACAGGGACCAGGGAGGAGTGTCAAGTGCAGAATCAGGCGGCAGGCGACAAGGGAAAAGACGGGGCCGGGAATCAGGGGTCGACGCACAGACGCGCGGTCTCCTGTCTTCTGTCCCCGGTCTTCGGTATCCTGAGTGGACACCCGCAGACCGCCACGAGGAGCGCGCCCCGGTGAAACGCCTCAGCATCTTCAACCACGTCCTCGGTCCCGTGATGCGCGGGCCCTCGAGCTCCCACACCGCCGGCGGCTTTCATATCGCCTCCATGGCCAGAACGATGCTCGGCGGCGCGCCCACCACCGCCGTCTTCGCCTTCGATCCCCTCGGATCCTACGCCCGCACCTTCGTCGTCCAGGGCGCCGATCGCGCCTTCGCCATGGGCCTCCTCGACAAGCCGCTGACGGACGCGTCGTTCTTCACCGCCCTGTCGGACGCCTCCGCCGCGGGGCTCGACATCCGCTTCGAGGTCCGTCCGCTCCACGACCCGGATCATCCGAACTGCGTCGAGATCGAACTCACCGGCCGCGACGGAGCCCGTCTCGACCTGCGCGCGCGCTCCATCGGCGGCGGAGAAGTCGAGATCACGCGCGTCGCCGGCTGGCCCGTGCTCTTCAACGGGTCGCGCTACGAAGTGCTCGTCGATACGAGCCGCAGCGTCATCGATACCGTCGCCGCGTCGCTCGCCCGCGACGGGATGGCGCAAGGCCAACCGGTATCGCTCCGCCGCGTGGACAACGAGTCGGCGGCCGTGACGGCGTATCGGACGGGTCCGCTCTCACCTGACCTGCGCTCCGCGATCGAGGCCCAGGCGCCGCGCACCCGGGTGTACGAGTCCGCGCCGGTCTATTACATCCAGGCTGGCGAGATGCTCTTCACGAGCGCCGGCGAGATCGTCGCGCTCGCAGAACGAAACGGCTGGTCGCTGGGCCGCCTCGCCCAGGAATACGAATCCCGTCTGCTCGGCCTCTCCGCCGACGCGGTGCTGGACGAGATGCTCCGCCGCTACGACATCATGGAGGCGTCGACGCGGGCCGGTCTCGATCCCGACTTCTCCGGAATGCAGCTCCTTCGACCGGCAGCCGGCTCGGTCTACAAGGCCGAACGCGAACGGCGCCTTCCAGGCGGAGGCTTCCACACCCGTGCGGCGGCCCGCTCGATGGCCGTGATGCACGTGGACGGCGCGATGGGCGTGGTCTGCGCCGCTCCCACGGGCGGGTCCGCCGGCACGATCCCCGGCGCCATCGTCACGCTGGCCGAGGAACGCGGCCTCGACCGGCCGACGATCGGACGCGCGCTGCTCGCAGCCGGCGCCATCGGCCTCATCCTCGCTCAACGCGCGACCTTCGCGGCGGAAGTCGCGGGCTGCCAGGTCGAGATCGGCGCGTCCGGCGCCATGGCCGCCGCGGCCATCGTCGATGCGGCCGGCGGATCGGCCGCCGACGCGTGCCACGCCGCGGCCATCGGGTTTCAGAACACGATGGGCCTGGTGTGCGATCCCGTCAACGGCATGGTCGAGATCCCCTGCCACACGCGGAACGCGGTCGCGGCGGCCTCGGCGTTCGTCGTCGCGGACCTCGTGCTCGGCGGATACGTCAACCCGATCCCGCTCGACGAGACAATCGACGCGGTCTACGCGGTGGGCAGGGCGATGTCGAGCGATCTTCTCTGCACGTCGCGTGGCGGCCTCGCCGTCACGCCGTCAGCCATCGCACTCGGGAAGGCCTGCTGCGAGAAGGGATGCGGGAGGTGCTGAGACAGGGATCAGGCGACGGGCGACAGGCGACAGGGCTAGAGCGGGGGGGCAGGGAACAGGGGTCAGGGGGTATGGGCCCGGCACCCGTGCACGGTGGGTGCCGAACCGCAGGCTCTCCGGCCGGCAGTCTACCTGTCCCGCCCGATCTGCACCGGCACGTCCACGGTGAGCGTCGTCGGCCGGAGACAGATCGAGTCGTTGCAGGCCTGGTAGCGGAACTGGACCCTCAGGGTGCCCTTGCCTTCCGGCGCCGAGGCGCCGGCCTTCACCGGAATCAGGAACGACGCGTCGCCGTCGTAGAATTCGACCGTCTCGCCCGACTGCGGATCCTCAGCCAGCACCGGCGCCGGCCCTTCGATCTCGCCACTTATCTCGAACGGCTGGCCTGGCGCGAGTTGAATCGTCGTCGCCACCGGCGGGGGCGACTGCGTGAGCGAATACAGGTGCCACCCCTCCGCGATGCGCGCCACGAGGGTGACCTCGAACTCGCCGCCGGGCTTCACCTGCGCCGCCGCCGCGGACGCCGAGAGCGTCACCGGGGCTTCCTGGGCAGCCGCCAAGGTCGCCGACGCCACCGTCACCGCCGCGGCGAGCAGCACCAAGCCCGCCTGTATCCTCAGGAGCCCCTCGCATCTCATACGCCCTCGCCGCCCGTTCACGCCAGCGCTCCTGGGGGTCATCCAGCGCTGAGTCCTTCGGGTCCTTCTTCGGACGGGAGAGGGGATGGAACCTGCAGACCTGACCCCAGATCCCCGATCCCCGGTCCCTGTTCCTACGCGACCGTGATGTCCCCGTCCAGATACACGTCCTGGATGAGGTTCAGTAGCTTCACGCCCTCGTCCATCGGACGCTGGAACGCCTTGCGGCCCGAGATGAGGCCCATGCCGCCCGCGCGCTTGTTGATCACGGCCGTCGCGACCGCGTCGCCGAAGTCGTTCTTGCCCGAGGCGCCGCCCGAGTTG
>CAYZYG010000233.1:0-3206 GCA_964481395.1 uncultured Vicinamibacterales bacterium
AACCAATGCGGGTATCCTGTTTGGCTGGGCCAAACCGGTACCTGTCAATCCCAATAACTTTCGAAGTTTCAAACGCGACGACATACTGGTCAGTATGGCCGGCCCTGCGTCCAACTTTCTGTTGACGTTTCTTTCGGCCATAATCATTATAGTGATTGCACTTTCGACACCCCTTTTTCCTTCGTTGAACGGCGAGTTCATCGATTACGCTTATATGTTCATGGTCACGAGCATTCAGATCAACGTTTGGCTCGCGGCCTCAACGTCGCGGCCAAGGACAAGGCCACGGGCGCGGAGCGCACGATCCGCATCGAGGCGTCGTCGGGTCTGTCGGACGCGGACATCAAGCGCGCCGTCGAGGACGCGGCGCAGCACGAGGCCGAGGACAAGGCGCGCAAGGAGGCGATCGAGGCCCGCAACCAGCTCGACACGCTGGTCTACGGCACGCAGAAGCTGGTCAAGGAGAACGAGGCCAAGCTGTCGGCCGAGGACAAGCTGATGATCGAGACCGAGATCAAGGAGGCCGAGGCCGTCCTCGAGCGCAACCGCGAGGCGGGCTCTCCCGACGAGCTGCGCGGCGCGTTCGAGAAGCTCCAGGCCGCGGCGCACAAGGTCGCCGAGGCCATGTACAAGCAGGCCGGCGGCGGCGAGGCGCCCCCGAGCGAGGAGCCGAGCGCCGAGGGCGGTGGTGGTGCGAAGGAGTCCGACGTCATCGACGCCGAGTTCGAGGACAAGTCCTCGTAAGCTCCCTGACAGAGCATCGATGAGGGCCGGGCACGTCGCCCGGCCCTTTGCCGTTTCGGGTGTGACACCGCCGCTCGAACACGTCCTTCGCGTTTTGCCGATGCACGTGCATACTGGTCTTCACCGGTGCGGAGTCTGGCCGTCCTCGCATTGCTGACCGGCTGCGTCGAGCTCGGCGTGGTCAGCGACGGCACCAGCATCTCCGTCGGCAAGCCGAGCCGAGGGCGCATCGTCGACGGCGTACGGCTGCCGGATCGGGGCGAGGGCTTTTTGACCCGCGAGGTGTGGCGGGTGCGCGGCAATCGCTGGGGGACCGACGAGCTCGTCGATCTGCTGACCGGCGTCGCACGCCGCGTGGCGCCGGCGAACGCCGGCATCCGGCTCGTCGTCGCGGACCTGTCCGGGAAGGGCGGGGGCGAGGCCCGGCAGTGGCACCGCTCGCACCAGAGCGGCCGCGACGTCGACCTCCTGTATTACGTGCGCGACAAGGACGGCAAGCCCGTCGAGAACGACGCGATGCACGTGTTCCGCGCGGACCTCGTCGCGGCCGACGGCAGCGGCCTCACCGTCGACATCCCGCGCGTGTGGAACCTCGTCCGCGAGCTGCTGACGGCACCCGAAGCGCCGGTGCAGTGGATCTTCATGTACCAGCCGATCGCGAACGCGCTGATCGAGCACGCCGTGACGATCGGCGAGCCCGAGCCGCTGATCGAACGCGCGCGGAAGGCGTGCAAGCAGCCCGGCGACAGCGCGCCCCACCACGATCACATGCACGTCCGCGTCTACTGCTCGCACCAGGATCGCGCGTTCGGCTGCGTCGATATCGGGCCGATGGAGCTGCTCGCCGAGCGCGAGGCCGACTTCGTGATCCAGCAGGCGCAGGTCGCGAGCGCGCTCGAGAACCGGCCCGTGCCGCCGACCTTCACCGAGCTCGCCATGGCGCAGCTCCCGCCGCCGGCGGCGGCCGCCGACGAACCACCGGCCGCGATCATCCCCCCGTCGACACCGAGCAGCGCGCCGACCGGCGACCTGCGATCGATCCAGCGCCTACTTCGGACAGGGGCCTACCGGGTCGATCTTTGGCGCTGGCGCTGACTCGAACGTCCCGGTCGGCGGCGTCGCGCCGTCGGCCGGCGCCGTGGCGGCATCGCGCGGTGCCGCGTCGCCGGCGAGCGCGAGCGCGGCATCGAGCGTGGCCTCGGGTTCCGCCTCCTCGCGGGACAGCAGGCGCAGCGTGCGCAGCGCCTGATCGAACGGGCGCACGTGACTCGACCGCGCCTCGAGCGTGGGCGCCGACAGCACGAGGCTGATCGCGCGGTCCTCGGTGACCGCGATCGCCTGGCGCAGGAAGCGCTTGCCGTCGTCGTACTCGAACCACACCGACGGGATGCCGGCGGCCTCGTTCTCCTTCGGGCCCGCCTGCGTCGGACCGACCCGGAGCCGCTGCGCCTGGAGCTTCGCGCGCAGCGCGCAGGCGTACTTGTTCGTCGGCGTGTCGCTCGGCGCGCGGCACGCCACCGGCCACGAGCAGTAGAGCTCGCGCGTGAAGGCCTCCGAGGTCAGCACGATCTGCCCCGGCGGCTGCGTGCGCATCATCCACAACAGCAGGCCCGGGTACGTCGGGTGATCGGTCGCGCGCCAGCCGCGCGGCACCACCATCCGGAGCCGATCCGCACGTGACGTGAACACCTGGTTGTCGAGCTCGGCGCGCGAATCTCCGACGAGCGCGAACGCGACGACGATGATCGTCACGAGCAACGCGAGCGGCAGCGCGGCGCGAGCGAGACGCACGAGCACGCGTCGAAGCTAGCCGGTTCGAGGCGATCCACGCGAGTCGCCTCGCCCTTTGCGGACCTGAACAGAGGCCCAGCTAAAAACTTGATACGAGCCACGGTCTTCTTGTTGACCGATTCCATTCAGACGAATATCGTCAGAATACCTCGTCGGACAGTGGGACGTCATGGGGTCCGCGAAGGTGACTGCCGCTATCGAGGGGACTCGCACTCACAAACGCTGAAGCGCTGCTCGAGGGAGCAGGGCTTCGTCGGTGCGATCGCCACGTGTCGCGCGTGCCGTGTGCCGCGCAGAAGGATCCGCTTGCTCCGTCACCACCAGACCACCGCTCACGATGCGCGCCCGTCGGGAACCATCCTCCCGTTCCGCGCGCGCCGTGGCTCGGCGTTCGGCGACGTCGCCAGTCGTCGCGATGACGATGCGCCGGGCGCGGGCAGCGGCGCACCGGCGCGATCGCTCCTCAAGGACGACGAGCTCGCCGCCATCGAGAAGGCGTTCGAGCACGGCATCACCGCCGTGCAGATCGTCGACGCGTTCACGAGCCGCGGGATCAAGTTCTCCGAGGCGAGCTTCCGCAAGTACGTCCAGCAGGGCCTGTTGCCCCGCAGCCGCCGGGTCGGCCGCAAGGGCAAGCACCGCGGCTCGCTCGGCGTCTATCCGGCGAAGAC
>CAYZYG010000234.1:0-3115 GCA_964481395.1 uncultured Vicinamibacterales bacterium
CACCATCGTCTCGAACGGCCACACGGCCCAGAACGGCACAACGACGGCCCAGTCGTCATTGCGGCAGACCAGACGCTCATCGGCCACCAGTTCGCGCTCGAGATAGTCGCCGAGCAGATCGTGGCGGTGGCGATCGAAGTAGGCCCGCTGGGCTGCGAGTTTGCGCGCCGGGATGTCGGGCACGTCCGCCGAGGCCCAGATCTGGCCGTGCGGGTGGGGGTTGCTGCATCCCATGGCCGCGCCCTTGTTCTCGAAGACCTGGACGTAGCGCACCCAGTCGATCGAGCCGAGCGCATCTGTTTCCTCCGCCCAGAGATCGACGACCGCCCGAATCGCCCGGACGCTCATGCGGGCGAGCGTGAGGTCGTGCCGAGGCGAGAAGCAGAGCACGCGGCAACGGCCGGCCTGCGGGCGGGCCACGAACAACTCGTCAGTCTCCGAGGCCGTCCCCTCGCCGGACGGCGGCAGGAGGGCCGGGAAGTCGTTGTCGAACGCAAAGGTGTCAGTGTACGCCGGGTTGCGCTGGCCTCCGGCCCTTGCGTTTCCGGGGCACAGGTAGCATGCCGGATCGTACGGCGGGAGATCGTCGGCCGGGTCCGGCTCGATCTGCCCCTGCCACGGGCGAGCCAACCGGTGCGGCGAGACGGTGACCCACTCCCTGAGCAGCGGGTTGAAACGGCGGTGCGGGCCGCGGAGCGCCGCGCTGCGATCGTGCATCATGCCGATGGGAGGATACACCGAACGGGTGCAGAAGACTGAGTTCGGGAGTCGGGAGTCGGGAGTCGAGTACGGCAGTACGCAGGCCACGGCCAATGTTTGCCGGCAAGCCCGTACGCGCACGTCGCCGCGCGCCTCTGCCGTGCCTTCCGCGGATCCCGACTCCCGACTCCCGAATCCCGGTTCTTCTATAATCCCCCCATGCCCGTCACCCTCGGTCTGACCCGGCTCCTGGCCTCGAGCGCGCTCGAGGGCCTGCGTGTGGGCCTCGTCTGCAACCCGGCCTCCGTCGACGAGCATCTGAACCACGCGGCCGACCTGATTGCCGCCGCGCCCGGCTCTCCGCTTCGCGCGGTCCTGGGTCCCCAGCATGGGTTCCGGTCTGACCTCCAGGACAACATGATCGAGTCGCCGCACGCGAGGGACAAGCGGCTGCGCGTGCCCGTCTACTCGCTCTACAGCGAGACGCGCGAGCCGACGGCGGCCATGCTCGAGGGACTGGACGTACTCGTCATCGATCTCCAGGACGTCGGGGCGCGCATCTACACCTTCGTATACACGATGGCGAATTGCCTCAAGGCCGCCGGCCACCACGGCATCCCGGTCATCGTCTGCGACCGGCCGAACCCCATCGGCGGAGTGGATGTCGAAGGGCCGATGCTCGAGACCGGCTACGAGTCGTTCGTCGGCTTGTTTCCTATCCCGATGCGGCACGGCATGACCATCGGGGAGCTGGCAGGCTACTTCAACGAGCGGTTCGCCCTCGGGGCGGATCTCCGGGTGGAACGCATGGACGGGTGGTCGCGCGACCAGTACTTCGACGCGACAGGACTGCCCTGGGTCATGCCGTCGCCCAACATGCCGACGCTCGACACGGCCGTCGTGTACCCCGGCTCGGTGCTCTTCGAGGGCACGCGACTCTCAGAGGGCCGGGGCACGACGCGTCCGTTCGAGTACCTTGGCGCGCCGTGGATCGATGCGGAGGGGTTCTCGGCGCGGATGAACGCGCAGAACCTCCCTGGCGCGCGATTCCGGCCGGTCGTGTTCGAACCCACGTTCCAGAAGCACGCGGGAGTAGCCTGCGGAGGCTGCCAGATCCACGTGCTCGACCGCGAGGCGTTCCAGCCCGTCCGTACGGGCGTCGCACTGCTGGCGCAGTTCCACGCGGAGGATCCGTCCAGCTTCGCGTGGCGGCCGCCGCCGTACGAATACGAGCACGACAAGATGCCCATCGACATCCTGGCTGGATCCCCGCGCCTGCGCGAGCAGATCGAATCGGGCGTGCCGGCGGCTGATATCGCCGGCACCTGGGAGGAGGGGGAGCGAGCCTTCGCGCGAACTCGCCTGCCCGACTTGCTGTACTGACGGGGACCGGGCAACCGGAGCACGCTCGATCCGGACACGTAACCAGGAGGACGGACGATGAAGACGAACATGGGGGGCATCGATCGCGGAATCCGGGCCATCGCGGGCATCGCCCTGATCGCCTGGGCACTCATGGGCGGACCGGTCTGGGCGTGGATTGGCGTCGTGCCGCTCGCCACGGCCGCCATCGGCTGGTGCCCGGCCTACGTGCCGTTCGGCATCTCCACCTGCGGAAAGAAGTGAGGAGGCGAGGCCACCGGACAGGCCCGCTCGCGCTCGCCGGCAAAACGCCTCTCCGTCCCGTCGAGGGCCGCTGGCCGCCGGCCGCGGGCCCGTCCGTCTATCGCGCCGGCGTCACGATCCTTCGCTTGCGGTTCGAGAACTCCGGCGCCTCGACGATGCAGGTGCCGAGGATGCCGAGCGACTTGCCGAGGGCATGCGCGCCGAGACGCGGCACCTCGGCTGGCGCCCCGCCCACATCGGGGTAGCCCTGCGCGTCGGCCTGCACCGCGCCCCAGTTCTGGAAGAGCCGGCCCCACTCGCTGGCGAGCACGTCCTTCATCACGCGGTCGGCGTTGCGCGGGTACCAGTAGCTGTCGTGGTACACCACGCTCGCGATGTAGGACCACGGCGCCAGCACCGTCTTCAGGCTCCACTCGATGGGCTTCTTGAGCGGCCCCCAGTAGATCAGGTGCTGCATCCGCGAGGCGAAGGTCATCTTGCGGAACGGCCCGGCAAAGTGCCAGTTCTCCGCGGCGGCTGACGTGTCACCGACAATCTCGATTTCACGCGGGTCGCCGCAGCCCAAGCCCGCGTCGTGCGCCAGGCGGATGAACTTGATGTCGAGGGGGTTGAAGCCCATGAGCTTGGCCGCCACCGCGTCGATCGCCACCTGATCCGAGCTGGCGAGCAGCACGTTCTTGACGTGCGGGACCATGCAGCGCGGCCCGGGGCCGTCACCGGCGAACGTCCCGTCCATCACGGCGAACACGCCTCGGTGGATCTTCTTCTGGATCAGCAGCAGATCGACGAG
>CAYZYG010000235.1:0-3093 GCA_964481395.1 uncultured Vicinamibacterales bacterium
CGCCGAATCGGCCGCGCGTTTCACGTCCTCGGGCTGCATCGAACTGAGATCGAAAAACAGCACGATGATGCGCTTGTCCTTGACACTGACCGCAGGCTTCGGCTCGGGAGAGGCGGGCTTCGCTGCGGCTGGGGCCGTGGGCTTCACCCCTGCCGGGGGGGTCGGCTTCAGCTCCTCCTTCAGCGACGGCAGCGCGGGAGCCTCGGTCGTCGTCGTGGTGACGAGATCCAGTTCCTCGAAATCGAAGGTCGAGATCGTCTGGGGCCTGTTGTCCTCGGTGATGGTGAAGTCCCCGACTGTCAGTCCGCGGACGAGGTTGCCGTCGCGGTCGCGGACCACGACGTTGACGATCACCATGTCGAGGCCGGACTTGAACGTGGGTTTCGGCTGCGATCCCGCCTGTGACGCGTCGAGGCCCGGAGAGGCGGACCAGGCGGACAGGACGGCGGTCAGAACCAGCAGCAGGGGAAGTCGGCGCACCATAGGATGATCCCGCTCTCGTCGCAACTCAGAAGGACACGCGCGCGAGGATCTGCACGCTGCGCATGGACCGCATCGAGGTGATCTGACCGAACGTCGGCGAGTTCACCACGGTGTCGACGCCGCCCCACTGGGCCATGTTGAATACGTTGTTGGCCTGGACCCGCAGGTTGATGCTGCGGTTGGCGGGCAGGCGGAAGTTCTTGGCCAGCGACATGTTCACGTTGAAGCTGCCGGGGCCGGGGATGGTGTTTCGACCCGCATTGCCGTAGGTTCCGGATGCGGGCACCGAGAAGGCCGCGGTGTTGAAGAACATGAGCTGCGTCGGATTGTCGAGCGCGATCGGCTGGCCGTTCCAGTCAGCCCGCAGCGTGCCGTTGGTGCCCCGGGCGACGTCGGCGGCGTTGCTCAGGAGACGCGCCGTGAGCGGATTGCCGCTCGCCAGGGTGACGTTCGTCGTCCACCCCCAGCCGCCGAACACGTAACCCCAGAATCCTTCGCCGTTCAGCCACGGCCGGTTCGGGCCGAAGGGCAGCTCGAGCGTGAAATCTCCCGAGAGGCGGTGGCGCTGGTCGAAGCTCGACAGTCCCCACTCGGCCGCGAGGTTCTGATCGTCCTGCGCAACCACCGCGCCTCCGCCGCCGATCGACGAGGCGTCGTCCATCGACTTCGAGAAGGTGTACGTCACGCCGCCGCCAAAGCCCTTCGTGGGACGCTTCCGGAAGCGGACCGACAACGCGTGCATCAGCGAACGGCCCGTGGATTGCTGCCAGAGGAACGGACTGACGTCCGGCAGGATCGGCCCGTTGGCGTCGCGGTTGGGTGCCCGCTGCACGTCGAGCGACGATCCGCGGGTGCCGGTGTACCCGACACCGAGGTTCATCGTCCGGGTGAGATCCCGCTGGATGTCGAGGTTCCAGAGTTGCAGCACGCCCAAACGGTAGTTGAGATCGACCCCGTAGTTGTTGGTCGTCTCGGCCGTGCTCTGTCCTGCCAGTGCCGTCGTGAGCAACAGGGGCTCGGTGAGCGTGCCCAGGCGCGTGTCGGTCACGGCGAAGGGAGGCTGGCTGGCCAGGTTCCGCACGATCGAGGCGTAGGTGGGTGAGCTGTAGTTGATGCCGTAGCCGCCCCGCACCACCGTGCGCGTCTGGGCCCGCCAGGCGAACCCAACGCGCGGGGCGATGTTGTCGCGGTCCGGGCGGATCCCGCTCGTGGGGAACGCGCCGCCGTACGGACCCGATTCCCCGGCCAGCACGGGCACGACGGCCGAGAAGTCCGGCGCCACGTCGAGGTTGACGAGGCGGTTGTCCGCCTCCCAGAACGGTGACTGGTACTCGTAGCGCACGCCGGCGTTCAGCGTGAAGTTGGCACGGACGCGCCAGTCGTCCATGAAGAAGGCGTTCCAGGAGCGGTTGCGGTATCGCTGGAGGCCTGGGCCGTACTGCAGGCTCGCCTGCTGGGTGTAGCCGAGCAGGAAGTCGGCGAAGTCGAGGCCGCTGCGCGAGGAACGGACCTGGGACCCGCCGCTCGTGTACAGGCCCGTGAAGATGAAGCTGCCCCACGGGTTCGAGTCGGACCTGGTGTCGTTCGCGGCGGTCCGGATGCCGCCGCCCCAGCGGAGCGTGTGCCGCCCGCGCTGCTTCATCTGGGTCACATCCACGTTGACCGTCTGGTCCGTGCGCTCCGACGGGGTGATGTCGCGCAGCGCCGTGAAGGTCGAGAACGACAATGTCGGGATGCCCCAGGAGAACGGATCGGTCGACACGCCCTCGATCCCTGCATCGCCGGCGACGTTGACCTGATTGGCATAGAGGTTCGTGGAGGTCGAGCGGTTCCGGCTGTACTGCACCCGGAGGGTGTTGAAGATGCCCTTCCACTGGAAGGTGAAGTTCACCGGGACGTTCCAGGCCGACTGCTCGCGCGTGCCGGCGGCTGAAGGAAACGACGAGAGCTGGTCGCTCGTCGAGCCGCGGTAGCTGAGACCGATCATAAGGTTGCTGCCGCCGCGTCCGCCGCCGCGTCCTCCGCCCGCGCGCATCGCGGGCACGCCGCCCCGTCCCCGCTGGGCCGTGCCGAAGGACCGGATGAACCGGAAGTTGATGTCGTTCGACGTCGTGTTCGACGACGTCACGTAGTGGAAGTTGCGCAGGTCGCCGGTGAGGTTGGGCAGCGGATAGTACTTGAGCAGGGACAGGGCTACCGGATCGATCCGGTCCGCAGGAATACGATTGCCCGGAAAGGGAAGGCCCGTCGCCGGATCGGTGAGCGAGCCGCTGTAGAGCGACAAGTCGCCGTTGCGGATGGCCTCGGTCGGCACGGTCGAATAGCGATCGAAAAGCGTGCTGCCGTAGTTCCCGTTGTAGCTCAGATTGAAAGTCGTCTGGCTGCCGAGGTCGAACACACCCGGGACCCGCACGGGGCCGCCCACCGTGGCCCCGAACCGGTGCTGGCTGTACGGCGGCCGGTCCTGGGCCTGGCCGGTCAGCGAGTACGGTTCGGCGTCCAGCATCGATCCGCTCAGGTTGTAGTTGGCCTGGACGCGGACGCGCTGCTGCATGCCGCGGCCCGCCATCGCCAGCCGGCCGGCCAGTCCCTCGGCCATCCCGCCGCGGC
>CAYZYG010000236.1:0-3078 GCA_964481395.1 uncultured Vicinamibacterales bacterium
CGCCCGGAACAGCGTCAGCGCCTCCCCGTAGCGGGCCAGCGCCTCCTCCCGCTGAGCCAGAAAGGCCAGCACGTCGCCCTGCGCCTTGAGCACGTTGGCCTCGCCCAGCGCTGCATCGGGTGTGCTGGCAAGCGAGTGGGCCAACAGACGGTACAGCCGCAACGCCGTAGCCAGGTGGTCCAGCGCGGCGTGGTGGCCGTAGCCGCGCATGGCCGCATCACCTGCCTGATAGTGGGCTTCAGCCTCGGCCAGCGTCAGGCCGGACTGAGCATAGGCGCGCGCCGCCTCCGCATAGGCCGACTCGCTCTCCAGCCACCGGCGCGGCATGGATCGCTCATACACCCCGGCAAGGTCATACCACGCGTCGCCAATCGCTTCGAAGTTTGGACGCGGCAGGTCGTGCAGCTCCTGGATACGATCGTTCAGGAAGGCGATCTGTTGGTCGCGCTGGCGCCCCTCGCTCTCCGGCAGATAGGGGCGACGGCGGCGGGCGGCGAATTCCGGGCCGGTTGTCGCCAGACCGGCAGTCGGGTGAGCACGGCTGGCGGAGCTGTTGTCCGCCGCCACGTGCGACCCCCCTGGGAAGTAGTAGACTCCGCTCAGACGCGAGTAGAAGTTGGGCGCCGCCTCGGAAAGCTGGCGCCGCTCACGCTCACTGGTCCAGAATATCAGACGGTGGGGGTGTCTGGCCAGCGCGTCGCGCTGGATATCCAGAAAGCCGGCCAGCTCGGCCAGCTGCCGGCCGATGCCGTGGAATGAGAGAACCGGTGCGTCGCCGTTGAGATCGATGCGCCGCACGATGCGCAACGGATCGGGTGTCTCCTCCCTGTCCAACGCGATTTCGATCAGGGGAAGCGGCGCAACAGCCTGCCGCAGGTCTTCTACCATCAGACGCTGCACATCGCTGCTCTCATAGACTGCCAACGTCCAGGCGCCGCGCGCCAGTCGCAGCAGCGTGGCCATCCGCCGCAAGCTGGAAGCGCGTGTCTCCAGAACCTGGGCTGGAGACAGGGTGGCCGACGACGGGATCAGGTCAGTGATCGCCGGTAGTTGGCCCGCCATCGTCGCCCTCCACGTAGTAGTCAAGCAGTCCCCACAGCGCCGGATGGACGTCGCACCATTGTACGTCGTTGGAGTACTCGATCAACGCACCCTTGTAGAGCAACTGCTGGATCTCCGCTTCGTTGCTCAGCAAGCGGTCGATGTGACGCCTCTTCAACAGTCGCCACTCCGTCAATGTCAGGTTTGCCGCCAGCTCGCGCCGCAGGTCCTTGATCGCGTTGCGGACGTCTGCGAGTTCGATGGACGTGGCGTGAGCGCTGCGTTCCAGGGCATAGATGGCGGCGCTGTTGACCAGTTTCACCAACTGAACGGCGATGCCGCCGCTTGCCATAACCATCTGCTCCAGGGCGTCTTCCGCAACCAGGTTCGACTCCATCCGACTGAGAACGATCTGGCGCAGCGCCCGTCGCCCCTCAGGATCATCGTCGCTATTGACGTGACGCAGACTCAGGTTGGAGAGGAATTTGTCGTCGTTGAACGCGCTGAGCACTGTCTGGTAGTCGTCAGAGTAGCGCAGCGCCAGGGGAAAGGTATAGATCATGGCTGCATGCGGCGCAAGGATGGTCGGTGCATGGTCGCGAAAGATGTGACGGGCAGCATCGAGGTCGACCTTGTCCAGCCCCTCCACTACCAACAGCAGACGTTTGGGATTCAGGTGCTTCTCCGCCTCCCCGATCACCCAGTTCAGACGCCGGATCAGCTCTGGCATCTCCCGGTCGACGAAGGCGTTGAGTTGCTCACGGGTGAAGGCCGACTGGCTGACACCGACCTCGATCTCGCCCAGCAGCGTGCTGAGGGAGGCCATGGTGTTGACCTCGCCCGGCTTCCCCAGGCTGAACCCCGCAACCTTCTCCCGCCACCAGTCGGCTAACGACTGCCAACCCTCACGCAATGGGTCGGTGGCCGGTCGCCCGATCAGATTCTGGTCGATACAATGACGCGTGATTTGCGTGCTGAGGGCCAGCATCAGGTCTTCGTAGCGCATTGTCGAACGGCCGGTCACCGTCAAGGCGTCGAAGCCGATGGTGTGAAAGCTCCCCTGTATCTCTTCGGCCAGCCTGTTGAGCTCAGTGCTCTTGCCCGTGCCGCGATGTCCAACGAAGAGGATCTTCTGTGGTTCGCGTTGCGCTTCCAGTGCGATCCTCAGTCGCGCCCGCGGCGTGCCGGCGCGCTCGACAAACCACGATCGCAGATGCTGACCGCGCAGGGCCTCCTTGGGATCGAAATATACCACCACCTGTTTGAGGTCAATCGCCTTCAAGGCACGCTCCTTTTGTGAAGCACTTGCGCACGGTGAACCGCGGCGATAAAAGTATACAACTGATTCGGTCCAGACACAACCTGTTACTTTTTTGGAGCAGCAAGGTTGGCCTTGCCAGCTGGCTGCCGCAGCAGTTCCCAGCGCAGCACGTGCAGCTCCGGCGCTTCCAGGTCGAGACGCAGCCGGATGCGGCAATGGCCATCAACGCCCATCGCCCTGTCCCAGGCTTCCTTGGGGGGCGGATCGGCCAGCAGCCAGCGATACAGCGCCTCGCCGGCGGCGGCGCCGAAGTCGGACGGCTGCGGCCGCGCCTTCGCGTCCAGATGGCCACGCGGGAACTGGCGGCCATCGACGGTGAACTCGACGGGATAGCGATCCCCCGCGCGCGGCAGGATGCGGATTTCGAGGTCGGCGTAGGTGGGCTGGGATGGAGTCACGGTTTCCTCGCTACAGGACGCAATCCAGGTAGTTGTCCGGGGTAATCAGCGCAAACTCGGCCTCAGGATAGGCGCCGGGAGGCTCGTAGATGCGTGGGATCATGATGTCAGTGTATGCCAGTCCACGAATCTCGCCAAATCTATGGAATGCTATTCCATGGATTTGGCGAGATTCGTGGATTAGCTATGGTTGACCAAGGGCAGCCGGCATCGTATCGACCAGATGTGGCTGGCTCGGTCGGAGACCGGCCAGAGCGGGGGTACACGTCGGCCTTAATCGGTCTTCACTCACTGCTCAAGCCGGTTCCGTGAACCGGC
>CAYZYG010000237.1:0-3000 GCA_964481395.1 uncultured Vicinamibacterales bacterium
GCTCGTCCGCATCTCGGACAGTTCTGCGCAAGTTGCGCAGATATTAGGTCGGACCTAGATTCTGGCCGAATGCCTGTGGCAGGCGGCGGAGGTCGAGCGGCGCCGACGAGAAGATGATCTCGAACGTGCGGCCGAGGCGCTCGGCCGCGCGGTTCGCGAGCTCCGACGCCTCGGGGTCCTCGTCGACGGCGATCCAGAACTTCTCCCAGGTGCGCTGGCAGGCGTGCCACGGCTTCTGCATGCGGTCGCGCGCGAGGCGGGCGCGCTCGTCGTGCTTCGTGTCGTCGGAGATCTTCTCGATCGTGACGATCGTCGAGCCGAAGTCGCCGAGCATGTCGTCGAGGTGACGGCCGAGGTAGCGGCCGAGCTTCTGCACGCCGCGCTTCGGCGTGTCGATGTTGGCGCCGGCGATGTCGCACAGCTCCTCGAAGTGATCCGCGAGCTCCTCGTCCGGCGCCGCGCTGTTGACGCAGCCACCACGCAGACCGTAGACCACACCACCGGCGGCGAGCGCCGTGAACAGCCATCCCTTGAGCTTCATGCGCGGGAATGTAGCTCGGTCGGCTCGTCCTTGCTCGCGCGCTTTTCCGTCACTCCCGCCCACGCGAGCGTGGCGATCAGACCGAGCAGGCTGACGGCCGCCGGGATCATCGCCCACGCGACGAGCCAGTGGCGATCGAGCAGCGCGCCGCCCGTGGGTGGCGACAGGAACATCGCGACCGAGCCGAGCGAGCCCGAGATGCCGAGCACGACGCCCTGCTCGTGGCGGTCGACGGCCTGCGTGAGCCGGGCCGTGAGCACGGGGCGCAGGATGCCCTGGCCGAACGCGTTGATCGTCGACGCGATCACCAGCATCGCGACGGTGGTCGCGAACCCGACGAGCACGTAGGCGACGATCGACGCGACGAACGCGAAGATCGCGAGCTTGAACTCGCGGTAGCGCTTGACCAGCCGGCCGAGCAGCCCGCCCTGGATGATGATGCCGAGCAGGCCCGCGTACGCGAACAGGTAGCCGACCTCGTCGGGGCCCCACAGGAAGTCGGGGTGGAGGCCCGCGAACAGCGCGAACCCGGAGAAGAAGCACGAGAACGCGAACGAGAACAGGAAGAACTGGATGTAGAGCGCGCGCAGCGCGGGGCGGCCGAAGTACTCGGCGTAGGTCTTCCAGTCGAAGGCGCTCGGCCGGCGGCCGCCCGGGCCGAGCTCGGGCCGGCTCTCCGCCGGCGGCGCTTCCTTCTTGGGGAGCAGCACGTAGGTGGCGAGCATCGCGAGCGCCGACAGGCACGCGGCGATGATGAACGGCAGGTGCAGCGCGACCTTGCCGAGCCGGCCACCGATCGCGGGGCCGAGCATGAAGCCGATGCCGAACGCGACGCCGATGACGCCGAACGCCTTCGTGCGGTTCTCGGGCGCGGTGTGATCGGAGATGTAGGCCTGCGCGATCGACAGGTTCCCGGCGGAGAGCCCGGGCAGGATGCGGCCGACGAACACCATCCACAGCGAGCTCGAGAACGCGAGCACGAGGAACCCGGCGCAGGTGCCGGCCTGGCTGTACAGCAGCAGCGGCTTGCGGCCGTACTGGTCGGAGAGCTTGCCGATGATCGGCGTCGAGATCAGCGAGCAGATCGCGTAGACCGAGACCAGCGTCGTCGCGACGAGCGGCGTCGCGCCGAAGTGGAGCGCGTAGAACGGCAGCAGCGGGATGACGATCGTGAAGCCGAGCACGTCGACCAGCACGATGAGGAACATCGGCAAGAGCGGGGACCGCGACCGCGAGCTCATGCGCGCCCAAAGGATGGCGAAAACCGGCCCGATCGGGAATCCCGGCGGGGCCCTTTCGTCGTACGATCGGGAGGATGACTCGGGTGCTTGCCGTGCTGGCGCTGGTCGCCTGTGCCTCGGGCTGCTTCGGCTACAACAAGTCCGCAAAGCGCTGGGCGTACGCCGGCAACACCATCCTCATCCTGGGCGGCGGTGCGGCGATCGCGGCCGACGTCCTGTCCAGCGACTCGTCGACCCCGGCGAAGCCCGATCAGATGGAGCCCTACAAGCAGCCGATCAGCGGCGGCATCGTCGCCGGCGCGCTGCTCGTCGGCGCCGGCATCTTCGGCATCATCATCAACGCCACCCGCCCGAACGTGAAGACGTCCCGGTAGTCAGCTCGCGCACTCGCCCTCGCCGCTGACGACCTCGAACGCCCGCGACTCGCCGAGATCGACGAAGTCGTCCGCGGTCGCGTCGGCGTCGGCGAGCTCCGCGAGATCGGCGATCAGCGCCTTCAGGCGATCGAGCGGCACGCCCTGCCAGAACGCCGGGCCGGTCGCGCCCTCGCGGATGTAGAAGTCGAGCAGGCGCTCGACGGTCGCCGCCGCGCGGCGCGCGGGGACCTTGCCGATCAGCCGGCCGAACTCCGCGCGCTCGGCGCGGATCGCGCCGCCGACGTAGACCAGGTACTGCGGCGCGGGACGGCCGGCGACCTTGCGCATGCCGCCCTGGAACCCGATGCCGGCGATGTAGTGCTGGCCGCACCCGTGCGGGCAGCCCGAGACCTTGATGTCGAGGCCGCGCGCGGCGGTCACGAGGTCCGGACGGCGGTCGAGCAGGGCGGTGAGCTGGCCGCCGAGGCCGCGCGACGCGGTGACCGCGAGCTTGCAGCTCGACGCGCCCGGGCAGCTCGTGACGTCGGCGAGCGAATTGGCGCCCTCCGACGCGAGGCCGATCCGGACGAGCTCCTGGTGGAGCAGCGGCAGCTTCGCGTCGGGGACATGACGGAGGACGAGGTTCTGCTCGTTCGTGGTACGCAGCTCGCCCTCGCCGAACTGCACGATCAGCGGCGCGAGCGCGCGCAGCTGCGCGGCGGTGATGTCGCCGAGGACGAGCCGGATGACGACGGCCGAGAACCCGGGCTGCTTCTGCGGGCGCACGCTGTCGCGCGCCCACGCGGCGTAGCCCGGCGCGGGCGTGACGACCTGCGCGAGCGGCGCGCGCCGCCGCGGGGGC
>CAYZYG010000238.1:0-2987 GCA_964481395.1 uncultured Vicinamibacterales bacterium
GCCTGCTGGTCGCCAACGACGTGCACGCCGGCCGGGCGCGGCTGCTGGCCGAGAATCTGGCCCGCTGGGGCGCGGTTAACGTCGTGGTGACCCAGGACGAGCCGGAGCGTCTGGCCGCCGCCCTCGGCCCCGTCTTTGACCGCGTCCTCCTCGACGCCCCCTGCTCCGGCGAGGGCATGTTCCGGCGGCAAGAGGGCATCGAGTGGAGCGAGGCCATCGTCGCTGCCTGCGCCCGGCGGCAGCGGGGCATTCTGGCCGGCGCGCCCGACCTCGTCCGGCCGGGCGGCCGGCTGCTCTACGCCACCTGCACCTTCTCACCGGAGGAGGATGAGGGGGTCATCGCCGCCTTCCTGGCCGGCGCGCCGGCGTTCGCCCTGGTCGAGCCGCCGCGCTTCCCCGGCTTCGACCGCGGCCGGCCGGAGTGGATCGAGACATCGGGCGAGACGGCGGCGCAACTGGCGCGCGCCGTTCGCTTCTGGCCCCACCGCTTCCCCGGCGAGGGGCACTTTCTGGCGCTCATGGAACGGGACGGGGATGAAGCGGGCGAGCCGGCCGGCGCGTTCCCCCGTCGCCCGCCAAGCGCCAATGAGGAGCGGCTGTGGGCGGCCTTCGCCGATGAGGCGCTGTCGCTGGAACTACCGGCCGGCCGGCTGCACGTCCACGCCAACCGCCTCTACCTGCTGCCGCGCCGCGCCCCGGCTGTCGGGCGCGCCCACCTGTTACGCTACGGCCTGCTGCTAGGGGAGTTCCGGCCCAGCCGCTTCGTCCCGGCCCACGACCTGGCGCTGAGCCTGAACGCGGCCGACGCCGCCTCGGCCGTCAGTTGGCCGGCCGATGATCCCCGGCTGCGCGCCTACCTGTCCGGGGCTGACCTGCCGGCGGCCGAGCTGCCCGCCGCGCCCAATGGCTGGACGCTGGTCGCCGTGGATGGGTTTGGGCTGGGGTGGGGCAAGCGGGCGGGCGGGCGGTTGAAGAACCACTACCCCCACCCCCTGCGCCGCCTGTAACGCAGCCTGTTAGGCTGCCTCTTCAGGCCGCAGCCTAACAGGCTGCGTTACAGCCGCACGACCTTCGCCCCGCCATTCGACTTGATGGCATTGCGCGTGTCCACAATGAGATGCGCCCGCTGCTTGATGCGCTCCCAGTCGAAGGCGCGATGATCGGTGACGATGACCACGCAGTCGGCCTCTTCGAGCGCCGCGTCCGTCAGTTCGACCGACGTTAGGGCATAGCCGTCGAAGCGCACCGCCGGCACGTGGGGATCGTGGTAGCTCACCTCGGCTCCCCGCTCTCGCAACAGGTGAATCACGTCCAGCGCCGGGCTTTCGCGCACGTCGCCCACGTCGCGCTTGTAGGCCACGCCCAGGACGAGGACGCGGCTGCCGTTGACCGCCTTGCGCTCGCTGTTCAGCGCGTCGCCCACCTTGCCGACCACGTAGTCGGGCATGTGGCTGTTCACCTCCGCCGCCAGCTCGATGAAGCGGGCGGTGTAGTTCAGCGTGCGCAGCTTCCAACTCAGGTAATGCGGGTCGATGGGGATGCAGTGGCCGCCCAGCCCCGGCCCCGGGTAGAAGGGCATAAAGCCGTAGGGCTTCGTCGCCGCCGCGCCGACCACCTCCCAGACGTTCAGCCCCAGCCGGTCGCACATCAGCGCCACCTCGTTGACCAGGCCGATGTTCACGGCGCGGAAGGTGTTCTCCAGCAGCTTGACCATCTCGGCCGTGGCTGTGCTCGACACCGGCACGGGATGATCCACGACCGTGCTGTAGAGCGCCACGGCCAGTTCCAGACAGTCGGGGGTCGTGCCGCCGATGACCTTGGGCGTGGTGCGCACGGTGTAATCCGTGCGGCCGGGGTCAATGCGCTCCGGCGAGAAAGCCAGGAAGAAGTCGTGGCCGACCTCCAGCCCGTCCCGGCTCAACCGGGGCAGGATGATCTCGTCCGTCGTGCCGGGGTAGGTGGTGCTCTCCAGCACGATGAGCTGGCCGCGGCCGGGGGGCATGTAGGTGGCGATGCACTCCGTCGAATCGACAATGAAGGAGATGTCGGGGTCTTTCGTCTTGCGCAAGGGCGTGGGGACGCAGATGGAGATGGCGTCCGCGTCGGCCAGGATGGCGTAGTCGGTGCTGGCCCGCAGCAGGCCGGCGCTCACCAGCGGCTCCAGCACGGCCGCGGGCACGTCCTCGACGTAGCTCTCGCCCCGCTGCAGGGCGGCGACCTTGGTGGCGTCCACGTCCACGCCCAGCACGTGAAAGCCCTCCTGGGCAAAGGCCACGGCCAGCGGGAGGCCGACGTAGCCCAGTCCAACAATACCCACCCGCGCCTCGCGGGCGGCGATGCGCTCAAGTAACTGCTGTTTACGCTCCATGAGTGATTCCTCGATACAACCTGCTGTGGTGGAGGCCAAGGTGACCGGCACTGCCTTCCAACTCATGGGTAATCATAACTCACTGCGCGCCGTTTTTTCCACCGCCGCGGCCGGAATTCATGCTTTTTTCGCGCCGGGAAGAAGAAGCCGCAGATTGAAAGAGCTCACGCAAAGTACGCAAAGAAGCAAAGAGCGCAAAGAAAGAATTCTGATTGGCGTTCTTTGCTTCTTTGCGCCCTTTGCGTGAGCTTCTTAATCTGTGAAATCTGTGGATTCCCTCTTAAAATGTCCCGACCAGCCGCGTGGCGTAGCCAAGGAGAGCATTGGGGAGCAGACCCAGCAGCGCGGCAACGGCCAGCATCAGCAGCGCCAACGCCCGCTCGCCGCGACCGGAGGGCAGCGCGGCCGGCGCGGGCAGCGGGCCGGGGTAGAAGGCGGCGCGCACAACCGACAGCGTCGCCCACCCCAGCGCCAGCGCCAGCAGCGCCGCCGGCCAGACAGCCACGCCACCCGGCGCGGCGGCCAGCGCCGCCAGTTGCGCCCAGCGCCCGCCGAAGCCGGGCGTCAGCGGCGCGCCTATCAGCGACAGGCAGCCATACACCAGCAGCGCCAGCCGCAA
>CAYZYG010000239.1:0-2986 GCA_964481395.1 uncultured Vicinamibacterales bacterium
CAGGGCCGCGCCGAGGCCGTCAAGGCGTACATGGTCGAGAAGGGCATCGAGGAGTCGCGCCTGACCGCGAAGGGCTACGGCGACACGATGCCCGTCGAGCCGCCGACCGGTCTCAAGGGCGCGAAGCTCAACGCTGCGCGCGCGAAGAACCGCCGCGTCGAGTTCAAGCTGATCTCGGGTGACGAGGCCGCCGCGCCGAGCGAGGCGCCGGCCGAAGAGAAGAAGCCCGAGTAACTACGGGCAGGCCGCGCCGTCGCTGTAGCCGGCGGCGTAGCCCGCGTCGTAGCCGGGCGGCCAGCCGGCTTCCCAGCCGTCCTCGTACGCGGCGTCGTACGCCGAGGTGTACGCGCCGCTGTAGCAGCCGTCGTAGACGACGGCATAGCCGGCGGCGTAGCCGGCGCCGTAGCCGTCGTTCCAGCCGTCGCTGTAGCCGGCGGTGTCGCCGTCGGTGCGGCCGCGCGCGAACGCGGGTGGGTAGGTCGCGCCGTAGCCCGCCTGGTAGTCGGGGTTCTGGCGCTTGCCCTCGGCGAGGCCGCGGTCGTGGGCGGTCGGGTCGACGATCTGATCGAAGCCGCGGTGGTAGCAGGCGTCGACGTCGTCGGGATCGGCCTGCGGCGCCGCCGCGCGCCGGACGACGACCGCCGCGCCACACGTCGCGGCGCCGTCGTCGAAGCCGACCGGATAGCCGGTCGCGTGGCCGTCGTCGTACGCGTCCGCGTGCCCGTCGTCGTAGCCGGCGGCGTCGCCGTCCGCGAAGCCGTCGGACGAGCCGGCCGAGCACGCGTCGGGATCGAAGCTGCCGTCGGTGTTGCCGCGGCCGTAGCCGTCGGCGTAGCCGTCGGGGTAGCTCGCGCCGTAGCCCGCGCGGTAGCCGTCGTCGTAGCCCTCGGCGGCGCCGTCGCGCTCGCCGTCGGCGCGCGTGAGCGACAGACCCTCGGTGCGGCCGCGATCGAACGCCTCGGCGTTCGCGGCGAGCGCGGCCTGCTCGCCGTCGCGGTACGCGGCCTCGAGCTCGCCATCGTCGAAGCAGTCGAGGTCGCAGCCGGTGGCGGCGACGGCGAGGGCCAGGAGGCAGGCGAGGGCGCGCACGGGTCTCGATCGTGCAAGGCGAGCGCCCGCGTAACCGCGCGAGGGCCGGTGTGTGGGCCCCGGGGAGTGTGGTGTTCGTGCGTCAGTCGGCTGCGGGATCTGCAGGCGCGAACTGGGGGTGGGCGTGGATCGCGTCGGCGACGTCGGCGGGCAGCGGTGCCGCCGAGCGGGCACGGCGCGCGAGCCACGCCCGCCCGAGCCGCGCGTGGCGCGCGAACGCGGGCGTCGGGTGAGCGAGCGCGATCGTGGTCTCCGCCTTGGGCCCCGACGCGACGCCGCGCGCGACGTGGAACCCGGCCGCGAGCAGCGCCGAGCGCACGGCGGTCGAGGCCGAGTAGGTCACGAGCTCGACCGGCCGCGCGAGGACCGCGAACAGCGCGCGGAAGTGATCGAGCGACCACAGCGGCGTGTCGGTGGTCGCCGAGAACGGATCGTAGAAGATCACGTCCGGCTGCGGCGCGGCGTGGAGCGTCTCGCGGAAGTCGCCGGCGTGGAGCGTCCACGTGAAGCGATCGCGCGCGTAGCGGCCGCGCTGCGCGAGCACGTGCGGCGCGGCGTGGCGCACGTGCGGGAAGTGCTTCGTGTGGGCGAGCGCGAGCTGGAGCGCGTCGAGATCGCGCTCGAAGCTCTCGAGGGCGACGGGGGCGTGCGCCGGGTGCGCGTCGAGCGCGCGCACGAGCGCCATCGCGTTGTGCGCGGCGCCGAGCCCGACGTCCCACACGACGATCGGGCGCGCCCCGGCGAGCGCGTCGGCGATCGCGACCGGCTGCTCGACGTAGATGCGGCGCGCCTCGTCGTCGGGATCGTTGACCGAGTGCATGATCTCGCCCGACGGCACGTGGCGGATGCTCGCGTGCGTCGCGGTGACGTGCAGCGCGAACGCGCCGCGCGTCTCGGGCGCGCCGCGCCGCCGCCGCGGCCTCGGACCCGGCGGGTTGTCGCGGTCGGCGGCCGCGAGCACCTCGCGCTGCGCGCGGTAGAACGTGGCGAACGTGCCGGCGACGATGTGCGCGCGCATCGCGCGGACGAGCCCGAGGTAGAAGGTCAGGTTGTGGTGCGCGACGAGCTGCCAGCCGAGCGGCTCGCCGCACTTCACGAGGTGGTGGAGGAACGATCGCGTGTGTCGCGTGCACGCCTCGCACGCGCACGCCGCATCGAGTGGACGCTCCGCGAGCCGGTGGACGCCGCGCCGGAGGTCGAGCTTGCCGTGCGACGTGAACGCGATGCCGTGCTGCGCGACCGCGGTCGGCAGGATGCAGTCGAACATGTCGACGCCGCGGTGCACGGCCTCGAGCAGGTCGAGCGGCGTGCCGACGCCCATCAGGTAACGCGGCCGCTCGGCGGGCAGCAGCGCGGCCGTGAGCTCGGTGATGTCCTCGCGCTGGGCGCGCGACTCGCCGACCGCGAGGCCGCCGATCGCGTAGCCGTCGAAGCCGAGCTCGACGATCTGCGCCGCGCTCGTCCGGCGGAGATCCTCGAAGCACGCGCCCTGCACGATCCCGAACAGCGCCTGGCGCGAGTCCCCGCGCGCCGCCCGGCACCGCGCGGCCCACGCGCGCGTGACCTCGACGGCGGCGCGCGCGTGCGCGTGCGGCGACGTGGCGGGGATGCAGCGATCGAGCACCATCATGATGTCGCTGCCGAGCGCGCGCTGCATGGCGATCGACTGCTCCGGGGTCAGCAGCTCGGGATCGCCGAGCGAGTACATCTGGTAGCCGCCGGAGTCGGTGAGGATCGCGCCCGACCACCCCATCCACCGGTGCAGTCCCCCGAGCTGCTCGAACAGCGCCGGCCCGGGCCGCACGCGCAGGTGATAGGTGTTCGCGAGCAGGATCGGCGCGCCGAGCGCCTCGAGCTGCGCGAGCGTCTGCGTGCGCACGCTGCCGCGCGTGCCGAC
>CAYZYG010000240.1:0-2918 GCA_964481395.1 uncultured Vicinamibacterales bacterium
ATGGTCAGCTACACGCGCGCGCGCGCGGAGAGCCTCGGTGTCGAGCTCACCGGCGGCATGATGCAGCGGGCGGAGCGGATCCTCCTCATCACGCTCGGCACGCTGGTCGCCGCGTGGTTCGCCGAGTCGTCGGTGGTGATCGTCGGCGTCGTGATGACGGCGTGCGCGGTCTCGTGCACGGCCACGGCGTTCACGCGCTGGATCGCCGCGCACCGCGAGCTCGCGCGCCTCGACGCGCTCGCGGCCGCCCCGGTCGCCAAGCCGCGCCCGGCCCCGATCCCCGAGATCGTCGTCGTGCCCGCGAAGCTCCGCGAGTCCGCCGAGCTCGCTATTCGATCGTAGCGATCACCGGTGCGTGATCGCTCGCGTCCTGGCCCTTGCGGGCGGTGCGATCGATCGTGCACGCGGTGCAGCGATCCGCGATCGGCCGGGTCGCGAAGATGTGGTCGATGCGCAGGCCCTGATCCTTGAAGAACGCGACGCCGCGGTAGTCCCACCACGAGTAGACCTTCGCGTCACCGTGGTGCTTGCGGAACACGTCGACGAGCCCGAACCCGAGGACCTCGGCGAGCGCCTCGCGCTCCTTGGTGCTGCAGTGGATCTGCTCGTTCCACTGCTCGGGCGACCACACGTCGCGATCGTCGGGCGCGACGTTCATGTCGCCGCACACGACGAGCGGCTGGTCCGGCGTCGCGGTGCGATCGAGCATCGCGCGCAGCCGGCGCAGCCACGCGAGCTTGTACGGATAGCGGTCGGAGGTCAGATCCTGGCCGTTGACGACGTAGACGCAGATGACGCGGAGCCCGTGCGTCGTCGCCGCGATCACGCGCGCGTCGCCGTCGTCCTCTCCGTCTCCGAACGCGCGCGTCACGTCGGTCAGCGGCTGCGTCGACAGGATCGCGACGCCGTTGTAGCTCTTCTGACCGAACGTCGCGGCCTCGTAGCCGAGGCCGCGTAGGGCGTCGTGAGGAAACGCCGCATCCTCGACCTTTGTTTCCTGGAGACAGAGAACCTCCGGTCGCTCCTTCTCCAGCCACGCGAGCAGGCGGTGGCTCCGGGCGCGAATCGAGTTGATGTTCCAGGTTGCGAGCTTCACGGAGAAAACCTACATCGGCTCCGCGCAACCGGGGCGCGGTCGCGGTTTCTGGGGAATGGGGGCGGGCCAGGGGTGGTTAGACCGACGACGTTCGTCGAACGTGGGGAGTACCATGAAGGCACAGATCGACCTGTCCCTGTGGAGCATCATCGACCGCCTGCAGCGCCGTCTCGAGCGCCAGGGCATGTCGCCGTCGGCCGCCGATCGCGCGGTGTCGATCGCGATCCGCCAGCTCGCGCTCCAGTCAGCTAGTCGGTAGGTCCGACGCCGTCGCCTTGGGGTCGAGGTACTTCGCGAGCTTGCTCTCGATGTAGTCCTTCGCCCGGCCGCGCCACAGAAACCCAGGATCTTCACCGCGGAACTGAGCGAGCCCGTTCTTGAGGGTGAGCTCGCCGTCGATCTTCACGACGAGGTACTTGCCCGTGAACTTCGCGCGGGCCTCGTCGAGCCACGCCACCTTGATGCCGTGCTTGTTCTGCAGGTACTGCCCGAGGATCTCGAGCCGCGCGCGCGCATCCTGATCCGAGAGCGCGTACTTGAAGTCGATCTCCATCCGTAGATCGTTGGTCTACCACAGATCGACGCCCGTCAACGGGACGTCGCCGAGGAACCTGCCAGAGCCTGGCGTTGTGGATCGGAGAGCTGCGCCTGGCAGGCCTCGAACGCGAGGTGATCCTTCGCGTCGACGAGGCACCGCCGCACGGCGTCACTCCACTTCGTGTCCGTGCAGGCGTTGACCAGCGCGTCGCGCATCGCGGGCAGCTGGTCGAGGACGAGCCGGCGCGACGCCTCGTCGTAGCGGCCCCGGTCGGCGTCGAGATCCGCGCGCGCGAGCACGAACAGCTTGGCGCCGACCGCGCTGCACGGGGGCGCGGCATGCGGGTCGCGCTTGCAGCCGACCGCGAGCAGGAGTGCGAGGACGATCCGCACGCCCCAGGTTTTCGGCTCCGCGCGCGTGCATGTCAAGATACCGCCGGTGATGTCTCCGCGGTCGCTACCGCTCGTCGCGATCGTGCTCGCGGTCGCCGTCCTGCTGCTCGAGCTGCCGCTCGTGCTCGGCGGCAAGACCTGGGACGACGTCGCGTATCACACGCAGGTCGCGCCGCCGCGCCTCGCCGCCGCCCGCGCGGTGCAGGCCGGCACGCTGCCCGGGTGGTGGGAGGGCAGCGGCCTCGGCGTGCCGCTCGCCGCCGAGCCCGCACACGGCGCGCTGTACCCGCCGGCCTGGCTCGCGGCGTCGCCGCGCGCGCTCGACCTCGTCGCGGTGGCGCACCTCGCGTGGGCCGCGCTCGGGATCGCGCTGTGGGCGCGCCGCCGCGTGCGCCCCGCCGGCGATCGACTCGAGGGTGCGAGCGAGCCGGCCTGCGTCGTCGTCGCGATCCTGGCGGCCGCGAGCGGGCTGTTCGCGAGCCTGGCGATGCGCGGTGCGCTGCCCGCGATCGCGCAGCTGCCGTGGATCGGCGCGGCCGCGACCTGGCTCGCCGATGCGCGCGCGCCGAGGGAGCGCGTGCGCGCGACGATCGCGCTCGCCCTCGCGCTCGGGTTCGCCGGGCTCGCCGGCGTGTTCGCCGCGCTCGTCGATGGCGTGCTGATCGCCGTGCTGATCGGTGCACGCCGGCAGACCCGCGGCGCCCTCGCGATCGCGGTCGGAGCGGGGCTCGCGATCAGCTGCGTGCAGTGGCTGCCGGCGCTCCTCGTCCTCGGTGACGGCGCGGGCGGCACGGTGCACGGGCTCGCGCCGAGCCGGTTCCTCGAGCTCGTCGTCCCCGGCAGCTTCGGCGCGAGCGACCCCGCGCGCGCGGTCCGTGCGCTCGCCGGCGCC
>CAYZYG010000241.1:0-2870 GCA_964481395.1 uncultured Vicinamibacterales bacterium
CGGCGCGCTGGTCGCGCGCGAGGTCGCGCGCCACGCCGGCTCGCGCGGGCTGCGCGTCCACTACCCGCTGCTCGGCGCGGCCGCGTACACCGGGCTCGCGGTGTGGCACGGCGGGCTCAGCGGCTCGGCGCCGCTCAAGGTCGCCGAGGCCGATCACTTCGCGGCCAAGATCTCGGGCGTCGTCCCGGTCTCGGAGACCCTGCTCTCGCCGCTCAACCTCGTGATCACGTCGACGCTGATCGTCGTGATCGCGGCGCTGTGCTGGCTGATGACGCCGCGCGATCCGGACCGGCTCGTCGCGCCCGAGGCGCTGCCGCCGCTGCCCGAGGTGCGCGAGGTCGTGGCGACGACGCTGCCGGAGCGGCTCGGCGAGTGGCGCGGGGTCGGCGTCGTCACCGGGCTCGTCGGGCTCGCGTTCGCGTTCGGCGCGCTCGCGACCGATCGCCTGCAACTCGACCTCGACACCGTCAACATGCTGTTCCTGTTCGTCGGCATCCTCGCGCACGGCAGCCTGCGCCGCTACCTCGAGGCGGTCGCCGACGGCGCGCGCGGCGCGGGCTCGATCGTCCTCCAGTTCCCGTTCTACTTCGGGATCCTCGGGATGATGTCCGCGTCGGGCGCGATCGAGTGGCTGAGCACGGCGATGACGGACGTCGCCGGCCCGGGCACGTTTCCGCTCGTCGTGTTCTTGTCCGCGGCGCTCGTCAACCTGGTCATCCCGTCGGGCGGCGGCCAGTGGGCCGTGCAGGGCGAGATCCTGCTGACCGCCGGCAAGGCGCTCGGCGTCGCGCCGGGCGTGACGGTGATGGCGTTCGCGTACGGCGACGCGGCGACGAACCTGGTGCAGCCGTTCTGGGCGCTGCCGCTGCTCGGCATCATGGGCCTGCGCGCGCGCGACCTCCTCGGCTACACGACCGTGATCTGCCTCGCGGTCCACGTCGTCGTCGGCACGTTCCTGCTCGTCTGGGCGTGACCTCAGTCGTACACGCAGGTCATGCAGTGGTTCGCGGCGACGGTCGCGCCCACGGCGTCCGTGCAGCCGGCGGCCTCGAGGCAGCACGTCGACGGCTCGCGCCCGGGCTGGAACTCGGCGCCGTTGAAGATGCGGCAGTAGCAGTCGGCGTCGGCCTGACACGACGTCGCCGCGCCGGTCTCTTGCGCCGCGGCGCTCGCGGGTGCGGCGCTGCCGGGCGTGGCGGGTGGCGGCTGCGAGCGCGAACAGCCGAGCGCGAACAGGAGCGACAGGACGGCGAGCTTCATGCGTCTATGTACGCACTGCGCCTGCCCGCGATCCATCCCGCGGTATCCTGGCGGCCGGCCTCGTGTTCTCTCAGCTCCTCGATCGCGCGCTGCTCGAGCAGCTGGATGCGCTGTGCGTCACCAGCGACGAGGGAGCCATCGGCGACGACCTCGAGGCGTGCACCGCTCGCGCCGCCGCCGCGCTGCTGCCGCTGATCGTCGAGCACACGATGTGCGAGGACGCGTGGTACGTGACCTTCACCGAGGCCGTCGTCTACTACCTGATGACGCGCGGCTACGACGCCGCCCGCGTCACGCCGGCGGTCGAGGCCATTGTCGAGGACCGGTTCTCGAGCTGGATCGCTCCCGACGACGACACCGCGCACGCGACCTGCCTCGAGCTCGCGCGCGCCGTCGTGCGCGGCCTCGACGACGCGTCCCCCGACGCGCTCGCCGCCTGGCGCGCGGTGCGCGGCCACGCGTTCGCGCACGTTCGCGACGAGCCGGTGTACGCGGTCGCGCACGACGGCCACCGTGCGTACATCGAGCGCTTCGATCGCGCCCGCGATCCCGACCGCGCCGAGCGCCTGCTCGCCGCGCTCGAGCTGTGCCGCGACTCCGCGCGCGGAGGGCTCGCGTTGACGGTCGACCAGCTCGCCGAGTGGCAGGCCGTCGTGCTCGGCGCCTCGCAGCCGATCGAGCTCCGGACCACCGACGCGTTCGCGAAGGGCGGCCGCGAGCGCTACGGCGCGGCGCCGGACCTGCGCGGAACGCTCGAGGTGGCGCTCGCCGAGGCCGGCGATCTCGCGCAGCCGGTCGCGGTGCGCGCCGCGCGCGTGTACCTCGACCTCTGCTTCGTCCACCCGTTCCCGGACGGCAACGCGCGCGCGGCGCGGCTGGCGCTCGACCACGTGCTGACCACCGCGGGCCTCGCGATCCACGCGGCCCGGCCGCTGTTCGCGCTGTCGCGGGCGGCCGGCGACGGCGACGGGGCACGCGCGTTCGCGCGGGCGATCGCCATGTTGTGCGGTCCTGCGGCCGAGCGGTGACGGCGCGAGCCCTGCAACCGCCGCCGCCACCCCGTGTCATCCGGGCATGGGCGGCGACGCCGTCGAGCTGGTCGTGCGATTCGCCCAGACCCTGCTCGCCGTCACGCGGATCGCGCGCGGCGGGCGGTTCGTGATCGGCACCGCGCCCGGCGTCGACCTCCCGGTCGCCGGGGTGACGGCGTTTCCGCTGGTCGACGCGGGGTTCGTCGTGCGGCTGCCGGTCGGCGTCGCGGCGACGGCCGGGGGCGTCCCGGTCGCGGATCGCGAGATCGTGCTCGCGCGCGGCGCCCGGATCGACGTGACGCTCGGCGCGGTGACGGTCGCGATCGCGCGGGTCGACGACGTGCCGGTGGCCCTGCCCCGCCCCCGCGAGCTGCGGCGGATCGTCCCGTTCGCGCTCGCGGCGCTGGCCGTCCACGTCGCGATCGTCGCGACCGCGATGGCGACCGCGGCGGTCGAGCCGGTCACGATCCCGGTGGTGCGCGCCGAACCGCCGCGGATCGTGCCGACCAAGACGCTGCCGGTGAAGCCGCCGAAGCCGAAGCGGCCGCGCCGCGCGACGGCCGCCGCGGGCGGAGGCGC
>CAYZYG010000242.1:0-2853 GCA_964481395.1 uncultured Vicinamibacterales bacterium
CCACGGCAGCGCCTTTCGCGCCATGTCGTGCGACTGGCCGTATTCGAGCGTGCGCCTCGGGTCCGCGACGGCAGGGTTCATGGGCGAAGTGAAGCGGAGCCGGCGCCCGCGCGCAAGCGGCGGGTGCGGGCAGGGTTAGGGGGGGATTTTGGAAGAAGGTCGAGTGAATGGACACGAACTTGCTAGCGCTACCTACGAGACGTGCTCGCCTTCTGTGCTTTTTTCCTTTCTATCTTGTCGTAGTGTTTGAGGATGTAGTTCGCGCCTTTGAGCCCGAGTGGATGTGGTCCGGCCCAAACTAGATAGTAGAGGTGGCCACCCCTCGAATTCTTTACGAGACGCGGCTGCGCCACATGCCCAAACGCTGCCTCGAGTCGTGCGCAATACCACTGCAGCAGCGCATCGTTTGCCCCACTCTTCTTCGCGATCTCTACCCCGAGTAGCGTCTCCGTCTTCCCGTAGACCAAATCGTACCATTCATCGGAGCCAAAAAAGTCGTCGAGCGCTTCGCGCCATCCGTCCTGCATAACGCCATCGCGCGTCAAAAGGCGCTGAATTGACATCCCCAGAGGGAAATTGATTAGCACTTCGATCCCGCGCGTCTCCGCAAGCATCTTGATTGTTGACCACGACAGATGCATCCCGAACGGATCCAGAAAGCAAACTCCGCGATGCGAACTCCACATGCTCAAGCCACTCTGAAGCTTCGCGCTCGCGATCTTAGCCAATTCTCCGTTGCAGTCCCCCTGCAACACTGAAATCTTGTGTGTATCCTTGAACTCGTCTTGGAGCGCCTTAAGCGCCGTGACGCGCTTACCGTCCCGCTCGATGAAGACGTAGCGCGTAAACTTGTCCGGAATGGAGAGCGCCACTCGTGGTGACCCGTCGATCACCTCACGCACCTGCGGCTCTTCTAGCTCGATTATTTCGTCGAAGAGATTGACTGTGCCGACCACCGCGTCTCGCTGACGGGAGCGGACCTCAGTTCTCCCGAGTCCAGCGAACGCATCTACGTACACAGTGCCCCGGCACCACGGCTGATTCTTCATCGCCTTCGCGTAGAATTCTAGATACTCGCGTAGCGCGCCTAGCTTCTCTTTTGCCCACTCGCCGACGGTGTCGTCTTTGTGCCTTGACATCAGGCCCTCGCGCGCTGCTTCACTCCGCGCTGTGGCATCTCGTTCCACTCGCGCCCGTCGAGTTGCCTGCCTCCACTCTTTGGCGTCCTTCCGCCCCACTGTTTGAAGAAAAATGCCACGCCGCTCGCGACACATTGGTCGCGAATCTCTCGCACCCACTCATCCCGCATTTCTCGTGCCCCTGGCCCGCTTTCCCCCCCCACGATCACCCAATTTATTCCTACGAGAGAGACTCGCCCCAGCGGCGCGATTAAGGGCTCCACGGAGAGGAAGCGCACCTGAGCTGGCGTCTCGATAAGATGTCTAACTCGCGAAGTTCGCAGAGCGTCCTCTATCGACACTCCAAGCCAAATATGCCCCGGTGCCCCCTTTGCTCCGTAGCGGCGTCTCACAAAATCGCGCATCAAGGACGATCTCTTTGTGAGCACCTGATATGAGTGCCAATCCGCTCCCTCCATCGTATCGAATACGCGCGCGCGATATTGATCAGGTATCTCTTTGTGAAAAAGATCGGACATCGAGTTTACGAATATTCGTCTTGGACTTTTCCAAGCGAAAGGCTGCTCGAGCCGCGTGGGCTTTAGCGTGAGATCAAACCCGACCTCAAAGGGATGTCCCTTTGTCCCGCGAAATCTCTCAGAGAAGCGCTCTGCGTAGCAATGATCGCAACCAGGCGAGATCTTCGTGCAACCCGTCACAGGGTTCCACGTCGCATCAGTCCATTCGATAGCGCTGTTGTCCGCCATGCCCGAATCGGTGTGAACAATAAGAGAACAAGATGACCTGCACCCTTGTTTCTGTCAATCAAAGTTTGAGCTAGATTCCCACCTTCGCGAGAAGGACGGTGAGTTTGTGGAGACGCGCGGCATAGAAACGCCCGCATCAGTGCGGGCGTTTCGGTAGCTCGGTGATCTCGGTTGCAACACTGCGGGTGCCGCTGGCGCCCGCGCTCGGCGGCGGTGGGGCGGCGTTGCCGTCGCTCGGCGGTTTGGGCGCTGGCGCGCGCAAGACAGGGCGTTCGGGGCTTTTGTGGCGATACGAAAACGCCCGCAGGGATGCGGGCGTTCTGCGTTTCAGGAATGTAGAGCGAGCGGGACCGGCCCCGCCAGCGCTCCGCGCGGCCACGTCGCCAACGCCCGCCCCCTCACGCCGCCTTGTCGAGCAACCGCTGCTCGATCATGGCTTCGGCGATCCTGCAAATGCACCGCCGTCATCCCGGCCTTGGGCCGGGACCCAGATACGGTGCTGGCGGGCAGGTGGTTGCCCAAGGCAGTGACGCGGAGGCTTCTCACGAGCGTGTCTAGGTTCCCGCCTTCGCGGGAATGACGTTGAGGGCGCACCGCCGTCATCCCGGCCTTGGGCCGGGACCCAGATACGGTGCTGGCCGGCAAGCGGTTGCTCAAGCCAGTGACCCCTAGCATTCTCATGAGCGTGTCTGGGTTCCCGCCTTCGCGGGAATGACGGCGAGCTTGGGGCGACGGGGCGCGGGAATGAAAACGCCCGCAGGGATGCGGGCGTTCTGCGTTTCAGGAATGTAGAGCGAGCGGGACCGGCCCCGCCACCGCTCCTCGCGGCCGCGCCGTCGCAGCCCGCCCCCCGGCGCCACCGCTCCGCGCGGCCCGCCGCTTGCTGCCGACTCACGCCGCCTTGTCGAGCAACCGCTGCTCGATCATGGCTTCGGCGATCTGCACGGTGTTGAGCGCGGCGCCCTTCA
>CAYZYG010000243.1:0-1802 GCA_964481395.1 uncultured Vicinamibacterales bacterium
CGCAAAGAACGCCAAGAGAAGAGATGTTCTTTACTTTGCGTTCTTTGCGTCTTTGCGTGAGATAATCCATGCTGGCGGCAGGGTCGTCGCCCGGCCGGTGTGCCAGCCGGCCCACAGCCCGGCCCAATAGGCGCGCAGGGCGACGCGCCGGCCGGTCAGCAGCAGCCGGGCCGTCATCTTCAGAGCGCTCGCCAGCCGGAAGGGGACGATAAGCAGCATGCGCGGGCCGCGGCCGTGCTTGCGGAAGTAGCGCCCGCTGCTCTGGGCCATCCAGTACCGTTCCGGTGGGCTATCGCGCCCGCCGCTGCTGGCCGAGACGGCGTGGTGAATGTGGGCCGCGGGGCAGAGCCGGATGCGCCAGCCCGCGCCGCGCGCGCGGCGGCAGTAGTCCATATCTTCGTAGTAGAGGAAGAACGCCTCGTCCAGCAGGCCGACGCTCTCGACCACCGCACGCCGCAACAGGATGCCGCAGAACGGCGCGAAATCCACGTCGCGCGGTTCGCGCCACTGCCCCTCGTCCAGTTGGCCGTCGCCCTTGTCCTTCAGGTCGAGGAAGACGTTGAGGTTCGCGCCGACCGTCCAGATGCGGCGTGGGTCGGCGGCGTAGTAAATTTTGGCCGTCGCCAGGCCGATATTGGCCGCTGTCCCCATCTCCTCGACCAGCCGCGCCAGCGCGTCGCGCGCCACCAGCGTATCGTTGTTCAGCAGCAGGAACAGCTCGCCCTCGCCCGCCAGCGCCCGGCGCAGCCCGGCATTGTAGCCGCCGGCAAAGCCCAGGTTGCGCGGCAGCCGCAGCACCTCGGCCGCCGGGAAGCGCGCGCCGACGGCCCCGGCCAGCGGCGGCTCGCTGCCGTTGTCCACCAGCAGCGTGTGGACGCGCGGGTAGGCCAGCGCGGCGACCGTCTCCAGACAGTCGAGCGTCTTCTCCAACTGGTTCCAGGCGACGATGATGATGGTGACGGGTGGGGTGGGGGTCATGGCTGGGTGGCGAAACCGCTGTCGATGGCCCGCGCCGCGCCGAGGCAGTAGAGCAGCTTCGTCCAGTAGACCACCGGCAGGCTGCGCCAGTGGGGCCAGAGGGCGCGGTCGGCGTAGATGCCGGCGGTGATGCGCGCGGCGATGAGCGGCGAGAGCGCCCGCCACCAGCCGGCGCGGCGCGCCCCGCGCGGCGTGCCGAACTCGTCGGCGTAACGCAGCCGGACGCGAATGGCATTGTGGCCCAGGTTGCGCCAGTGGCGGGCCACGTCATGCCGGGTCGTGCGCGCCGGCGCGTGGGCCACCATGGCCGCCGGCTCGAAGTACAGCCGGTAGCCGGCGCGCCGGATGCGGATCGTCCAGTCGGCGTCCTCGGCTGCCGCGCCGGGAAAGGATTCATCCAGGCCGCCGGCCCTCTCGAAGACTTCGCGCCGGACGCTCAGGTTGAGCGTCGGCAGCAGGAAGCGCGGGCCGGGCGGGTGTTGCGGCACGAACTCGTGGAACATGGACACGTTGTCGCTCTGCGCCCAGTAGTTGCTGCCCTGGAGCGCCACCGCGCCGCCGACCACGGGCTCGCCGGCCGCCTGCCGCCCCGCGTGCTGGGCCAGCCAGTCGGGGCGGGGGATGCAGTCGGCGTCGAGCAGCAGGAAGAGGTCGCCGGTCGCCGCGGCCATGCCCAGGTTGCGGGCCCGCGCGGCGCAGACCGGCGCGCCGGTGTCGATGAAGCGCGCCGTGGGGCAAGCGGCCAGCGCGCCCGCCTCGTCGCGGCCGACGACGATGATCTCGTCGGCCGGTTGAGACTGGGCCAGGACGGCGTTCAGCGCCCG
>CAYZYG010000243.1:1812-2823 GCA_964481395.1 uncultured Vicinamibacterales bacterium
CTGGGGATGATGACCGAGACGCGCATAAGTAAGAAGGAAGAACCCGCAGATTTCGCAGATTACGCAGATTTTAGAAAGGGCGCAGAGGTATCTATTGCATCTGTCAGGTTTGTTGGCTTACCAGACGCGGCAGAGTAGGCCCTTGAGGTAGGCCGACTCAGGGAAGGAGAGCAGCACCGGGTGATCGGCCGACTGGCCCAGGTGGCGCAAGACCTGCACGTCGCGGCCGGCGTCAACCGCCGCGCCGAAGACGACCTTCTGAAACAGGTCGGCGCTGACCAGGCCGGAACAGGAGAAGGTCACCAGTGTCCCGCCGGGGCGCAGCAGGCGCAGGGCCAGCCAGTTCAAATCCTTGTAGCCGCGGCAGGCGCGGTCGATCTGGCCCTGGCTGTAGGCGAACTTGGGCGGGTCGAGGATGACGGCGTCGAACTGCTGCCCCTCCTCGCGGTAGTAGCGCAGCACCTCGAAGGCGTCGCCGGCGATGTACTCGTCGTCCGGCCGCTCGAAGCCGTTGAGCTGCATGGCCCGCTCGGCCATCTCCAGCGCCGGGGTGGAGCTGTCAACCTGAGTGATCCGTGGCGCGCCGGCCGCCGCGGCGTAGACGCCGAACGCGCCGGTGTAGGCGAACACGTTGAGCACCTCGCCGGCGAGGAATTCCGGCCGGCCGGCGGCGGCGCGGTTGTCGCGCTGATCCAGGTAGAAGCCCGTCTTGTGGCCGCGCCATACGTCCACCGGGAAGGCGTGGCCGTTCTCGCGGATGGTCAGCTCCGGCGGCGGGGCCTGGCCGTGGCGCAACTCGGCCACCTGTGGCAGCCCCTCCTTGGCGCGCACGTCCACGTCGGAGCGCTCCAGGATGCCGGCCGGGGCCAGCAGTTCCGCCAGCAGACCGGCCAGCCGCTCCTTGCGCCGGTCGATGCCCAGCGTCAGGCATTGCATGACCAGATAGTCACCATAGCGGTCAACGATTAGGCCGGGCAGGCCGTCGGCTTCGGCGTTGATGAGGCGGTAGGC
>CAYZYG010000244.1:0-2782 GCA_964481395.1 uncultured Vicinamibacterales bacterium
CGCCGTTGGACGATTCGTAGACGGCGTCGGCGAAGTAGCCGATGAGGCGCTCGTAGGGCGCGCGGGCCGCGGTCGTGGTGGGGTTGTTGTAGAGGGTGATGTTCACGGCGATGGGCGCGGCCGGGGCGGTTACCGCCCCGCGATCGTGGACGAAGACGTCACGCGCGACGTTGGTGTCGCCGCTGACGAGGTTAGCCGCCTCCGACATGAAGGCCACAAACCGGCCATCGGCTGACAGGGCCACGTTCGTCGCGCCGCCGTCTTCCTCGCCGCCGGCCGAGTTCAGCGAGACGCGGGTTGTCCGGCCCGTCTGGAGGTCGTGGATGAAAACGTCGCTGGCGCCATTCGTGTCGCCGCTCACCAGGTTGCTGGCCCATGACCCGAAGGCCACGTACCGGCCGTCGGCGGAGATGTCGGCCCAGGAGGTATAGTTGTTACCCTGAACGCCGGCCGAGTCGACCGAGACACGGATCGTCCGGCCTGTCTGCCGGTCATGCACGAAGACGTCTTCGCAGTTGTATGGCTCTCCACTGCCATACTGGCACATCTGGGTGTCGCCGCTGACCAGGTTGCTGGCCGAGGACACGAAAGCCACGTAGCGCCCATCGGCCGAGATTACGGGCCAGCCCGAATGGTCGTTGCCCTGACCGCCGGCCGAGTCGACCGAGACGCGGGTCGTCCGGCCCGTCTGCCGGTCGCGGACAAAGATGTCCGTGGCGTTGTTGGTGTCGCCCTCGACCAGGTTGGTGGCCTCTGACAAGAAGGCTACGTACCGGCCGTCAGCGGAGATGTCCGGGTCCGTCGACCAGCCATTGCCCTGGTTGCCCCCAGAGTCAGCGGAAATCAGGATGGTCTGCCCTGTCTGCCGGTCGCGAACGAAGATGTCACTACAGTAGTAGTAATCGCCGCTATCGTTGCACAGCGGCCGGACGCCCGGCGCCAGGTTACTGGCGGCGGACGTAAAGGCGACGAAGCGACCGTCGGCGGAGAGGCTCGGGCCGTTCGAGTGGTTATCGCCCTGGGCGCCAGCCGCGTTGACCGAGACCAGGCTAAGCTGGCCCGTCTGGAGATCGCGGACGAAGACGTCATTCAGCCCGCTGGTGTCGCCCGGCACCAGGCCATCGGTGTAGCTGTCAAAGGCCACGAACCGGCCGTTGGCGGAGATCGTCGAGCCGTGCGTCAAGAAGCTGGCCCGATCGCCGGCCTCATTGGTCGAGACGCACACCGTCCAGCCCGCCAGCCGATCGTGGACAAACGTGCTGCCGGTGCCGCAGGCCGGGTGCTGGTTATCCAGGTTGCGCGCCGAAGATTGGAAGACCACGAAGCGGCCGTTGGCCGAGATGCTCAGCCACTCCCCATCTACCCCAATGTCCGCCTCCTCGCCGGCCGAATTGACCGAGGCGCGCGTGACAGTGATATTGTCCTGCCACAGGTCGTGGACGAAGACGTCGTGGTCGCCCAGGTCGCCGGGGACCAGGTTCTTGGCGGAGGAGTCGAAGGCCACGTACCGGCCGTCGGCCGAAAAGACGGGCGAGCCGGCCGCGCCGCCCACGCCCTGCCGGCCCCCCGGGCCGACCGAGACACGGCGGGTCTGGCCGGTGTAGCGATCGTGGACGAAAACGTCGCCTGCGTCGTTGGTGTCGCCAGGGACCAGGTTGTTGGCCCCGGAGTAGAAGCCCACATACTGGCCATCAGCCGAGATAGCTGGCTCGTATGACGCTGCATTCGCCTGGTTGCTGGCTGAGTCCACCGAGACGCGCGTCGTCCGGCCTGTCTGGCGGTCATGAACGAAGATATCTGGACAGTTAGCGCTACCAGACCCGACCTTGCAGGTTTGGGTGTCGCCGCTGACGAGGTTGCTGGCGTAGGAGCCAAAGGCCACGTAGCGCCCATCGGCCGAGATGGCGGGGTCTTCCGAGTCGCCAGTGCCCTGCGCGCCGGCCGAATTGAGCGAGACGCGCGTTGTCTCGCCGGTCTGGCGGTCGTGCACAAAGACGTCGACCGTGCCGTTCGTGTCGCCGGCCACCAGATTGCTGGCGCTTGACTGGAAGGCTACATACTGCCCGTCGGGCGAGATGTCGGGGTTGTAGGACTCGGCATTGCCCTGCTCGCCAGCCGTGCTCAGCGAAACCCGGCTGGTTTGGCCCGTCTGCAAGTCGCGGACGAAGATATCGGGGCAGCTGATCGTGCCGTAATAGTCATCCTCGCACGTCTGCGTGTCGCCGCCGACGAGGTTGCTGGCGTTGGAGGCAAAGGCCACGTAGCGCCCATTGGCCGAGAGCGCGGCGGCCCAGGAGGCGTGGTTGCCCGGGTGGCCCGCCGCATCGGCCGAGACGAGATGGGTTTCGCCGGTCTGGCGGTCGTGGACGAAGACGTCGTCCAGGCCGTTGGGGTAGCCACCGTCGAGGTCGTCGGAGTCCGATTGAAAGGCCACGTACCGGCCGTCACCCGAGATCGTGGGCCGCCACGCCCAGCCATTTATCTGACCCCCGGCGGAATCCACCGACATGCGGGTCGTCTGGCCTGACTGCCGGTCATGGACGTAGATATCGCTATTCTCATCGCCGCCATTGGTGTCATCGTCGACCAGCATGGCCTCGGAGGCAAAAGCGACGTACCGCCCGTTGGCCGAGATGGCGGGGGAGTGGGAAGTGGCATACCCCTGATTGCCTCGCGAGTCCACCGAGACGCGGGCCGTAGGGCCATACGGGTAGTCGAGAACGTAGGCGTAGGCCGCACCTGACCAGTCAAAGTAGAAGTCTCCTCCTACGACCACCTGCCC
>CAYZYG010000245.1:0-2775 GCA_964481395.1 uncultured Vicinamibacterales bacterium
CGGGCAGTCCCAAGGCGTTGATGTGGCAGGACATTCAGGAAGTGCGGCGCAAATACGATGAATTAACCGGTCAGGAATAGACGACTGTGACCCACTCCGACAAAGCCGCCGAGCGCGGTGAACCCGGCTACGTCTGGCGCTCCGGCCAGGATCGCCGGCTGGACATGATCCGGCGCTGGACCGATCTGAGCGGCCGGCTGCTCGACAACGGCGCGGGCCTGGGAACTTACCTGGAGGCGTTTGGCCGCGTCAATCCCGACAGCCTGCGCATTGGCCTGGAGGTGGAACACGACCGGGCCGTGGACGCCCTGCCGCGCGCCGACGGCATGGCGTTGGGCGAGGGGGAGCGCCTGCCCTTCGCCGACGACAGCTTCGATTTTATCCTGAGCAACGAGGTGCTGGAACACGTGGCCGACGACCGCGCTTGCGCGGTTGAGATGGTGCGCGTGACACGACCGGGCGGGCGCATCGTCATCTTCGCGCCCAACCGCTGGTATCCCGTCGAACAGCACGGTATCTACTGGCGCGGCGAATACTACTTCGGCAACAAGCCGCTGGTCAACTACCTGCCTAACCCGCTACGCAACCGGCTGGCTCCCCACGTCCGCGCCTACACCGCCAGTGGGTTGCGCGGCCTGTTTCGCGGGCTGCCGGCGCGCGAACTACACTACGGTCATATCTTCGGCGGCTACGACAACATCGTGCGGCGCAGCCCGCGCCTGGGCGGGGCGATCCGGCGCGCGCTCTATGCGGTCGAGGGTACGCCGCTGGCCGTGCTGGGGCTATCCCATTTCCTGGTACTGGAGAAGATGCACAGTTGAGCGGAGATAATTCCATACAACGCAAGTTCTACCTTGAAGATATCCCGCTCGATGAAGCCTGGGCCGCCTTTCGCGCGGCGCTGAGCGAGGCCGGCTGCTGGGGGCCGTTCGACGCCGAGCGCGTGCCGCTGAGCGCGGCCAACGGCCGCGTGACGGCTGCCGCCGTCTGGGCCCGCCTCTCCTCGCCCCACTACCACGCCAGCGCCATGGATGGCTACGCGCTGCGGGCGGAGGATACGGTGGGGGCGATGGAGAGCGCGCCCTTGCGCTTCGTGCTTGTGGATGCAGGGGGGCATTCATCGGCAGACTCCACCACCTCAGATGTGGGAATGCCGACTGAACATGGGGGGGCTTCCGCTCCCCGGCTCCCCCGCCCCTCTGCTCCCCCGCTCCCCTCTGCCCAAGCTGTCAACACCGGCCACCCCTTACCACCCTGGGCCAATGCGGTCGTCATGATCGAGCACGTCCAGCCGGTGGCGCTACCCGATGGGCGCGCCGCCATCGAGATTCGCGCCGCCGTGCCGCCCTGGAACCACGTCCGGTCGATGGGCGAGGATATGGTCGCCACCGAGTTGGTGCTGCCGGCCAACCACCGCCTGCGCCCGGTCGATCTGGGCGCGCTGGCCGGCTCCGGCCACGCCACGGTGTCGGTCTACCGTCGGCCGCGCGTGGCTGTCATCCCTACCGGCTCCGAGCTGGTGCCGGCCGAGGCGGGTGAGCCGGGGCCGGGGCGCATGATCGAGTACAACTCGCTGGTGCTGGCGGCCCAGGTGGAGGGGTGGGGCGGCGTGGCGACGCGCTGGCCCATCGTGCCGGACAACCTGGAGGCGATCCGCGCCGCCGTCCGCGAGGCGGCCGCCGGACACGACCTGGTTCTGCTCAACGCCGGCTCCTCGGCCGGCAGCGAGGATTACACCGCCCACGTCGTGGAGTCGCTCGGCCGGCTGCTCGTTCACGGCGTCGCCATCCGGCCGGGCCACCCGGTCATCTTGGGCCTGATCGCGCGCGGAACAGCGACGAACGACGAACAGCAAACGCCGACCGGAGAGCTTTTTACGCCGATCATCGGTGTGCCCGGCTATCCGGTCAGCGCGGCGCTGACCGGCGAGATTTTCGTCGAGCCGCTGCTGGCGCGCTGGCAGGGGCAGCCGGTGTGGCGACCCCCTACCCTGCAAGGCGTGTTGTCGCGTAAGGTCGTCTCCCACACCGGCGACGATGACTACGTGCGCGTGGTCGTCGGTCAGGTTGGGGAGCGGCTGACGGTCACCCCTATCAGCCGGGGAGCGGGGGTCATCACGTCGCTTGTGCGCGCCGACGGCATCGTACGCATTCCGCGCTTCAGCGAAGGGGAGGACGCCGGCGCGACGGTGACCGTCCACCTCTACCGCGATCCACGCGACATCGCCCGCGCCATCGTCGCCATCGGCAGCCACGATCTGACGCTGGATCTGCTGGCGCAATTTCTGGCTGAGCGGTACGAAGGGCTGCGCCTCAGTTCCGCCAACGTGGGCAGCCTGGGTGGGTTGGTGGCCCTGCGGCGGGGCGAGGCGCATCTAGCTGGCTCCCACCTGCTCGACCCCCAGACGGGCGAGTACAACACCAGCTACGTACAGCGCTACCTGCCCGGACAATCGGTGAAACTGGTGATGTTGGTGGGGCGCGAACAGGGATGGATGGTTCCGCCGGGAAACCCGAAAGGGCTGCGCGGCTGGCCTGACGCGGCCCGGGCCGACGTGCGCCTGGTGAACCGGCAGCGCGGCGCGGGGACGCGGGTGCTGTTGGACTATGAGCTAAGCCGGTTGAGGATTGAGCCGGCGGCCGTGCGTGGCTATGAACGGGAGGAGTATACGCATCTGGCCGTCGCCGCCGCCGTGGCTTCCGGGGCGGCCGACGCGGGGTTGGGCATCCAGGCCGCGGCGCGGGCGCTGAAGCTGGACTTCGTGCCCCTGGCGCA
>CAYZYG010000246.1:0-1100 GCA_964481395.1 uncultured Vicinamibacterales bacterium
CCCAGCAGCGCCCGCCCCCGCACCGCCCGCGCCAGCCGGCCGCGCCAGAAGTCGTCGTCGATGGATTCGGCCGGGTCCCAGGAGAGAATGCGCGCCTGAATCTGGGATTTCGGGTTGTAATAGGCCGTCCCCAGCGCCGCGCCGCGGTGGTTGGCGATGGCGACCAGGTCGCCGGGCTGCGGGCTGCCCGTCACGCGCGCGATGGCCCCGGAGAAGACCCAGGGGTGGCGGTGCTGCACGGGCTTCTCGCGGCCTGGTTTGAGAATCAGTGTGGCGGTGGGGTACTCCATAGTGGTCAGTAAGAAGTAAGTAGTGGGTCAGTGGGTCAGTGGTCGTTAGTCGTTGGTTGCTTGTTGGATGCTCCCCTGCTCCCCCGCTCCCTTGCTCCCCGGCTCTTCGATCCCCTCCCGCTGTGAGATCAGAATGCCGGCCAACATGAGGGCGCAACCGAGCAGGCCGCGTGGGCTGAGTTGCTCGCCCAGCAGTAGCCAACCGCCCACAACGGCGAAGACCGCCTCCAGGCTCAGGATGATGGCCACGTCGGCCGGCGGCGCGTGGCGCTGGGCGATGACCTGCAAGGTGTAGCCGACGCCCACGGACAGAACGCCCGCGAAGAGGATGGCCCCCATCGCCAATCGCAGATCGGCGGCGCTGATCGTCTCAGTCAGCAGCGCGGCGGCGGCGCTGAGCGCGGCGCAGACCATAAACTGCACAAAGGCCAGTTTCACCGGGTCGGCCCCCGGCGACAGGCGGCCCAGCAGCAGCATGTGAGCCGCCCACAGGAAAGCCCCCATCAGCACCAGCAGATCGCCCCACTGCATGTGGAAGCTGCCCTGCATGGTCAGGAAGTAGAGGCCAACGGTGGCCAGAATGGCCCCGATCCACGTAGCCGCCGTCGGACGATAGCCGATTGCCAGACCGAGCAGCGGGACGAGGACGACGTAGAGGCTGGTGATGAAGCCGCCCTTGCCGGCGGTCGTATAGGCCAATCCCATTTGCTGCAAGGTGGCTGCGGAGAACAGCACCGCGCCGGCCGCCGCGCCGCCCCGCAGCAGCGTCCGGCTGCGCCACGGCACGAGCGGTCGCCCCTCGCGCCCGCG
>CAYZYG010000246.1:1200-2747 GCA_964481395.1 uncultured Vicinamibacterales bacterium
GCGGCGGCCGGCGCAGGGCGGCGCGATACCAGTTGAGCATGGCCGTCATCGCGCCCGGCTTGGCCCACGCCCGCCGGTATTCGGCCAGGTCGTCATCGGTGAACGTGCCGGGCAGGCTGCTGGTCTTCAGCGCTTGGCTCAACGCGCGCCAATCGGCTGCCCCCATTAGCGTCTCGGGTAGCCACGGCAACTGGAAGAAGCCGGCGTAGAGGCTGCGGCGCATTTGCTCCGGGTCGGTTCGCAGATGCTCCCCCATCACTGCCAGGTGGGGCACGTTGAGAATCGCCAGATGGCGCAACCGCTCCGGCGCGGTCAGGGCCAGCCGCCAGGCGACAGCCGCGCCCCAATCGTGCCCGGCCAGACAGACGCGCTCCTGCCCCGTGGCGTCGATCAGTCCCAGAATGTCGGCGGCCAGCGCGTCGAGGCGATAGGCGGCCAGTCCCTTCGGCTTGTCGCTCAGATTGTAGCCGCGCTGGTCGGGCACCCAGACGCGAAAGCCGGCCGCGGCCAATGCCGGAATCTGTCGCCGCCAGCCGTACCAGAACTCCGGGAAGCCGTGGAGCAGGATGACCACCGGCCCGTCGGGCGGCCCGGCCATGACGGTGTGGAGGGTGATGCCGTTGGTGGGGATAAAGTGATGCTTGTACATGGTTATGGTAGGGGCGGGTTTCAAACCCGCCCCTACAACGCCCGGTGCTCCTGGCCGCTCTCCGGCCGGCCGGTCAGCAAGTCCAGCGCGTGGGGCAGGACGGGCAGCAACACGTCCAGATTCTCGCGGACGGCTTTCGGGTTGCCGGGCAGGTTGATGATCAGCGTGCTGCCGCGTATGCCGGCCACAGCGCGCGAGAGCATGGCGTGGCGCGTCACCTCCAGGCTCGCGGCGCGCAACGCCTCGGCGATGCCCGGCGCGTCACGCTCGATGACCCGCCGCGTCGCTTCCGGCGTCACGTCGCGCGGCGCGAAACCGGTTCCGCCGCTGGTCAGGATCAGGTCCAGACCGTCGGCGCACCAGTCGAGCAGGGTTTGCACGATGACGTCGAACTCGTCGGGGATGACCGCCCGCCGCGCGACGGCCCAGGCGGTCTGCTCGGCGACCAACTCGGCCGCCAGAGGCCCACTCTTGTCCTCATAGTCGCCCCGCGCGCCGCGGTCGCTGATCGTCAGGACGCCGACGCGCCTCATTCGCGCCCTTGCTCCTCGACCAGCGCCAGCCAGGCATCGCTCAGCCCGCTGTCGGTGACGCCGTAGTAGACGTGAACCCCATCCGGCGCGCGCACGGCCAGATCGTAGAGCGACATGTTTCCTTTCTGGCGCTTGTTGAGCACGGCCACATTGGTGCGCCAGGCCACGGCCGACAGATCGGGCGGGGCCGTTTCGGCCTGAGTGATGGCGTAGTGCCAGAGCCGGCGGGCCGAGGAGCGGGTGACGTTGTTGATCAGGTTGCCGCTGCGCAGATCGCGCAGGGTGTGATACATGACGCCGTCGCGCTCCTGACTATCGACGATCTCGACGCCGGTGCGGGGCGGGGCCAGCGTCCCGCGGCCGTT
>CAYZYG010000247.1:0-2724 GCA_964481395.1 uncultured Vicinamibacterales bacterium
ATCGCCTGTTCCCCCCGGTCGCCTGTCGCCTGTCGCCTGTCGCCGGTCGCCTGTCGCCTGTTCTTCCCCGGTCGCCTGTCGCCTGTCGCCTGTCGCCTGTCTGCTGTCATGATGGAAGGACCATGTCCACCTCAGAAGCCGTCACCCGCGGCGTGCGGGTTCGCGTGAAGTCTCAGTTCTCTCCCGAGCGGTCGTCGCCGGCAGCGCGGCAATGGTTCTTTCTCTACACGGTCACGATCACCAACGAGGGCACGGAGACGGTGCAGCTGGTCACCCGCCACTGGATCATCACCGACGGCGACGGCCAGGTCGAGGAAGTGCGCGGGCCCGGTGTCGTCGGCCAGCAACCGGTGCTGCGGCCGGGCGAGTCGTTCACCTACACGTCGGGCTGCCCGCTCTCGACCGCGATCGGGACGATGGAGGGGACCTATCAGATGGTGACGCCTGACGGCGACGCCTTCGATGCCGAGATCGCCGCCTTCATCCTCAGCGAGCCGTATACCGTCCACTGATCAGCGCCGCGGCGATCGCCTTGCCGAACCGCTCCAGGGGTGGCTCATCGCGAGATGCAAACGCCTGACCCCGACCGGCCTGACGTTGTCGCTGCGACACCTGTCGCGACCGGGTCGACTGCTACGGTTGGCCGATCGGCCTGGGTGAGCGACGTCCGCCGACCGCGGGCAGCGCAAACGGCAGGTACAGGATGACCATGGTGACCATGCCGATCGCTTCCATGCCCAGGATGTACCAGGGCCAGGTGCCCATCACATCCAGCAGCGTCGGTGTCTCCGGCTTGCGCGCCAGGTACATGTAGTTGCCGCCGACGACCCAGTTCACGACACCGACGAACACCAGGTAGACGTTGCCGACGACGAACACCCGCGCGATCGAGGCCCGGGTCGGGCGCATCCCCTCGACCATGGTCAGATACACCGGGGCCGAGAGAATCAGGCCGTGCGACACGAACGACGAGATGAAGTGGAGGTGGGGAAAGCCGTGCGCGCCGACGTTCGGCGTCATGAGCGCCTGGGCAGCCCCGCCGATGCCCAGAAAGTACAGGGGTTCGTAGAGCGCCTGACTCCGCGTCACGAGCGCGGCTGATCCGACGTAGACCATCGCGCTGCACAGGTGCAGCGGCAGGACGGTTCGCACCGACCACTGGTCGGTCGCCCAGAGCCAGGCCATCCAGACGACTTCGTTGACGAGGAGCGCTGAGGGAACCCCGTACCGAAAGACCGCGCGCATTCGCGGGCCCGCGCCGCGCCCGACCCTCGCTGGTGTACATCGTGACGTCGCCGTGTGCATCGGGCACGTCTTCCCACCAGTCCCTCACCGATCGCAGGTACCCGCCGATCAACGCCTCCGGGTCCTCGGTCCACTCGCGTTCGTGCACATGGCGACGCAATCGCCCGTCTGCGGTAATCTCGTACTCGTCCAGCAGACCCGACACAAAATGCTCGCCGAGCGCGATCGCCGCGAGGTCCTTGGTCTGGAACTCCGCGTCCTGATGGTGCGGCAGCGGGTAGCGGCACACGATCGTGTCGAACATGCCCATGGCGGCCTCCGGTCGAGCCGCATCCCGGTCCGAATTCAGAGTCGTCCCGAGGCGCCTCGGGTGACGACGATGGCATCGTCCGGACGGGAAGGCAAGGAAAGTTCCGTGCCACCCGCGGCTCATCCATGGTGGCGTGACGCCCGTCGTGGTGGACCGCCTGCCCCGATCCGCTGACGCTTGACCGAGGGACGGGACGCGCGACTCCGCACGTGCATCTGGACGCGGCACTCCAGCACCGCCAGGAGCTTGACCATCTGGTCGATCGACTTCCCCGTGCAGGTCTGGTCGAGCAGGCGATAGAACTGGCGGGGCGACGTGCGCATCCGTCGGATCAGTTCACGTTTCGACAGGAGGCTGGCGGCCACGCGGCGCTGCGCTTCGAGCGTCAGTTCGTAGAGCAGCAGATCCCGCAGATACCCGGGATCACGGTTGTAGTCGAGGACCTGCTCGACGTGCACCGAACCCTCAGCCCCGGAGGCCAGTGTGTAGGTGAACGCCTCCCGCCCAAGCTCAGGGTCGATGACGACAGAAGCGATAGCGTCGTCGGCGCGTGGCGCCGGAGCAACACGTGCGTAGGGATACCAGTACGAGGCCGTTCCGATGGTCACCGCAAATGCCTTCCGATGGTTGTTCGTCTCGACCGCGTGGATCTTCATAGCCGGCCCTCGGCATCCAGCTGGCGAATGAGGCGGAGGAGCTTCGCCGTAGGCTTGCCCCGCATGGCCGTGCCTCGCTCGAGGTCCCACTTCAGCAGGAGGCGACCATCGCGGTACGCATGCACGTGACGGGACGTGTGATCCCCGCGCCAACACAGGAACACGAATCCGCCGCGCCTGATCTTGCCCATACATGATATCACTAGTGATAACGGATTTTACTGAGCAGCCAAAATGCATGACTGGGCCATGCAGGATTCAGGCCTGGGCGTTTCGCCCGCGCACGTGTCCGAATTCGGTCTCGTAGAAAGGTGCGCCGGCCGGCAGGTGGCAGAATCTGCAACAGACTGCGCTGCGGACGTTGGCAGTTTGTGCGACGTCAGGAAGCCCGGCGCGATTCAGTCGGCGTTCGGCGCGCGGACACCATCGGTCGCGTGGCCCGGGCTACCGCCCGCGTGCACGGTACACCCGTGTATGTGTGGGAGCGCGGCAAAGTGGTCGCAGAGAAACCTT
>CAYZYG010000248.1:0-2723 GCA_964481395.1 uncultured Vicinamibacterales bacterium
TTAATTTGAATTTTCCTGCCTGTAATCTGGATTTATGTGATAATGTCATTTCCAGAGAGAATTTGCTTCAATATTTTAATACACATTCTATTCCTGACGGAATTAATGGTTATTTGTTTAATGATGCAGGCAGCGGTGATGCTTATTTCATTCCTTCTACTGACTTTTATGCAGGGGGACTCGATTTCAAAACAGTGGCTCATGAATTGGGCCATTGTTTAGGTTTGTTGCATACGTTTAATTGTCAGGGAGGGAACAATGAATGCGTTGACAGGAATCATACCAGCGCTACCAATGGTGGGGATAAAGTCTGTGACACAGATGCAGATCCCTGGAATGGTATCGATGAGAACACCTGTATGAAAACGACCTCATTGTTTGATAACGATTCATCAGATCATAATGGGTGTTTGTCTTTTGCAAATACTTGCGCAGGAGACGAATACAATCCACCAATTCATAATATTATGTCGTATTATGGCGAATGCGTGGAATCATTTACACCTGGTCAGGCTGAAAGGATGAAACAAATGATGATATTGAATCCTGTGCTGCAGTATGCCTCCGGAGATGGAAATGAAGTCATTTCTTCTAATACATACTGGACTTCTGATGTCACTATGGATTATGACTTATTAATAAAAGCAGGTATCACACTAACCGTAAAGGCTAAACTCAAGATGGCCACTAGCCGTAAAATTATTTTGGAGGCAGGAGCTACTCTTATTGTCGACGGAGGAACCTTAACGATTGGAAATTCGAAGAAAACTTGTGGCGGAACCCAGGATACAGGTCCGTTCTGGAAAGGGGTTGAGATTGGAAAAAATGGAGGAAGGGGAACGGTTCAACTCATCAATAATGCAATAATCGAACATTCGTATTCTGGTCTATATACTTCTGCAGGTGGGCGTGCTTTTGTTGTGACCAATAATGCTTTTTGGTATAATAACCGGAGTGGGATCGACATGATCAGTAGCAACAGAACGCAAGTTATGCTTTTTATTTCAAACAGCGTATTCGAACTTAATTCTCAATACAAAGGCAGTGATTATCATCACCAGATCATTCTGGCTAATGGCATTGCAAATTTCAATATTTGCAGGATTGAAAATAAAACAAACATTTTCCCAAATTTTATTGCAGCTATACTGGAAGACGGAACAGCCCTCCAGTTTCGAAACAGTCCTAAAATCAGTGGATTTTATTACGGAATAAAAGCTTCTGGAAATTTGAACACATTTTATATTGACAACAATATCTTTGAAAAATTTTACTATGGTGTTTGGACCATGGGCGTCAATAATTTTAGATTGACCAATAATGATTTTAAGGCAGGAGCTTATGGAACAAATTTCACCAGCACCGGATTATTTATTTGGTCTGGTACCGGATTCCAGATCAGCAACAATGATTTTATTAATTTTTCTGTTTCTCCCCGAAGGAGTGATGGTATTGAAGTCTATCATGTCAATGATTTTGAGGACAATTATATTTCATCAGACAATACCTTTACCGGACTTTATTATGGTATTAAGCTAAGTAAATTTGGTTGTCCGACTTTATTGATCACTTGTAATGATTTTGCTAATTGCAGGGAAGACATATATGTTCAATCTTCCTCACAGGTAAAAAGGATCCAGAATTTTAATATGCAACCTGCAGGAAATACCTTTACAAGCCCTCCATTGGATTTTAATTATCGCAACCTTTATCAATCTGATATTGAATACTGGTACAATGGATTGATACCAACACATTACCCACAGACAGTCAATAAAGTAAATCGTATACGATATGATGAAACCGGAGTACGATGTTATGTAGAACCTATTTGTCCCGAATGTGATCTGGAATCTGTGCATGATCAGCGGTACAGCAATTTACTGACCACAGAATCCGATGTACAAGACAGTCTGGATGAGCTGTTGGATGGAGCTCAGACGACTTATTGGATAGCTGAAGTTCAGCAAGCCACCACTCAGAATGCAGCTTCTCTATTGACCCAGGTTCAGGGCCTGAACCCAAATGTAAGTTCTGATCTTATGACAGAGATTTGGTATAGAGATGACCTATTCACCGGTCAGGAGAGATTTGACCTTGTTTGTATGAATCCATTGGTTTTATTAGACGAAACATTTTACAATATATTACAGGATACATCCCTTGGTATTACTACACAAATGAGGGATAGTTTGCAGAACCTGGAAATTCCCTCTTCAGGATTGCGGTATGAACTTGTAAAAAGGAGTTCTGAGATCCGGCATGAAAAAATCTCTTTGTCTCATGCAATGAGTTCATTCCATCAGCTTAACGATACTTCCGGCATTGCAAATGCCATCAAATGGCTTGATCGTATACCACTGGTGTCTGCAAGAATGGATGCTGCATTGCTTTCAATAAATAATGGAGATTTGAACGTCATTCCCGGCTATCTGAGTCAGATAAACAGTCTGGCAACAGCCAATGGTTCAGCACAGCTTCAGGCTGAAGCGGAAGCATTTGAATCACTGATCGACATACTGTTGCCAGCTTATGAGGACTATAGATTTATAGGAAATTTGGACAGCAATGAAGTGGAACAGTTACAGAACCTGGTCATTCAAGGCAATTATTTTGCCAATGTATTGGCATCAGGCTGGCTCGGGTTCTATTATGGAATTTCAGCTTATTATGAACCATTGAGAGTTGCTGTTGATTCAGGGTTTAAATATTATAACTCAGCC
>CAYZYG010000249.1:0-2680 GCA_964481395.1 uncultured Vicinamibacterales bacterium
CACGCCCGCGCGGGCCGCGGGGACCTGGTTCGACGCGCCGGCGCGTGCGCCTGCCTTCGCGGCGATCCAGGCCGGGCAGACGGCGCCCGATTCCCGCTCGGCCGCACCCGCCCCGATCCGCGCCTCGCTGCCCGCGGCTCGCCTCGCCGGCGAAGGCACGTTGCGCTGGTTCGGACTGCGCATCTACGATGCCCGGCTGTGGGTCGGCCCGCGCGGCCTCGACCCTGAGCGCATCGGTGACGACGCGTTCGCGCTGGAGATCAGCTATGCGCGATCGCTGTCGGGTGCGGCGATCGCCGAGCGCAGCGCGGCCGAGATCGCGCGATTGGGGCTCGCCGCGACCGAGGGCCAGCGCATCGACTGGCTCGAGCGGATGGCCGCCATCTTCCCGGACGTGCGCGACGGCGACCGGATCGCCGGGGTCTTCGATCCCCGGGCCGGCACCCGCTTCTTCCTGAACGAGCGGCCGATCGGCAGCGTCGCGGACCCGGCCTTCGCGCGCGCGTTCTTCGGCATCTGGCTCGACGCTCGAACCGCGGCACCGCAGCTGCGCGAAGCACTGCTGGGCGCGACCGCGCACGCGCGCGGCCCGGGGCAATCACCGGGACTGCAATGACGGCCGCGCCCTCGACCACGGGCCTGGCGGCGTACGCATCGCTGCGCCTGCCGCTGGCGCTGCTCGAGCTGCCGCTGTTCGTGCTGTTGCCGAGCCTGTACGGCCAGTCGCTCGGGCTCGAGCTGGCGATCGTCGGCGCGGTGCTGTTCGTCGCGCGGCTCGTCGATGCGCTCGCCGACCCGCTGATCGGCGCATCGGTCGACGGCGCGCGCAATCGCTGGACTCCCCGCCACTGGATCCGGGCCGCGCTGCCGGTGCTCGCGCTCGGCTTCTGGGCAATGCTCGCACCCCCGCGGGGCGCATCCGATGGGCAACTCGCCGGCTGGCTCGCCGCGACCTCGATCGTCACCTACCTCGCATACTCGGCGGCCACGATCGCCTACCAGTCCTGGGGCGCGCAGATCGGCGTCGGCGAGCGCCAACAGGCCCGCGTCGCCGGAACCCGCGAAGCGTTCGGGCTCGTCGGGGTGGTCGCCGCCGCCGCGCTGCTCACGCCCGAGCACGCGCCCGTGCTCGCCTTCGCGTTCGCTTTGCTCGCCGCGGTCGCGGCACTGCTGCTGCGCTGGGCGCCCAGCGGCATCGATCGGCCTGCCGCCCCGTCGTGGCGCCTGCGCTGGCGCACCGTGCTGGCGAACGGGGCGTTCCGCTGGCTGCTCGCGGCATTCGTGCTGAACGGAATCGCGACGGCGATTCCCGCGACGCTGCTGCTGTTCTTCGTGCGCGACGTGCTGCATGCCGAGGCACAGGTGCCGCTGTTCCTCGTGAGCTACTTCCTCGCGGGCGCCGCCGGGATGCCGCTGTGGATCGCGCTGGCCGCACGCGTCGGGCTGCGCAACGCGTGGCTGCTCGGGATGGCTTTCGCGGTCGTCGCGTTCGCCGCGACGCTGGGGCTCGGGCCGCGCGACGTGGCCGCATTCTGGCTCGTCTGCGTGCTCACCGGGCTCGCGCTGGGCGCCGATCTCGCGATGCCGCCGGCGCTGCTCGCCTCGGTCATTCACGCCAATGGCGACCGCGGGCGCCACGAGGGCGCCTACTTCGGCGTCTGGAACCTCGCGACGAAGCTCAATCTCGCAGCTGCCGCCGGCCTCGGCCTGCCGCTGCTCGCAGCGACCGGGTATCGGCCGGGCGCGGGTCCCGACGCGACGCTGGCGCTGGCCCTGGCCTACGCGGCGCTGCCCGGCGCGCTGAAGCTGGCCGCCGGCGCGGTACTGCTGCTGTCGCCGCTGCCGCAAAGCGAACCCGAGGAGGAATCCCCACGATGAACCCAGCCACGCCACCGGCCCCCGGTCTGTCCGCGCGGGTTTCCGCGCCGTCGCGCCGGCGCTGGCTGCTGGCGGCGGGCGGCGCGCTGGCGCTGGCCGGCTGCGCCGCGGTCGAGCCCGCCGCCTATCGCGACGAACGTCCGGCGCTGGACCTCAGGCGCTACTTCGACGGCACCGTCGATGCCTGGGGCGTGTTCCAGGACCGCAGCGGCAAGGTGGTTCGTCGCTTCGTCGTCGAGATCCGCTGCAGCTGGCAAGGCGACGTCGGCCAGCTCGACGAATCGTTCCGCTACTCCGACGGCAGTACCAGCCGGCGCGTCTGGACGCTGCGACGCGACGGACCCGGACGCTGGCGTGGCACCGCCGACGACGTCGTCGGCGAGGCGACGGGCACTGTGGCCGGCAACGCGTTCCACTGGCGCTACACGCTGGCGCTGCCGGTGGACGGGCGCACCTGGCACGTCGACATGGACGACTGGATGTACCTGGTCGACGAACGCGTGATGCTGAACCGCGCGGTGATGAGCAAGTTCGGCGTGCGGCTCGGCGAAGTCACGCTGTCGTTCTCGCGGCGATCGTGAGCAGCGCGATGCCCGGCGTCCCGGCCGACGGCGCGCGCGCGCGAGCGCGCCGTCGGCTCTTCGCTCCGCTGAACGAACCGCTGCGCGACTGGAGGGGACGCCGTGTCTGGATCGTCGGCGCGTCCAGCGGCATCGGCGCCGCGCTCGCGCGCCGACTGGGCGCGCTCGGCGCGCGACTGGCGCTGAGTGCGCGCCGCGAGGCGCCGCTGCGAGCGCTGCTC
>CAYZYG010000250.1:0-2657 GCA_964481395.1 uncultured Vicinamibacterales bacterium
CGGCGCACCGGCTCCACGCTCTCGGGCACGGCGACGCGGCCGGCGGCGGCATCGCCCTCGTACACGATCTCGTAGCCGTCGTCGGTCATGCCGACGACGCGCGACGTCGTCGGTGCCGGCGCGGGCGCCGCGACCTCGACGGGCAGGCTCGGCGGCATGCCGCCGTCGATCACGCTGGTCGCGACCTTCGCGCGCAGCTCGTCGAGCTGGCGCTGGAGATCGCGGAGCTTGCGGTCCTGCAGGCGGCGGTCTTCGCGCAGATCGCCGACGGTCTGCTGGAGGCGTCGGTTCTCGTCGCGCACGGCCGAGAGCGGCGACGCGCAACCGACCACGAACAGGAGGGGGCCCAGGTATGCGAGTCGTGTCACGGCACCGAAATCGTAGGCGGTGCGCACAGCCGGCGCAAAAATTCTCGACGGGCGCTTACCGAAGTACTTCGATCAGCGCGCTCCGGGCCGCGCCTCGCGCCGATCCTTCCTTTACGCTGTGACCCGTGACACGACTCGCCGTCGCCGGGCTCGTGGTGCTCGCGCTCGTCGGGTTCGCGGCGAACTCGCTGCTGTGCCGCGCCGCCCTCGGCGCCGGCTCGATCGACGCGGCGAGCTTCACGGCGATCCGCATCGCGGCGGGCGCGGCCGTGCTGATCGTGATCGCACGCGGCCAGCGCGCAGGGAGCTGGGCGTCGGCGGCCGCGCTGTTCGCGTATGCCGCCGCGTTCTCGTTCGCGTACCTGCGGCTCGTCACCGCGACCGGCGCGCTGATCCTGTTCGCGGCGGTGCAGGTGACGATGATCGGCGCCGGCGTCGCGCGGGGCGAGCGGCCGCGCGCGATCGAGTGGCTCGGCTTCGCGATCGCGATCGCGGGCCTCGTCGTGCTCGTCTTGCCCGGCCTCGCCGCCCCCGATCCGATCGGCGCCGGGCTGATGGCGATCGCGGGCGCGAGCTGGGGTGTCTACTCGCTCCGCGGCCGCGGCGCCGCACGCCCACTCGCCGCGACCGCCGACAACTTCGTGCGCGCGGTCCCGATGGCGGCGCTGCTGCTGCTCGCGATCCCGCTCGCGGGCGGGCATGCCGAGCCGCGCGGCATCGCGCTGGCCGCGGCCTCGGGCGCGCTCGCGTCGGGCATCGGCTACACGCTGTGGTACGCCGCCCTGCCCTCACTCGCGGCGGTGCGCGCGGCGATCGTGCAGCTCGCGGTCCCGGTGCTCGCGGCGGCGTCGGGCGCACTCGTGCTCCACGAGCCGGTCACGCTGCGGCTCGCGATCGCGACCGCGCTGATCGTCGGCGGGATCGCGCTCGCGCTCGCCGCGAAGCGCTCCGCGCCTGGTGCGTGAGCGGACCGGGTGGCGTTCTGACACCGCAGCCGCGCGCGAGTTCCGCGGAACTCGCGCCGCCGTTCGCGTGTCTCGGGGGACATGCGCCGCACGCTCGCTCGCGTCCTGCTCGCCACGCTCGTCGTCACCGCCTGCAAGTCCGCCGACCGGCCGCCCGCCCCACCCCCGACGCCCACCGTCACCCACGACGAGGTACCTCCCCCCGAGGAGGAGGCCACGTCCGACCACCGCATCGCGATGGCGCTCGACGAGGGCAAGCTCGGCAAGACCGAGGGCCAGGACGAGCTGCAGGCGAACGCAGCGGATCCGGCGCTCGCGCGCCAGCAGGCAGTCGAGGCGGCCCAGCACGGCGGCGTCCTCGGCGCGTCGGGGACGGGGCCCGGCGGCGGCGGCACCGGGTGGGGCACGATCGGGTCGGGCCGCTACGGGACGATCGGGCACGGCGCCGGGACCGGGACCGGCTATGGCTATGGCGGGCGCGGCGGCATGCGCGGCCGCGGCGGCATCCTCGCGGCCGAGCCCACCAGCAGCGAGGGCTACAAGGACCACGGCAAGCACGCGTGGACGGCCGCGGCCAAGGATCACCTGTCGACGTTCGCCGCCGACGTCGACACCGCGAGCTACACGATCATGCGGCGCAAGCTCGTCGAGGGCACGCTGCCGCCGACCGCGGCGGTGCGCGTCGAGGAGCTCGTCAACTACTTCAAGTACGGCTACGCGGCGCCGGCCGCCGGCCAGCCGTTCTCGGTGACGTCCGATCTCGCGCCGTCCCCGTTCGCGGCCGGCCGCCACGTCCTGCGGGTCGGCGTCAGCACGAAGCCGCTCGCGGTCGCGGAGCGCAAGCCGGCGAACCTGGTGTTCCTGGTCGACGTGTCGGGCTCGATGGCGAGCCCCGACAAGCTGCCGCTCGCGAAGCGCTCGCTGCGGATCCTCGTCGACAACCTCAAGGACGGCGACACGGTCTCGCTCGTCACGTACGCGGGCCGCACGCGCGTCGTGCTGCCGCCGACGGGCCTCGAGCGCCGCGGCCAGATCCTCGCCGCGATCGAGGACCTCGGGGCCGGCGGCTCGACGGCGATGGGTGACGGCATCCAGCTCGCCTACGAGCAGGCCGCGAAGGGCCTGCGCCCGAACGCGATCAGCCGCGTGATCGTGCTGTCGGACGGCGACGCGAACGTCGGCCGCACCAGCCACGAGGCGATCCTCGCGACCATCAAGGGCCACGTGAAGGAGGGCGTGACGCTGTCGACCATCGGGTTCGGGATGGGGAACTACAAGGACGAGCTGATGGAGCAGCTCGCGAACAAGGGCAACGGCAACAACT
>CAYZYG010000251.1:0-2625 GCA_964481395.1 uncultured Vicinamibacterales bacterium
GACCCCATGGCCGAGGCGATGACGGCCACGTCGCCCCAGGTGTCGCGGGCTTGCAGGATGAGGTCGGTCGTCTCGCGCATGGCGTCCGCGCTGCCGACCGACGTCCCGCCGAATTTCATTACCAATGTCATGTCCCTGTCCTTCCTATGCAGTGTCGCGTTGCGACACGTAAGTATAGCGAGGGCAGGTCTATGGGCAATGGTGAAGAATAGCCCGCTGATGTCGCTGATTCGGACGCTGATTGACGCGGATAAGAGACCAAGACTCTTATCCGCGGGAATCAGCGCCTAAATCAGCGTTATCAGCGGGCTAGTCTTAATATAAGGAAACGGCCGAACCTTGCGGGTTCGGCCGTTTCGCGCTTCATCTGGCGGCAGGAGATTGGAAAACGATAGAAATTAACGCCAGAAGAAAGCCGAATGAATGGCGCCCGGCGCGGCCGTCGCCCTACCAGTACGGATGAATTCCGACGGACGGGCCGCGCCGGGCGAGCCGGTAAGCAACAAGGTTTAGCTACCCTTGATGACGATCTCGTCGTCGTCGAAGGCGTTGGCCTTTGGGGCCACGGCCGGCTCCTGGGGCATGACCAGCGCCAACACAAGGTAGACCAGCAGGCCGACGCCGTTCCACAGGGTCAGGAGAACGGCCACCAGGCGGACGATGACCGGATCGATGTTCAGGTAGTGGGCCACACCGGCGCAAACGCCGAACAACATGCGATCATCGCGGGAACGGATCAGACGCTTTTCATTCATTTTGATACCTCCACTCAGTGTATCCCTATCTCTGAGAAGCTATACGCCGGGCAAATGGCAAAGTTGCAGGTAGAATTAGAAACTTGGTTTCTCAGAAGAAACCGAGTTTCTATCCATCTTGCAGGAGTTTTTCCAGTGAAGAAACACATCCTGGTGACCGCCCCCATTCCCGACCCCCTGGTGGAGCGCATTGCCGCCGTCTCGACCGAGGTGACTGTCGAGCGTCTGTCGCTGCCCAGCGCCGGCTGGCCCGACCACCTGACCACTGAGGCGGAAATCCTCTACACCACCAACCGCCTGCCCCGGCCGGAGCAGGCCCCCGCGCTGCGCTGGCTGCACTGCCATTGGGCAGGCATTGACGGGCTGGTGGGCACGCCGCTCTGGGAACAGGACGAGGTCGCCATCACCGGCGCCAGCGGCATCCACGCGCCCAACATCGGCCAATACGTCATGGCCCAACTGCTCGCCTGGGCCCACCGCGTGCCCAGCTGGCTGCGCGCCCAGCAGGTGGGCAAGTGGCCCACCAACCGCTGGGACACTTTCGTGCCCGACGAGCTGGCCGGGCGCACGCTGGGCATCATCGGCTACGGCAGCATCGGCCGCGAGGTGGCCCGGCTGGCGAAGGGCTTCAACATGACCATCCTGGTCACCAAGCGCGACGCCCGCCACACCCAGGACACCGGCTACCTGCTGCCCGGCTTCGGCGACCCGACGGGCGAACTGCCCACGCGCATCTACCCACCCGAGGCCACGCGCTCGATGGTGGCCCAGTGCGATTACGTGGTCATCACCACGCCCCTGACGCCGCGCACGCGCCACTTCTTCGATGAGACCGTCCTGCGCGAGATGAAGCCGACAGCCTACCTGATCAACGTCGGCCGCGGCGAGCTTATCCACGAGGAACACCTGATCAAGGCGCTGAAGCATGGCTGGCTCGGCGGGGCGGGGCTGGACGTGTTCGAGACGGAGCCGCTGCCGGAGAGCAGCCCGCTATGGGCCATGCCCAACGTCATCCTGACGCCCCACGTCAGCGGGTTCACGCAGCAGTACGACGAGCGGGCGGTTGACCTGTTCGCGACCAACCTGCGGCGCTATCTGGCCGGAGAGACGCTGTTCAACCTGGTCAACCGAGAAGAGGGGTACTAGGAGCGGCAGGCGAGGAAGCTTACACAAAGAGCGCAAAGAAGCAAAGAACGCCAAGAGAATCTCTTTCTTTGCGTCCTTTGCTTCTTTGCGCTCTTTGCGTGAGCCTTTTTATCAGTCGGCGAGGTCTTTCACATCCTCAGCCGCCACAGCGGCCACGGCCTCGGCCGGGCGCGGCTGGTGGATGACGACGCGGGTAGTCGTGTGCTCGACCACGTCGCGCGTGCCCTTGACGTTGAGCTGGTCGAACAGGAACTCGAACTGCTCCTGCAACACACCGCTGATCTCGGCCAACTGGGCCTCCTCCAGCGTCCACCACTGCTCCTTGAACTGGCCGATGGCCCGCTTGCGGGCGGAGTAGAGGCTCTGCTCGTCCGTCTTGCCCGGCTTCCACTCGTCCTTGTGGTTCTCGCGCAGCCAGGTGTAGGCCTCGTCCACCACTTCCTTGGGCAGGTAGTCGAAGACGATGTTCTGGAAGTTGGTCGCCAGATGGATTTCGACCGTGCCTATCTCCGGGAACTTGTTGAAGGCGCTCGGCGGCAGCGTGGACGCGCCGTGCTGCACCGCGCCGCCCAGGCCGTACGATTCGCGGGCCACGCGGCTCAACTCGCGCAGCGTGTCGAAGTCCACCTTCACCTGGGCCAGCGTGCCATCGGGCAGCACCACGCCGCCGTGGCTCGTGCCCGTCTGGACCGAGATCTTGGAGATGCCGGGGACGCCGCCGGCG